>DASYYI010000424.1:0-14172 GCA_035933995.1 Candidatus Acidiferrales bacterium | reverse complement strand
CGCGTAGTAGCCCTGCCGCGTCAGCACGCGAAGGCCCGGAGTCGTTGTCTCGACTTTGACCTTGCGAAACGCCCCGTTTGCGGTTGTGTCCGTGGGATAGTAAGCGATTACGTACTGGCTGCGCAGTTCCTGCGAGATCTGATCGAAGGCTTTGTCCAGATCCTTGTCGTTGCGAATCGAGATCACGCGCCCTCCCGTTTGCGCCGCCATTTCGCGGGCCACAGTACCGCCGGTATAGCCCATGCCCGCTCCGAAATAGAATCCGCGCTCGGCGATCAAAAGAACATGGACAACGGCATTCGCTTCCTGTGCCGCCACAATGGCATTTTGCAATGTTTCGTTGCTGCCTTCGTCTTCCGCGTCGGTGAGGATGATCAGCGCCTTGCGTCCTGTTTCTGACGGAAGCTTCTGGCGGCAGACCTGATAGATCGCGTCATAAAGCACCGTACCCTGCTGGTTCAGGTTTGTCGGCCCCAGGCTCACTGGCGCGTTAATCTCCGCTTTTTGGAGCGCCGCCTGCAGAATTTCCTGATTGTCGGTGAAGTCGGCGAGCAAGTTCGTTTGCGTGTCAAAGGACACCAGCATCGCCAGATCGTCTTTGCGCAAAATGTCGCGCAAAAATCGCGATGCGGTTTGTTTTTCGGCGTCCAGCAGATCCACTTGGCTGCCGCTTGTGTCGATCATCATCGCCAGCGTGATCGGGTCGGTCATGTCCTTCGAAAAAAACGCAATCGTCTGTTCCTTGCCGTCCTCATATACGCGGAAGTCTTTCTTTTCCAGATTTTGAATAATCGCTCCATGATGGTCGCGCACCGTCACGTACAGCCGCACCAGGTTGACGTTCAGATGTGTAACGCCTTCGTTCGGCTGTTGCTGCTGTTTCTTCTGTTCCGCGTCCGGCTTCTTCACCGGAATTTGCACGGGAATCTGCGGCCGCGATTCTCCCGCCCTTACGGCGAACCCCCAGTTCGTTCCTTGCATCCAAATTTGCGGGACGCCTGTCAGGCAACCGATGATGACCGCGATAAACACTGCTGCCGCCGCCCAGAATCTCGTTTTCAACAAGGATCGCCGCCTCATGTGCGGGAAGCCATTGTATAATTGTCGGAGTTCTTCATTGCGGATAGTTCGATGCGTCCTTCGCGCAAACGGATGCGTCCCGCCGCGGCGATAACTTGACAGGACGCGGTAATATCTTCGCCGCGCACAATGCATAGTGGGGGCAGGGGGAAAATGAGAAAATTCGTGGCGATTTTTGCCGCCGCTGCGTTGTTTCCTGTCTGTTCAGTTTCTTTAGCTGGGCGGAGCGGCGCTGCCTCGCAAGCTGCCGCGTCGCAAAGCGCCGCTTCTCCGCAAAAACCCGCCACTAAGCCGCCGCAAGCTGTCTCAAAAATTGTCGTCCATGCGACCGACGTGCTTGTCCCCGTCACGGTAAAGGATCCCAACGGAAATCTTGTCGCGGACCTGCAGCAGGACGACTTTCGCATCTTCCAGGACAACGTCGAACAGCCCATTCGCTTTTTTTGGAATGAACCTTTCCCCATTTCCGCCGTCGTTATTCTCGATGACGATCTGCCCACCAAGGAATCCGAGAAGGTCCAGAAAAGCCTCGACAGTATCGCTGCCGGATTCGGGCCCAATGACGAAGTGGCGCTCGTGCGCTTCGATGAGTATCCAAAGCTGGTGATGGATTTTTCCGCGAACAATGACGCCCTGTTTGCCAAGCTCAAGCAGATTCGTACAAACCAGAAAGATGCCCTCGATTCTCGCGTTCCGGGCACTCCGCCTATGGTCATGACCACTCCGCCGCGCATCAACGGTCAAACCCTCGGCGGCGCCGCCGATATTCCGCTTATGGGCACGAACACCAACGGTGTCACCAAACACGTCGACGACGCCATTCACTACGCCGCCGAAATGCTTCGCAACCGCGCTCGCGATCGCCGCAAAATTATTTTTCTCGTTTCCGACGGCACCAACGATCGTAATAATCAGTGGAGCTTCAACAACACATTGCGCCTTTTGCTCGCTAACGATATTTCCGTCTACGCCATCGCGGTGAATTCCAGCGCCGATATTCTCAAGCTTCAGGGGCTCGGCCGCCTGGCGCAGTACGCGAATTCGACGGGCGGCGATGTTTTCTCCGCCACCAAGCAGATTGATCTCGAGCGCATGTATGCCGCGTTAACGGATGAGGCGCGCAATCGATACACTCTCGCCTTCGAGCCCTCCAAGACCGTCGGCAAAGGCAATTACCATACGATTGAAGTGCGCGTTGAGCGTCCCGGCCTCGCCGTCACCGCGCGCCAGGGTTACTACGCTAGTTTCCCGCGTTAACGTGCACGGCTCCTCCATTACAAAATTCTTGATATCGCGCCTCTATGCGGGTATACAAGACAGAAGCGATCAAGATTCGCGCTTCTGAAATATCAAGCGCGGCTTGGTCGCGGGGAGAAACTCCAAAGCAGTTCATGCGCGCAATCGCCGGTAAATTAAATTCCGGCGCCGACAAACGAAACACAACGAACAACGAAACGAGCGAGCAGCGAAAAAGGGCAGCCAAATCGGCTGCTCTTTTTTTTTGAAATTTCAATTTGTGTTTGCGGGTTGTATCGAAATCAAATGCTCGTGCGCCGGACAAATGGGCCGGTAGTCACAGTAGCGGCAGATGAATCCCGGCCTGGCGGGGAATTCCGCCGCGCGAATCAGATCAGCAACTTCCGCGACCGCCTCCTTGGCTTTCTTCAGTGACTTCGCGTCGCGCGTTGTCGCCACCGCTTCATTCGTCGTCAAGTTGTAAAAAACCAGCCGCTCTGGCTCGAGTTCCAAAACTTCCTGCGCCGCCAGCGCGTACAAACTTAGCTGCAAACTCTGGTCCGCCTGCTTCGGACGTTTCGGATTCCCAGTCTTGTAATCGACGATTTCCACCTGCCGCGCTTCCAGCCGGTTGATCTGGTCCATTCGCCCGATGACCACCACGTTTGGATCGAGCGGCAGCTCGAACGCTTTCTCCTGATGCAGCACATCTGCCGGCGCGCGCGAATAGCTTTCGCAAAACGCCTGTAATTGCTCGCGCCCAGCCTTGCGGTATTCTTCCTCTTGATAATCATCCTGGTATCCCGCAGCGGACCACTCGCGCTCGAAAATCCCCACAACTTCTTCGAACGGCACTCGTCGCCCCTTCCGTATCTCTCGCACGAATTCCCGAATCGTTGTGTGCATCACGTTGCCAAACGTCATCGCCGCCTGCGGCCCGCCGCGGATTCCCCACACTTGTTGCAGCAAATATTTCATCGGGCAGCTTTTGTACGTCTCAATCGCAGACGCACTCAGTTGCAGCGGCTCGCCGAGCGGCGGATGGAACGCCTTGGCCCACAGCGCAATCCGTGAATACGCGCGCGAATTCTCCGGAATCACTGGAAAAAGTTGCGGCAGCCGTGGATCGGCAGGTAAAGACCCCACCGTCTCGTCCTCTTTGGGGACGTTCACCTTCGGGGCCAACTGTTCTGCGTGCGCTGCTTTCAATTTCGGATCTTCGAGAATGTCCTCCAGAAACGGCGACCACTTTTTCCGGTTGTTCACGATGGTCGAAAGCGTCAGCAATCGTCGCGCGCGCGTCATCGCCACGTAAAAAAGTCGCCGTTCCTCCTGAATCCGGAATTCGCCCTTCGGTTGCTCCTCTTTCATCAGCGCGGCAGGGAACTCCAACACCGGCGCCTGCGGGCGCGCCGGAAACTCGCCGTCTGAAATCGTCAACACAAAAACATGATCGAATTCCAGCCCCTTCGCCGCATGCACCGTCAACAGTTGCACCGCATCGTCCGCCGGCTCTTCCGTCTGCGCCATTTCTCCGCCCGCTTGCAGGAAGAAATCGAAATACTCGATAAACGCGGCCAGCGACTTGTCTTCGCTCTTCTTCTCCCAGTCCGCCAAAAATGCGGCCAGCCGCTCCAGGTTCAATCGGTCCGCGTCCGAAGGCAGCGGCGACAGTCCAAGTCCTCCCACCAGCGTGTCAAACACGGTTCGTGCGCTCGCTCGCTTCGCCAGTTGCCGCAGCGCTTTCAGAAATCTCGCCAACTCGTCTGTTTTCATCTGCGGCCGAAAAGAGAATTCCTGCTGCGGCGCCTCCAGCACGTCGGCAATCGACTGGTTTCGCCGCGTTTTTTCCGCCAGCCGCACCAGGTCGCGCGGCTCGAATCCCCAGTAAGGCGTGGCCACCACGCGCGCGAGCGCCACGTTATCCGAGCGAATCACGATCAGCCGCAAGTACGCCAGCAGGTCGCGCACCAGCGTATTCGACAGCACGGAAAGCCCGCGAATCACGAATGGAATTCGTTTGCGCCGCAGCACGTCCACAATGCGCGTCCGGTGCGAGTGTTTGCGATAGAGCACCGCGCAGCTTCGCCACGGCCGCCCCGCCGCGTGCAGCCGTTCAATTTCGCCGACGATCCAGTGCGCCTCCTCCTCAGGCGTCGCGAATTCCACGATGCGAATCTTTTCGCCCGTCGCATTTTCGGTGACCAGGCTGCTGTGCGGCAAAAACGTCGGATGCTCGTTGTGCTGAATCACCTGGCTAGCGACACTCAGGATCCTTTTCGTCGAACGGTAATTCCGCGTCAGCGATTTCAACGGCAAGCTGCCGCCGGCGTCCTTCGCCGCATCGCAAAACCGATCAAAGAAAATCGTGAAGCTCCCGAACGACGCGCCGCGAAAGCGATAAATCGCCTGATTGTCGTCCCCGACCGCCACGATGTTCCGCGCATCGCCCGCCAGCAGACGCAGCAATTCAAGTTGCGCGATATTCGTGTCCTGAAATTCGTCCACCAAAATATATCGATACTGCTCGCGAAGCCGTGCCAGCCGTTCCGTATCGCTGCGCAGCAATTCCACCGCTCGCAGCAACTGTCCGCCGAAAGTAATCAAGTTGCGCTCGCGCTGCAGCCGTTCGCTTATCCGATAGGCGCGGGCTACCTCCTCCAGCCGCGCCAGATTTTCCTCTTCCGCCGCGCGTACCTCTGCCTCCAGCAGCCCTTTTCGCATTTCAAATTCCGCTCGCAAGCCGTCGACGTAGCCCTGATAATCTTCCGCTGTCACCAGTTCATCCTGGCAGCGCGAAAAAAACTTCTCGAAGTCGCTCAAAAACTCGCCCGGTTCCGCCAGCCTCGTGAAATGCTTCAATGCCAGCTCGCGAATATTCCGCCGCAGCAAAATCCAATGCTCCACCGGTTCGATCACCTGCAGCGCCGCGTTCGAATCCAGCAGAATCTTGTCCATGCAGAATTTATGAAACGTGCTCAGCCATACGCCTTCCGCCCGCGCGCCCGCCGCCTTCATCACTCGCGATTTCATTTCGTTCGCGGCTTTGTCGGTGAACGTGAGCCCAAGAATATTTTCGCCGGAAAGTTCCGGATTCATTTCGAGCAGCCGGCAAATCCGGCGCGTAATGACGCGCGTCTTCCCCGTCCCCGCGCCCGCAACGACGAGCAGCGGCCCCTCGCCGTGCTCCACCACGGCAAGCTGTTCCGCATTTAGTTCGAGAAATTCCGCGGATCCCTGTGGTATTTCCGGCATTCGTCTATCCATCCATCGTATCCGATTCTTTCGCCTCTTTGTACTGCGCGTTTGGTCCGGCTGCAATCGCCAGGCCAAGTGCATTTAAGCCAGGAATGATCTGTTCACCGCTTCCCCGGTCCGCGCATCTTAAGAAGCAGGAATTATGTTTACGGAAGATTTTCAATCCGGTACGATTCTCGAACTAACTGTGGGCAGGAGGAGCGCATACCATGAACGATACGCCGAAGGACGAGGGTCAAGAGAACGATAAGGTAGGCATCACTCTTCCTGGCGTTGTTGAGAAAATCATCCCCCCAATCTCTCCCGAAGATCCCGAAAAGGCGCAGATCGCCGTGCATGGCGCCGACGACCTGTACCGGGAGATTCGCGTCGAGAATACCCTGGAAGACAAGGACGGTAATGCCGTGCGGCTGAAAGAGGGCGCTCAGGTAGACGTGACCATCGAAGCAGAACCGAAAGAAGCGTTGCCGCTGCCTGACGCGAAAGAATCCGGCCCAGCAACTCCCACCCCGAAGAGCAAAACAGCCTGAGCTAGTCGCGCTCGCGCGATTTGGCGCAAGCAATCTCAGCATCAACGCGTGCAATGCCGCCGCGAACGCAGGCCGTAAAATAAATCACCCAGAATCATCGCGCCGATTGCGGTCGCGCTCGTCATTTGCTCTGGGAATTCTTAGCCGCTGCCGCCTCTTCCTGTACAGCCTCTTCCCATTCCGAGCACTTCTTCCCTGCATCTCCGTATTGAACATTTTCGGCAATCAAGCCAATAGCTTCGCCGCCTCTGCCGATTCAGAATTGTGGCTCGCAATAGATTCGCTGCCGCGAAATGTCCCCAGCGATTTTGTCCAGTACCGCTTGTGCCCTTTGCCGTATTCGGCAAAAGCTATCACACTCCAGTATTCCACCGCGGATACTTGTGACGTTGGAGTGAAAAGGCAAGCATAGTTGGTCAGTGGCTGTTCATGGGACACGAGGGGAGGCATGGGCAAAGGTTTCGGTTTTTTGCCTGCTCCTGCAGAACAAGGAAATGCAAGCAGCAAAGCCAGTATCGACAGTTTTGTCATCGTGGTCTCCTTTCCTTGTGTCGCAACGCGGTTGCACATCTGCTTCATCTAAACGCCGGATTCACCGAAGAACTGCTTAACGTTAGCTTATACTCAATTGGCTGGAGACATACAATCAGATTATTCAGTAGGTGACGAGCAAGTTACTCTTTAAGACCTCTATCTCTTGCCCGCGCCGAAATTGACCCTGCCAATCGCCCCGCCTATACTGTTGTATTCAGGGCAGCGTAATACTTTAAGGAGCCATCATCATGGAAACGCCAGTCATATTGAGCGCCGTGCGCACGCCGATGGGAAAATTCATGGGCGGACTTTCTTCGCTCACCGCGCCCGAGCTTGGCGCGAAAGTCGTCGCCGAAGCGGTTCGCCGCGCGGGCATCGACCCCAAAGATGTCGACGAATGCATCATGGGCAACGTCGTTCAGGCGGGTCTCGGCCAAAATCCCGCGCGCCAGGCAGCGCTCAAGGGCGGCCTCGATTATCGCGTCGCCGCCATGACCATCAACAAAGTCTGCGGCTCGGGCCTCAAATCTGTCGCCCTGGCCGCGCAAGCCGTCATCACTGGCGAATCCGAAATTCTCGTCGCCGGCGGCATGGAGTCCATGTCGAATTGCCCGTATCTCCTGATGCAAGCGCGCACCGGCTACCGCCTCGGCAACGGCCAGTTGATCGACTCGATGGTCCACGACGGCCTCTGGGAAGCCTATGAAGACTACCACATGGGCGTCACCGCCGAGCTTGTCGCTGAAAAATATAAAATCTCGCGCGCGGAGCAGGATCAGTATTCGCTCGAAAGCCATCAGAAAGCCGTCCGCGCCATGAAGTCCTGCTTCTTCGAAGCGCAAATCGTGCCCGTCGAAATTCCGCAGAAAAAAGGCGATCCCATCGTCATCAGCAAGGACGAAACGCCGCGCGAAGACACTTCGCTCGAAGCCCTCGGCAAACTCCGCGCCGCATTCAAGAAAGACGGCACCGTCACCGCGGGAAACGCCCCTGGCACAAACGACGGCGCCGCGGCCTGCGTCGTCACCAGCGAACGCAACGCCCAGAGCCTCGGCAAATTGCCCATCGCGCGCATCGTCGCCCAGTCCACCGGCGGCGTCGAACCGAAATGGGTGATGATGGCGCCGGTCGAAGCTGTCAACAAGCTGCTCAAAAAAACGGGCTGGGATCGCGACAAAGATGTCGACTTGATCGAGCTGAACGAAGCCTTCGCCGTGCAAGCCATCGCCGTCGCGCGCGAGTTGAAGCTCAATCCTGAAAAAATCAACGTGAATGGCGGCGCAGTCGCCCTCGGCCATCCCATCGGCGCGAGCGGCGCGCGCATTCTCGTCACGCTGCTCTACGAATTGCAGCGCCGCAATCTGAAACGCGGCATCGCCGCCCTCTGCCTCGGCGGCGGCAACGCCGTCGCCCTGGCCGTCGAACGCCCGTAGCTGAAGGCTATCGCGTAAAGAACGGGAGGCCTATTTGACGCGGCACCAACTCACACGCGACGAGATCGAAGTAGCCATTTCAAATACAGCCTGGGATTTCGCGAACGGAGTCCTATACAAATTGTGCGAGGTTAATCCCGACCACAAACGTGATGACATTATTATTGCGAAAGTTTGGTTGATCGGGCGTTCTTACGCTGCTGCAATTGAGAGACGGCGGGAGACCGGTGGCATACTAGGCGACAAATTCTACGAGGAATGTGTGGGTCCGGGGATTCGTAAAGAGAAAATCGACGATTGGTTCCAAGCGCCCAGCTCCGCGCCAGATAGCAACTTGGCCCTATATCTTGAAACACACAAAAAAGTCATGGCGCTCTTCCGCAAAATTTCTGGCGAGGATAAGCCTTCGCTTGCATCAAAGTACTTGCATTTCCATTTCCCGTCTCGGTTTTACATCTATGACGCACGGGCCGCAGCAGCCATCGCCCTTCTGACAGATTCGGTTGCGCCACCTCCCGGCTATGACAACGTCTACGCCCGCTTCTTTGTTCGTTGCGAGGCCCTCAATGAGACGATCGATTCTCTCCTTGGGCGGCGACTGTCGCCGCGCGATCTGGATAAAGTCCTGCTTTATGAAGCAGCAAGAGGAAAGCCTGCAAACGGCGCATGTGCCGAGAGCCCAGCGGGCTGAAGTGAACTGAATGTTCTGCCCTGTTTGCAAATACGAATATCGCCGCGGGTTCACGCACTGCAACGACTGCGACGTGGACCTCGTCGACGCTTTGCCTTCCGAAGACGAAGTCGACCACAAGCTCCGCACGCCCGCCGACGAACTGGCGCAGCCCACGCTCCTCTGGAAAGGGGCGAGCGGCGGCACATTTTCCGCGATAACGGCCGCGCTTGACGCCGCAAAAATCCCTTACAATCGCGAAGACCTCGACGCGCGCCTCACGTTTTCATCGGAATACTCTGAACTCGAAATCTGGGTGCCCGCCGCGAATTTCTCCGATGCGCAAGCCGTCCTCGACGAAGTCCTTAGCACCACGGCGAATGCGCCCTTGCCTCCCGACGCCACCAATGAAATCCCCGCAGAGGACGATGAAGGCGCCGACGACATTCGCCACGAAACTCTTGAGGAGCTTTACCCCGAAGACGCCACCGCCGAAGTCTGGTCCAGCAATCCTGCGAGCGGCGCCGCAAGCGATGCTCCAAACAAAGCCGCGAGCAGCGGCACAATCAGCGGCGCGCTCATGGCGGATATTCTGAAATCCTGCCTCGCCGAAATCGGCGTCGCCTGTTATGTCGCCCGCCCTGGCGACGAACCCGATGCCGGCTCCGGGGATGCCCAGCCCATTTACGCCGTCCGCGTCCTCCCCGAAGACGAAGCCTGCGCAAAAGAAATCGTCCGCCAAGTCATCGACGCCGCCCCTCCCCAGTGACCGCCCTCGTCGCGCATGTGTCATCCCCAATCCGGTCGCGTCTTTTGCGAACGGTGGTGAGGGATCTGCTTTTCCAACCACTTTCTTCCCGACGCCCGATTCGTGGTGACAATTCTCTTTTAACTTGTTATTGCCCGTACACAGCTGCCTGTGGCTCATGATCGTCGCGCCAGATTATTTCCTTCGCTCAGCACGTCTCGGCTTCCGCTGCTGGTCACGCGACGATCTTCCTCTCGCTCTCGCGCTCTGGGGAGATCATCGCGTCACGCAATTCATCGGCGGCCCTTTCTCGCCTGAACAAATCGAGCATCGGCTCGAGAAGGAAAACGACTCGCTACAGGAGCATCACTTTCAGTATTGGCCGGTGTTCTTGCTCTCAAGTGGCCAACACGTTGGCTGCGCCGGTATACGCCCATACAGACCGGAAGAAGAAATTCATGAATTGGGCTTTCATCTGCGTCCAGAATTTTGGGGCCAGGGCCTCGCCGAGGAAGCAGCCCGCGCCGTGATGGCCTATGCCTTTGAAACGCTAAATGCGAAAGCTCTTTCTGCCGGACACCACCCCGCGAACGCCTCATCGCGTCACATCCTCGAAAAACTTGGCTTTCACTTCACCCACGAGGAGTTTTATGCTCCTTGCGGCTTGCAAATCCCCTACTATTTGTTGGCTAGCCCCTCCATTAGTCCTCCTTGATTTCTTCCGCAGCCCGTGATTCCCTAATCCTTCTCGAATTTTCCTCGGAGGTTTCATGACTCTCGACGCCGCCTCGCCGCAATAAGACATAAGACAAATGGACGCGAGGCCGTCCGTTTGCCGCCGTGCTGATTGACAACAAAGATATTCCGAGCGCATGATGACGCCACAAGAACACAGGAGCAAGTCATGGTGGCCGCGATTCCCAACATAATGTGGGTGGCTGTCGGCGTGGTCGTTATTCTCGGATACATAGTGCTGTCTACCCGGCGAATCGGGCCCGCGGAAGTAGGGCTCGTTCTGAAGCGCGTTTCTGCTCGAAAGCTAAAGGAAGACAACGCTATAGCATTCCAGGGCGAAGCCGGCTACCAAGCCGATCTGTTGATGCCCGGCCTGCGCTGGAAATCGATTCTCTTCTATGAAGTGAGGAAATTCCCGTGGGTGCAAGTTCCCGCTGGCGAAATTGGAGTGGTCATTTCTCAGGTCGGCGCGCCGCTGCCAATTGGCGCAAAATCCGCCGTTTACAAGAATGCCTTTGGAAATTTCTCCGACCTGCGCGCTTTCGTCGCTGGCGGCGGGCAAAAAGGCGTGCAGCGCCCTGTCTTTCCTCCGGGAACGCTCGCGCCGATTCACCCTGTCGGCTTCTTGGTTGTCACCAAATCCCAGGTTTATGGCCTGCCAATCTCGCCCGATCTTCGCGGTCGTGGAGGGCGGCTCATGCCCGAGGCCTTTGGCCTGCGCCCGGCCCAGCTAGACCTCTTGCGCATCGAGCCAAAGCCGTGCGGCAGCGATGGCGCCCTGATGGACATGGTCGGCATCGTGACGACGTTTGAAGGTGACCCGCTTCCTTCCGGCGACATTGCCGGTCGTCTTGGCGGATTCGCCGACGTCGACAAAATGGAAAAGGCCAATGCCACCGACGGCCAAATCATAGAAGTTCTTCTCGGAAACAAGAACAATCTGCACAATAACTACCAGGATTTTCAAGCTTTCCTCGACAATGGTGGCCGCATCGGATTGCAGCACGATCCACTTCTCTATGGCGCTTATGCGCTCAACCCGTTTCTGGTCTCGGTCGAACTGGTTTGGATGTTGGTCGTCCAGCAAGGCCAGACCGCGGTGATCAAAGCCTATGTCGGTCTGCCTACGGAAGACATTTCCGGCGCCGATTTCAAATTTGGTTCGCTCGTTCGTCCCGGCCATCGCGGAATTTGGCAAGAAGCGCTCCGCACCGGCAAGTATCCGCTCAATCCGCGCTGCTATCAGGCGGAAATCGTGCCCACGTCCATTCTCACGCTGAATTGGGCCGACGAGGTTTCGCAGGCGCACAATCTCGACGCTCAGCTCAGCCAAATCGTTGCCAAGAGCAACGAAGGATTCGTCTTCCACATTGATTTGCAAGTGCAGATTCACGTGCCGGACACCAACGCCCCGCGCGTCATCTCCATGGTCGGCACCATGTTGAATCTCGTCAACGAAGTCCTCCAGGCCGCCGTCGGAAATCATTTTCGCGACAAGCTCCAGAGCATGCCCGCGATTCGCTTTATCGAAACGCGCCAACAGGTTCAGGAAGAAGCGTTCAGGCATATCAAAGACCAACTCGATCAATACAAGGTCGAAACACGGGGCGTCTATATCCAGGACGTTGTCCTTCCCGAGGACTTGGTCAAAGTCCTCACCGGGCGTGAAATCGCCAATCAGGAAATCGAAACCTACAAAAAGCAGCGGGCCGCGCAGGATGAACGCATCGCCATGGAAAACGCCAAGGGCACCGCGGAGATGCAGGCCGATCTCGCCAAGTCAAAAGTCGGCGTCGATATCAAAACCAATAACGCCAACGCTCGCACCGAGGAAGCCCGCGGCGAAGCCGAATTCATTCGCCAGACCGGCACGGCTCGCGGCGCCGAAGTCGAAGCCGTAGGACTGGCGCGTGCCCGAGGCTATGAAGCGCAGGTCCGCGCTCTCGGCTCGAATGCCACCGCGCTCGTAAACGTGGTCACCGCGCTTGCCGATGGCACCTCGAAATTTGTGCCCGATATACTCGTCGCCAGCGGAGCGAATGGCGGCGGTGCGCTCGATGGCCTTGCCGCGACGGCGATGCGCTACCTTGCGGGGAATGGTGGTGCCGCGGGGGGCGGAAGCAAGTCCGCGCCCTCGAAACCTGGCTCCCTCCCGAGCAGCGCCCCAGGCAAGCCATCGCAGGATTAGCTGAGACCGCCGGGTTAGCTTCTCTCCGCTGCGCCAAGTCATCGACGCCGCCCCGCCGCAGTAGCGCACAAATGCTCACGGTTGTCATTCCGAGGAGCAACCGCGACGAGGAATCTGCAGTTGCCTTAAATCGTTCGTTCGCTCCCTTGATTTCTTCCGCAGCCCGTGATTCCCTAATCCTTCTCGAATTTTCCTCGGAGGCTTCATGGCTCTCGATGCAATCAAAACGGTCGGCGTGCTCGGCGCGGGCACGATGGGCAACGGCATCGCGCACGTTTTTGCCAAGGCGGGCTATTCCGTCATTCTGCGCGACGTTGACCAAAAATCTCTCGACCGCGCCCTCGACACCATCGGCAAAAATCTCGATCGCGAAGTCAAAAAGGCGAAAATCACCGAAGCCGATAAATCCGCCACTCTCGCCCGCATCAAAATCACCGCCGACGCGAAAGCCCTCGCCGCCGCCGACATCGCCATCGAAGCCGTCCCCGAGCAGCGCGAACTAAAAGAGCGCGTCTTGAAAGAAGTTGACGCCGCTCTGCGCCCCGGCGCAATTCTAGCCAGCAACACTTCGTCAATTTCCATCACTGCGCTCGCCGCAAGAACCAGCCGCCCGGAAAATTTCATCGGCATGCACTTCATGAATCCCGTTCCCGTTATGACGCTCGTCGAAGTGATTCGCGGCCTGCAAACCAGCGACGAAACTTTCGCGCTCACGATGGCGCTCTGCGAAAAGCTGGGCAAAAAACCGGTCGCCGTCAACGATTCGCCCGGCTTCGTCTCCAATCGCGTTCTGATGCCGATGATCAACGAAGCCGCGTACACCGTCATGGAAGGCGTCGCCACGCCCGAAGCCGTCGACGCCGTGATGAAAATGGGAATGAATCATCCGATGGGCCCGCTCGAACTCGCCGACTTCATCGGCCTGGACGTTTGCGTGGATATTCTCGAGGTGCTTCACGAGGGCCTGGGCGACCCAAAATACTGCGCCTGCCCGCTGCTCAAAAAATATGTCGCCGCCGGCTGGCTCGGCCGCAAATCCTCCCGCGGCTTCTATAGGTATTGATACGATGCATGGAGACCTTGCACAATCTCAACTGAGACAAAGCGCTGGCGGAGTTCAGGCCCTTCGCGTCCAATAGAAGTAGAAACAGTAACCAACAGCGGCAATGGCAACAAATTTGTCCATGAGACTAACCACTGAGGATTCCGGTTTTTCAAGAAGTGTGATCAACAGATACAGAGCGAGTACTCCAGCTACAAACCCTGCCCACCAATTACGGTTCGGGAAAGCAATTCTCATCTTCGCGTGGGGAGATCCTATCAGGAATTCCATCGGCAGGCCAACGGTCAAATCTATTTGCTTTTTGTTCGCCTACGTGCTAGCTTCCCTGCTCGCATGCAACTAGAGATGACGCCGCCTTTCTTTAGAAGACTGCCGTCGTCTTGATCTTGCTTGGGAGGTCGATCCGATGAGAGCGCTGGAAGGGAAAGTCGCGGTCATTACTGGAAGCACGAGCGGCATCGGTGCTCGCACCGCCAAGTGTTTCGTCGCCGAAGGCGCCAAGGTGGTGATTGCCGGCCGGCGCAAAGAGAGGGGCGAGAGACTCGCGCAGAAGCTCGGCGCGGCCGCGAGTTTCATACGCACGGATGTCTCCATCGAAGCAGATGTGAAGGCTATGATCGACCATGCTGTCGGCTGTTTTGGCCGCCTCGATTGCCTGGTAAACAACGCCGGGAGAGGCTCGCAGTTCGCCTCCATT
>DASYYI010000422.1:0-9675 GCA_035933995.1 Candidatus Acidiferrales bacterium | reverse complement strand
TGCGAGGATTGGGAAGGGCTGAGCGAGAACTTGCGTGTCTTGCGGAATTGTAGTGTCTGTCGAAATAATTTCGACCGCGCGGCCGATCAAATCGTAATCACGCGCTTCGATGATTTCGACGCGCGCCATGGTTCCCGGAGGCGGCAACTGCGCTGCGTCCGTCACGCCCTCAATTTCAGTGATAAAAACCTTTCCGTCGATGTCCGGCGCCATGCCTTCGAGGCGCGCTTCCCACACGATATCCGTATCCTTCGAAGGCCCTTCGAGCATCGCCGTAAAAGTCTTGCCGATTTTCGCGCGCAACGTTCGCCGCGAAATCTTCTGCTGAATGGCCATCAGCGTATCGCGGCGCTGCACAATCGTTTCAGCGTCCACTTTTTCCTCGCACGCGTAGCTTTTCGCGGTCTCTTCGTCCGAATACGCAAATACGCCCATCCAATCGAACTCCGCCGCGCGCACAAAATCGCAGAGCACGCGAAAATCGTCTTCCGTTTCGCCGGGGAAGCCAACAATAAACGAAGTCCGCAGCGACACGCCCGGAATTGTTCGGCGAATGCGTCCGAGCATTTTCAGGAACGCATCCGCATGCGAGCCACGTTTCATGCGTGCAAGGACGCTGCGGCTTGCGTGCTGCAGAGGAATATCGAGATATTTCACCAGCCGTTCGTGCTGCGCGATTGTTTCGAGCAGCTTCGTCGTGATGCGATTGGGGTAGCAATAAAGGAAACGAACCCAGCGCAGTTCTTCAATTTCGGCGAGCCGCGCGAGGAGCAGCGGCAGCCCATCCCGCATGCCCAAATCCTCACCGTAGAACGTCGTGTCCTGGCCGATCAAATTGATTTCGCGCACGCCCGACGCGGCCAGATTCGTCGCTTCGCGCACCACGGATTCGAACCGGCGGCTGCGAAAACGTCCGCGCAATTGCGGAATAATGCAGAACGCGCACGGATGATCGCATCCTTCGTTGATTTTGATGTACGCGGTGTGGCGCGGCGTCGCCAAAATTCGCGGCGTCAAATCGTGGTAAAGAAACGTCGGCGATTCAGCAGGCGAATTTCGCAGCTCGCCTTCGCACGCCTGCAATATGTTTTCGACTTCGCCCGTGCCGATGACGGCGTCGACTTCGGGAATCAGCTCGCGAATTTCATTCCTAAAACGCTCGACCAGGCATCCAGCGACAATCAGCTTTTGCGCCCGGCCAAATTTCTTGTGCTCGGCCATCTCGAGAATCGCGTCCACCGATTCTTTTCGCGCCGGCTCGATGAAGCTACACGTGTTGACGACGAGCACGTCGGCGTCATCCGCGCGCGGCGTGATTTCGTAACCCGAGCGCGCGAGGATTCCCATCATCACCTCGCTATCGACGAGGTTCTTCGGGCATCCCAGGCTGACAAATCCCACTTTCGGCATGTTTCGGCGCGGTTCCCTTCGTGTGCGAGAATTGTAAATGTTAACACACTGTGGCTCAGGGCATTCTGCGAGACATTTCTGAGTGGTTGGTAGTTTCCGATTATCGGACTACACGTCCAATTGCTAGTGAAGAGGCTCGTTCTTATTCCTTTGCGGACATAGCCGACGACGAGTCGAACGCGTGCGCAGCATTTGGCTGTACAATACAGCGAAATTGAGGTATTTCGCTCCACCTACGCCGCTGGTCCTCCGCTCTGATTTCAGCCCAGAGGAGTGTGAGCGCCGCCTACGCGAGTCGATTGACCTTGAACAACCCACAATGTTTGGGTTCTCCGGCTATCGGGGTTCCAAGCCGTTCTTGGGAGAGGCGGAGGGCAAACAATTTCGCGTATTACAACGCACCTATAGCAGCCGCAACACGCTGCCGACCGTCCTTACGGGAGAGTTCCAAGCTCAAGGAACAGGAACAATAGTGAAAGGAACATTCGATCTAGAGACGACCTCGAAAATCGCGATTTGCCTATTCGGTGTTGTCGGCTTGCTTATACTGATTCTAATCATCCTTGTTTCGCGCGCCTCCCATCCTGTGCTTTCTGCCATCTTCGTGTGTGGCTATGGCGGTCTGCTACTTTTCAGCCCAAGAATCTTTCGTGGAATCGGACTCGATCAGGAGAAGAACATCGCAGACTTTCTTAAGGAAACATTAGTAGCAGATGACGATCTTTCCTTCTCTGCGCCTGGCGGCGGTTCCTGAGCGCCGAGTAAGGCGCTTGGTAACACGGAAATCGGAAACTGATCTACTGACAAATTTCGTGCTTGTTTGCAAAAGAGAAATTAGGGGCGCGAAATTTTCCCGGGATTGGATGTTTCGGCTAGCGCGGGACGAGGAGATCGCGAGGGGGGTCAAAGACGAAATTGCACGTCGGCGCTCCTGGGGTGCAGTCAAGCACTCCGCGCAAGAGGATTCGCGCCTTCGTTTGCGGCGGCAAAATAGCGGGGAACTTTGCCGCGCGAAGCTGTTCAGTGAACGCGGAAAGCTTTTCGTCTCCGCCGAGAAATCTTGCCTCGCGCACGTTGGGCCCATTTGGCGTGGCCTCTAGCAAAACGAGAAACGCCGCCTTGCCGGTCGACGCGCCGGTCTTGCCTACCGAGACCGTGCGCATGCGAAGGAGTTCGCCGCCCGCTCGCTTCACACGCGCGTCAATTCCAGCGTCGCCACCAAGCAATTTTGTAAGGCGCGTCCGCGCATCGCCGGGCGCGCCGCCGGCGGCCAGCGCGAGAGTATATGTGCGAATGGCAAGCTCCTTGTCGCCGCGCTTTTCGTAAATGCGCGCGAGATGATAGCCTTCGTCGCCCCTTTGATCGAGCAGCCACGCCGCGGCAATCAGCGACTCGGCTTCTTTCATTCGTGCCTGTTGGAAACGCACCCAGCCAAGCGTGTCCCAGAAGGCGGGAAGCGCCGCCGTGGCGCGGACTACGTCATTGTCGATGCGGCGGAGATTCACATTGCCCACGAGCGCTTCCGTGGAATCGACCGTCAGGTTCGCATAATGTTCGGCGCGGTCGAGCGCGACATTGTGCTCAGCGAGGTCGTATGCAATCTGGTTCCAGATTAACGGCGAAGGCGAGAGACTCGCTGCCTTGTCGAACGCGCCGAGCGCGGCATCTGTCTTACCGATGCCGAGATATGCCTGCGCGAGGCGAAGCCGAACCGCAGAGTTGTCCGGATCGAGCACGACGCCCTTTTCTAGTTGTTTAACCGCCGTGTCGAATTGTTTTTGGTCGATATAAACCGCGCCCAAATACGCGTAGGCATTCGGATCGAGTGGCTTGAGCGCAATCTGCTTTTTGAATGCCGCCGCGGCCTCTTCGTATTTCTTTTGATCATACAGCGCGATGCCGAGCAAATTATTCGCGGTGTCGTCCGCCGGATTCGCGGCGAGTTGCTTCTGAAATGCCGTCGCCGCGTCTGCATATTTTCCGAGTCCAAGCTGCGCCAGCCCAAGGGCGCGCCACACATTCTTTTGCTGTGGATTAATTTGCACCGCCGCCTGGAACAATTGCAGAGCCTTCGCGTTGTTTCCATTCTTGAGCGATCCTGTGCCGGATTCCATCAGCTCGCTCGTCGTGGCGTCCTCGGGAACGCCCGGAATGATATTCGCGACCGTAACAGTCTGGCTCTCATCGCTCTCGACCGCGTGCGCGAACGCCAGATAATCGGCGCGCCGCGACGCCGGCACTTCGCGTTCGAGAAAGCGCAACGTGCGCTCGGCGGTGACCACGTGTTCCTGCGTGCTATAGCTGGATCGATATGCGGCGTAGTCGCGCGTCACGCCCGCGCCCACGGGCATTTGCGCCGAGTCGTTCACAGGCAGAGTCAGGGTCAGTTTTGCCGTCACATCCAGCGGATTTCCGAGCTCAACCGGCTGCGCGGAATTTTCCGGGGGATCGGGCATGCCAAACGTGGGCAAAGGAAGCGCAAGCAGCGTCTTCGCCTGCGACCAGTCCAGGAAATTTTCGTTGACCAAAATGAAATCGAGCGTAAAGGGATCGAGGGTCGCCGTGGGATCACTCGGTTTTGCGTCGGTCACTTCACCTTGCAGGCCATCGAGCGTCGCCATTGTTTGCGCCACCTGCTTCCATTGCGCTTGCGGCGCATGTTCGAAGGCCATGCGCAGCGCCACTTCATTGTCGCCGCGCAGAGTGTAGCGTATTCGCGCGACCAATCTGCCGAGCGAACTTACGCGCCCGGTAATTTCCACGGTCTGCTTCGACGGGAACGGAAGAGCGGACGGTGTTTCGGCAAAATGCGGCGCAGCGGCCGCCAAAGCAATCAGCGCTTGTTTGCCGCGCAGATTCGGCAGCAACATCCGAAACGGAAGAACATCGGACGCAGGATCCATCCACAGAACGTCTTTTCCGACCGTGACGGCGAGAATTGCGCGATTCAGAGCGCCGGGCCATGGTAAATCCACGTCGAGCTTCGCGCTGGAAGAAAGCAGCGCGACATCGCCGTGAAATCCCGCCGTGTTCACGAACGCCGCGAGCAACGCGCATTTATCGAGTTCGTCGCCGTAGGCGGCGGACAAAGTGGCCGCTGCATCATGCGCTGTAAAATCCATTTGCTCGAACGGGATATCGACAAGACGAATTTGCTTGGCAACGAAATCGTAAAGAGCTTCGATTTTTTCCGCATCGGTTTTCTTGCCCGAGGTGAGCTCTTCCGCTTTGGCCGCGATGGCAGAGGCGGGCTTTGAAGCTGGTGTTTCGATGGAGGCGAGCCATTTTCCAGCAGCTTCCCAATTCGCAAAACTTGTCAAAACAACATCGGGCGTGTTTTTTCCTTCAGCGTCTTTGTCCGTAGAACTTTTTGCTGGAGCGGTCTCCGCATCCGTGCGTGTCCAGGTATAGAGTTTTTGCGCGCCACTTGTCGTCACCGCTGGCGGAAATTGCGGCGCTGTTTTCAGATGAACCGCGCGATCCGCCGGCAAGTCGATCTGCAGCTCTTCATCGTGCGCCCGCGTGTTTGAAAGGAAGTTTTGCGAATACCAAAACTCGCCCGGCGCGGCGGGCTTTACGATTTTCGTGTCCGCCTCATAGCTCAGCGTGTCTCCGATGGCAATCGGCGGGACCGTGACATGCACTTCGCGGATCTCTTTGAAACTCGCAGCATCCTTTACGGCTGGCGCCGGCTGATCGTCGATCATCTTCGCGATGGCATCCGCCTTTGATTCGCTGACGCTGCCGTCCGGCTTTTCGATACGCAGATAGGCCAGCGCGAATGTTTCGCGCGCGGAGTTGTAGCTGAACGTAAGGGTTTGAAGTTGCTTGACTCCGGCATCGTCCATCGGTTTAACGCGCACTTCCTGGATGCGCTCGCCGGTGCCGTCGGCCTCGAACCGCACTCTCGTGGAATACCGCTCGATGACAAACGGCCCCGTTACTTTCGCTCCCGGATTTGTGGCAGGCGATTTTTGCGTCGCAATCGTTTGCGCGCGCGACGTTCGCGGCGCCACTAAAAGCAGAGTGATGCTCACGACGAAACAAATCGCGGCGAACGAAATTTTCGTCAATGATCCGACGGGAATGCGATGCAATCGGATTCTCATTTTCAGCTTGATGCAGTCTAGTGAGCTTTTATCAGTTGGTAAAGCACTGGCCGCGCGAAAGTTTCCAGAAGAATTCGTGTCACGTTAAGCCGTGTCTCGGCGCCTGTCGGTGGGGAATTGAGACGCGCGGAGCTTCCGTTCCCGCGGGGCGAAATCACGGAAGCCTGTGGCCCCGGAGCGTATTCTGGCAAAATCCCTGCCGACGCGCCTGTAGCCTTGAATTACCCCATATCCTGGCCATAACAGACAGATAAAGAGTGGGTTACGTGAGGTTAAGGTGTGCTTGTCGGCGTCCGGTTGTGCCTGGGCAATAGCCAGGCGAGAGGGGATTCTTGGCTCCGGTCGGTGTCCCGGTATTCACCGAATCCGATCGCTTCAAATATGCGCCAAATCTTTACCGCATTAGGGGTTGACACATAACGTCTGTTTCCATATACTCGCCAGTTTGTAGGTGGAATTGCTTTCGTTAGTGTGCTGAAAGGGTACTTCTCCAGCCCCGGAACATAGAACGAAGGAATGGGGATTTGGGAGAGCGGCCGAAATGGGGCGCCTGCCCCGCAAAGCCGTACTTGCAGGCTCTTCGCTTTAGAAGTGGATGTGTTCTCGAGATCTTCACGAGCACGCCCGCGCAGAGCATCTTAGCCGGTTCCTTCGGGTTTTAACCGGCCCTTTCTGTTCTACCACCGTCTGTTGAGCCTCGCACGCTCGGCAGCAAAATGAAACTCGGGTTACGTTCGGAGGAGAAGAGTGCCGACGTTTGCGCAACTGGTTCGACAAGGCCGCGATAAACTGCGGACGAAGACGAAATCGCCCGCGCTCGAGGGCTGTCCGGAGAAACGCGGAGTTTGCGTGAGAGTCTACACGCAAACGCCGAAGAAGCCGAACTCGGCGCTGCGCAAGGTGGCTCGCGCCCGTTTGACGAATTCCGCCGAAGTGACCACATATATTCCGGGCATCGGCCACAATTTGCAGGAGCACTCGATTGTGCTGGTGCGCGGCGGCCGCGTGAAGGATTTGCCGGGAGTTCGTTATCACGTGATTCGCGGGACGCTCGATGCCGCCGGCGTCGAGAACCGCAAGCAAGCGCGCTCCAAATATGGCGCGAAACGGCCCAAGGCCGCACAAAAGTAGGAGAGTCGCGGAATGCCACGCAAGGGATTCGTAGCTCGTCGAAAGATTGCCGGAGACGCCGTCTACGGAAGCGATCTGATACAGAAGTTTATTTCGAGCATGATGTATGACGGCAAACGCGCCACGGCCCAGGCGATTTTCTATCAAGCCATGGAAAACATCGCGCAAAAAGCGGAAGGCGGCGACGCCCTGACGGTTTTCAAGAAGGCCATCGAGAACGTCAAGCCGCTGCTCGAAGTGAAGTCGCGGCGCGTCGGCGGCGCGAACTATCAAGTGCCCGTGGAAGTGAATCAGTTCCGGAGGCAGTCGTTGGCGATTCACTGGGTGATCTTGTATGCCCGCCAGCGAGCAGGCAAGAACATGACCGACAAGCTGACCGACGAATTGATGGACGCGGCGAGCGGCAAGGGTGGAGCAGTGAAGAAGAAGGAGGACGTGCACCGCATGGCCGAGGCCAACAAGGCCTTTGCCCATTATCGCTGGTAAATAAATATTTCATGGCACGCCAATTCCAACTCGACCGCATGCGCAACCTCGGGATCATGGCGCACATTGATGCCGGAAAGACCACTTCGACCGAACGCATCCTGTTCTATACGGGCGTGACGTACAAGCTGGGCAGCGTGGACGAGGGCACGGCCACGATGGACTGGATGGAGCAGGAGCGCGAGCGCGGCATAACCATCACTTCCGCTGCGACCACAGCTTCGTGGAAACGCCTCGGCACCGACTATCGCATCAATATTATCGACACGCCCGGTCACGTGGATTTTACGGTCGAGGTCGAGCGTTCGCTGCGCGTTCTCGACGGCGCCGTCGCGATTTTTGATTCGGTCGCGGGCGTGCAGCCGCAGACGGAAACGGTCTGGCGTCAGGCGGACAAGTACCGCGTGCCGCGCATAGCGTTCGTCAATAAAATGGACCGCGTCGGCGCGGATTTCGACCACGTGATTCGCACCATGCGCCAAAGGCTTTCGGCCCACCCTGTCCCCCTCCAGTTTCCCCTCGGCAAGGAAGACACTTTCATCGGCGTGATTGACTTCATCGAGGAGCGCGCGATTGTCTGGAAGGACGAATCGCTTGGCGCTGAATTTGAATACATTTCGCTCGATCAGCTCTGGGATCCAGCGTTTCAGAAATCGCGCCCGGATGTTGCCGCAGCCATCAAATCCTCCGCGGTCAGCCCTGAGTTTTATAAAGAGCATCGCGAAAAGGTGGTCGAGTATATTGCCGAGCACGACGACGCCGTGCTCACTAAATATCTGGCCGAACATAAACTCGAGCCCGCGGAATTGCGCGCGTCCGTTCGCCGCTCGACCCTGGCTTTGAAGCTCGTTCCCGTGCTTGCCGGCTCTGCCTTCAAGAACAAGGGCGTGCAGCCGCTGCTCGATGCCATTGTGGATTTTCTGCCGTCGCCTGCGGACGTTGCGCCGGTCGAAGGCATTTCGCCGGATACGGACGAGCCGGAACTCCGGCGTCCCGCGGACGATCAGCCCTTCGCTGCGCTGGCGTTCAAAATCATGTCCGACCCGTACGTCGGCCACTTGACCTATATCCGCGTTTATTCCGGCGTGTGCAAAACGGGCGCGACGGTTTACAACGCGACCAAGAAATCGCGCGAGCGTATAGGCCGTTTGCTGCGCATGCATGCGAACAAGCGCGAGGAAATTGAAGCCATCGACGCGGGCGATATCGCCGCATGCGTGGGCTTGAAAAACGTCTCCACCGGAGACACTTTGTGCGACGAAGATAAGCCCGTTGTTCTCGAAGCCATTGAATTTCCGGCACCTGTAATTTCCGTCGCGATTGAGCCAAAGACCAAAGCCGATCAGGAGAAAATGGGCAACGCTCTGGCGCGATTGGCGCAGGAAGATCCCACTTTCCGCGTGCATACGGAGCCGGATACGGGACAGACGCTCATCTCCGGCATGGGCGAATTGCATTTGGAAATCATTGTCGACCGCATGATGCGCGAGTTCAGCGTGCAGGCCAATGTGGGCCGGCCGCAGGTTGCCTACCGCGAAACCATTGTGAAGTCAGCTCCCGCCGAGGGCCGCTACATTCGCCAGACGGGCGGCCGCGGCCAATACGGCCACGTGAAACTGACAGTTCATCCGCTGCCGAATGCCAGCCATGAAGATATGCGCGAGCTTTCGACCGACGAGCTTGACGAGTTGTCCAAGCAAGTCGCGGGCAAGGGCGGGAAGTGGCGCTTCGACAAAGAGCATCGCCTGCTCTTCATCGACAAGATCGTCGGCGCGGCGATTCCCAAGGAATACATTGCCCCGATCGAAGAGGGCATTAAGGAAGCCATGGAAAACGGCATCCTTGCGGGTTACGAAATGGTGGATATCGCCGTGGTTGTCGACGACGGCAGCTACCACGAAGTCGATAGCTCGGAAATGGCGTTCAAGATTGCCGGCTCGATGGCGTTCAAGGAAGCCTGCGGGCGCGCGCATCCGAAGCTCCTCGAGCCCATTATGAAAGTCGAAGTCGTTGTTCCCGAGGAATATATGAGCCAGGTGTTCGGCGACTTGAATTCGCGGCGAGCGCATGTGCAGGGCACGGAAAATCGCGCGGCCAGCACGGTGATTCGCGCGGAAGTGCCGCTCTCGGAAATGTTCGGCTACGCCACGGATTTGCGCAGCCGCACACAGGGCCGCGGCAGCTTCACCATGCACTTTTCGCATTACGCGCAGACCCCGGCAGCCGTTTCCGAAGAAGTGGTTTCGAAGGCCACAGGCAAGGTCGCGAGGTAACGGTGGACGAATTCTGGGACAAGTTCTGGTTCGAGAGAAACGCGAAAGAGTTTATCCGGAGGCTGAAGGCGGGCCGTGCAGCCGATTCGCAGGCCACGCGTCAGCATCTGCGGCAAATGATGGAGCGGTTGAATTCACCCGAGCCGGCGAATTTTATGAAGGCCGAGTACCCGAAGTTTTTTAACTGACGAACGAACAAGTACACGCTGAGGAGCTGAGCGAGACATGGCGAAGGAAAAATTTGAGCGCAGCAAGCCGCACCTGAA
>DASYYI010000331.1:0-4783 GCA_035933995.1 Candidatus Acidiferrales bacterium | reverse complement strand
GATGGCCAATCCCGGCCAAAAAGGACCGTGTGGGGCCGCCGCCAGCTTCGCGGTGGGGCCGCTGAGTGCAGTCGGACTGCCGGCGCCGAGTGCGGGGCCGGATAGTTTACACTCCAGTTTGGGAGTCAGCGGCTCAGCGGTTCAGTTCAACAGCAGTGTATCCGCCATGCCCTCTAACGCCCCCGACAACTTCCCGCGACTCCCACCCCAGGGCACGGCGGATACATTGCTTTTACGTTAGCGCTGCACCATGAAAAGCCGAAAGATAGCTATAGTCGCTTGTTTATTGCTAGCGTCAGCCTCTGCTGCCTTTCTGTATCCCTTCAGGTCGGCCCAACTCGTCTTCAAGGGACATACCGTGAGGGACCTTGTTTACAATTCCGGAGGATCGGATGATTGCGACGCCGCGATGAGACATTTTGGCACGAATGCTCTGCCGGATATCAGCAGTGCTTTGCGAGTCCGCGATACGCCGGCCAGGAGAGCATTGGTATGGCTTGGAGCACACCAGAGGATCATCAAGTTCCATAGCAGGCCGGCTGCGGAAATTCATTTCTCGGCCTTCTCGGCCTATAGGGGGATTCTGGAATTAGTTTATGAACGCTGGTTGCCTCCTGAGGTCGCAGATACATGTGCTCCTGAGATCAGGGCTTTGGCCGCGCGGAGTGGAATCCAAGAAAGCAATGAATGCGCTGAGCTCTTGCACTCCATCGACTTTGTGAAGACGAACGCGTCGCCTAACCCCTCTCCCAGGGAAGAAGAGGAGTGTATGCCGCAATTTCGCTAAAACCAATGCGTGGTTAGACACCACCTGCCATCGCGGACAAGACTATACCAGTTGAGAACGGCGATGATCATGGCCAAAGACGCTAACAAATCGTGGCAGGCGACTCCGGGATTCCGGCCTGCTGCTTTTCCAACACACTTGGCCCGGAGCGGCTGCACTCTGCGTTAGGTGCGAAAACATGGGCGTCACCATCCATTTCGAGGGCAAGGTCAAGACGCCAGCAGCATACCCGCTGCTGATTGACGAGCTACGCGATTACGCCGCGAGCCGTGGTTGGCCGTGTGAGAGTATTTCCGAGGACCATGCGACGCTGAAGAGAGTCCGAGATGACAAGGATTGGGATTACTCAGGGCCGACATTCGGGCTCCAGCTTCATCCCGACGAGAACGCTGATCCGCTGCGATTCGAGTTCGACAAGGATTATTACATGCAGGAGTTCGTCAAGACTCAGTTCGCTGGTACGGATACTCATGTCGCCATCATTGATTTATTCCGGCGCATCGAGCCGTTCTTTGAGCGATTGCTCGTCTCAGATGAGGGTGAGTACTGGGAGACTTCAGATGAGTCCGTTCTGTCCGGGCACATTCAGCGATGTAACGAGGTTTTGCAGGAGATGCTGGCGAAGCATCCGGGCGCTAGAGGTCCGGTGCGACTTGACGATGGACGCATTGTTGATTTCATGTCATGAGATTCGCACCTAACTGAGCTCCTGCAGCGGACCACGCGATGACGTCCCGATTACATGTTGAACGCCAGGAAAGCGTGGCGGCTGGCCCAGCCAGCGGACGGATGTTCCAACACAGGTCACCCCGCTGGGGTTTAGCCGGCTCAAAGGAGGCGGCGTTACTATAAACAGGTCACCCCTCTGGGGTTTTGCTTCGCCACGGATTACGCTATAATGTCATTGCTTCGCATTATTTTTGGAGTGTTGGTTGGCGTTGGATTTTTTGTCGGCCTCGGATTTCTTGCGCAGCGGCTTCCGGCGGCAGCACGTTATGTCGGATTGTGCTTCATCTTTTTCTTTCCTCCCGTTCTTTCCGCTTGGACGATTCGTTATTGCCTACGAGTCGGTGAGGGCAAAAGTCGGTGGACTCCGCGTTACCAGCGCAGCACGAGTCACATTTCTCGGCATTCGTCCCACGCGCGGAACTGTGTTTTGAACACCGAAGCACGGGTCATGTCAGGAGCCCGGGGCTGCTTGGCTCCCGATTCGGAGCTTAGTGACACAGCCATGGAGAATGAATAGCATATGTTGAGAGACTTTGAAAAGTGCTCGCCGCGCAGCGGCTTAGTTCAACCCGGCGCCTCACCGAATGGCGGCCCGGCGGAGCGGTTTGGCAGTTCCGACGGCAGCGGCGGGCCGCCATCGGTGAGCTGAGCGTTCGAACGCATTAACAGGAATGGCTGCTGCCGATGCAACACGTTTTTGGTTCCCGGAGATGCTCGAGGAATTGGAGCGGAGGTGGAGCCCGTCGCTCAGGTGGGAACAATATTCGGCGGTCTGTGACCGGATGACCGAGCTGCGGACGCAACTCCGGAGGGAGAGGGGTGCAAACAATCCGAGGATGTTCTGCCGCCATTGCGGAGAGGTTCACGAGATGCTTCCGGGGCCGGTGACTATCCGCTCGCTGCTATTTGCCTTGAGAAAGAGAGGTGTGTTAACAGAGGAAGAACTCAATCAAATGGATGCTGCGTGGCGGCGGTATCGGTCCAAGCACCGATTGGATGGCTGTGGGAGAAAACGGGTCGAACCTGGCGCATCCCCGGGTTAAAGTGCGGCGGAGTGGCGCAGATCGCCACGAGACGGGAAGGGGACGCGCTCGACATGACTGTAGAGCACTCATTAGCAATTTGGTTTGTCTTAGACAAACAGATTTTCGCTCATCCTCGCAAGGAACCGCTAATGGACCATACCTGGCCTGGAGCAGCAACCGTTCGTTAGCGGCAGTGTCAACATCCTGGGTTTGGGCAAGTGGGACGCTTGTACCCCCCAAAGCCCCCCCTTCCAGCCCCGCTGCGCCCCGGGACTACGTTTCATCCCATATGGCGGAGTCAAAACACAGGTAAGTCACTGAAAAGCAAATCCCTGTTTATTTGAGCTGGACATTGGCCCGCACTTTTTTTACCTGTGGGGCCAATGAAGACTAAACATCGACCGATTGTCACCGCCGAACAGCAGGCCCTGCTTGACGGGGTGCAGCTGCGGCTCATTGAACCCGAGGAGCGCGAACGTTTCGACCGACTGCTCATCGAGGGTCATTATCTGCACAGCGCGGAGTTCGTCGGCGAACAGCTGCGTTACGTGGCCGAGTATCAAGGCCAATGGGTAGCGCTGCTAGTTTGGAGCGCCGGAGCCTACAAACTCAAATTGCGCGAGGAGTGGATTGGCTGGTCGGACCGGCAAAAACGGCGACGCTTGCCGCTGGTCGTCAACAATAGCCGGTTTTTCATTCCCGAGCCCTACCACATACCCAATCTGGCCAGCAAAGTCATGAAGTTGAATGTGCAGCGCCTCAGTGTCGATTGGGAACAGGCCTATCATCATGCCGTGCTCATTGCCGAAACTTTCGTAGACCCGGAACAGTTTCGCGGGACCACCTATCAGGTCAGCGGCTGGACCCTCTTAGGCAAGACCAAGGGTTTTGCACGCTCCCAGCGGGACTTTTATGAAGCTCATGACCGGCCCAAGCAGCTTTGGGTACGTGAGCTGCGCGAGGGAGCTCGCACCATCTTGCGGGGCCGCAATTTGCCTGAAGCTTGCCGAGCATGTGAACAAGACCGACCGCCAGACTGCCCACAATCCCCTGAGGAGCTTAGCCAAATGAAAGCTTTCTTTGGTGATATTCCGGAGTGGCACGTTGGAAAACCGGATTTCTCAATCGATGGCCTGGTCGCCGTTACGGTCTGTGCCATGCTCTGCAAAGTGTGCCTGGGGCAGCGGGATTTAGCTGGCTTTGCTCGTAATCTGACGCGCGACCAAAGGAAAGCGTTGGGTTTTCCACGTGATCGGAGCCGCCGGATTCATTACTACATTGCCCCCAGCGAATCGACCTTTGCCCGGATGCTCCGACAGCTGAACAATCAGGCGTTGCAGCAAGCGTTACTGCGGTGGTTGGATCATTTGCTGGGCAAGCGCGATCCCAAAGGCGACCAGGTCTCGGCCGACGGCAAAGAACTGCTCAACAGCCAAGGGGCGCAGGTCATCAGCGCCTACTCCGTTGAGAGCGGACGCTGGCTGGGTTCCGAAGCGGTGAGCGAAGGTTCCAACGAGATCCCGGCAGTCCAGCGCGTGCTCAAACGAGTGGACCTGGAGGGCTCGCTGGTCACGGCCGACGCGCTCAATACTCAGACTGAGACGGCGCGCATCGTGGTACAAGAAAAGGGCGGTGATTATCTGTTCACCGTCAAAGGCAATCAATCCGGGGTCGCCGACAACGTGCAACAGCTCTACAAGAACCTGTCGGGCGCATTTTCCCCCTCGGGACCAGACGTCCATCGTTCAGACTTGTGAACGCAACCGGAGCCGGACCGAAGCGCGTTGCCTCATTGCCTTTGATACCACTGCCACACGGGTGGCCTTTCCCTTCGCCGAGCAGGGCGCTCGGCTGACCCGTTGTGTGGACAGCTCCCGCAAGCCGGCCAAGGAAATCGAAACCGAATACCTGCTCAGCTCTCGGCCCGCCGCACAAATGAATGCTCAGCAAATGCTCAAGGCCGACCGCAGGTACTGGGGCATTGAAACCGGCCTTCACCTCCGACTCGATGTCATTGCTGGCGAGGACCGCAGCCGGGTACGAAACCGCAATGCCGTCATGAACTTGGCGGTGATCCGAAGGGCGGTGGTCAGCGTAGCTGTGCACTGGATTAGGCACTGCAGGGATCGACGCCGGGCCAGCATGAGCGGCTTTTACGATTTCATGTCCGCTCAGGGCGGAAAAAAAGCGCTCAGCCTCGTAACTGTCTCTAAACCAAAATGGCTACCAGAGTTCTGACTCG
>DASYYI010000292.1:0-3731 GCA_035933995.1 Candidatus Acidiferrales bacterium | reverse complement strand
TAAGCTTTTGCCTCAACCATGGTCCTCACCATCCGCGCACACTTAGAGCGTGGAGCAAGAAAGTGGCGCAACTTGGAACGGTGAAGTAATGGTAACCGGACCAATGCTCACGCTTGTAAAAATTAGATGGATGTTGGTCAGGGGCTTGAAATTTACGCCTGTTGGAAGTTGAAAGCTTTTCAACATTGGTATATTGATGCTCGTGTTGTCGATGGTCGAAATCCCATTGTTGATCCCACCGCAGAGATTCCCCAGGCTGGTCTTAAAGTTGGCCAAGTCTCCTTGCACGTTGGCAAACTGACCAATGGTTGTCTGAATTCCGTTGAGATCTGCCACAGCACCCGGAACTATCGAGCAGGCGTTCGAAAGCAACCCTCCTGAGCCCTGGCTAGCACAGAAATTCGTGACATTGAAATCGGACGGCTGCGGGAACAAGGAGCTCGGATCTTGAAAGAGGTTGCCGATGCCTTGCGGCAAGGGGATCGCGCTAAAGAGATTCGTCACGCTTTGCAAAGCCTGTTTCGGATTCTCCAAGTTTTGGAGAATCTGCTGCGGAGAGAAGGAGAGACTGGAATTATTCAGGTCGTCGAGACCAGTCGTCGCAACTGAATTCGCCAATTGGGGAAGATTCATCTCCAACTGCGCGAGCTTGTTTGCGAGTACGTCTGCACCAGTCGTGAGGCCGCTGATGAATTGCCCCACATCCACGGTCGGCGTTGAATTCCCGAAAATATTGAACTGAGCGATCTTGAGGCAGGTGTTTTTTTCGAAACTATGCTCGCCTCCGAGCTCAAAGCCCACTTTGGTTTCAAGTTTTCCTTCGACTTCCGCGTCCACTCCGTTTCCGAATGCCTCCGCCCCCACATCGCCTTTCGCATCGGCCTCCAAGTCCGGTTCGATGCTTAGTTTGCCGCCGCCTGAAATCGAGCCCTTATCACAAACTTCGGTATCCAACTCCAGAGGAATCGTAAGGGTTGTAGACATTCCCCCAGCCATCGCGGGGCCCATCGGGGGGCGATCAGCGGCCAGTTCCAGCCGCGGAGCCTCGGCGTGCTGGCGCACCTCATAGGCCGCCAGCTTGGCATTTTGGTACTCGAGCGATTCCAGTTTGGCGTTCAGGCTACGAGTCTGCTGCTGCATTTCAGACTCGATCCTGTTCAGTTTGGCCATAACATCATTGAGAGTGGCTGCTTGCTGCTTTGCCGCCATCTCCGTCTTCGCCTTGGCCGCGTAGGCTTTGTGGGTCAGTACGCCCATGCCTGTCGCGACAACAGCCAGGGTCGCCACGGTGATAATCACGAATGCCTTCCGGGTCGCCGCCTTGGCTAGCCCCAATAGAAGTGAATGTGCTCTGCTCTTCATGTTATGTCTCCTTAGCGTGATGAAGTCGAAGGACGAGCCATGCAGCCAACATGTAGCTTGATCGTGCACACCCCGGCACCTGACAGGCCCTTTGCGACGCGATATATATTTTGGTGAGGAACCGTGTCAATCAAATGAGTCTTAAATATTTCTCCAGGTCTAACATTCTGGGGCAAGGCGAGTTACACGGGGTTCGGTCGAGGCTTGGCGGGTTATGAACGAGGTTTGTTGATGAAATACGTGCTTTTGTGCTAGCATTTCGCGTCCCCGAAAGAACAAACGGAGGAAGGCGTGTCCGCACCAGCCCGCGGCACTCGGGTAAGCTTCGGCGCGTTTGAGGTCAATCCCGCTTCGGGTGAGTTGCGCAAGAGCGGCATCCGGATCAAACTTCACGAAAAGCCGTTCCAGCTATTGTTAGCCCTCCTTGAGCATCCGGGCGAAGTGGTCGACCGAAAGCAGCTCCAGAAACGGCTTTGGCCGCAGGATACATTCGTCGAATTCGAAAACGGCCTGAACAACGCTATCGGCCGCCTGCGCGAGGCACTGGGCGACACAGCGGACACCCCTCATTTCATTGAAACGATCCCTCGCCGGGGTTACCGCTTCATCGCCGAAGTAGCTCCCAAGTCGTCAACGCAGAAGAGGGTGTCTTCACAGCAACGGATCATTGGGGCTGGTATCGCAATTGTTATCACCGTGGCAGTAGGCCTTGCCATTCGACTGGACCGTGCCAATGCGGCACCGATTAGGTCTCTCGCAGTCTTACCTTTCCGCGACTTGCGAACCGGAACACAGGGCAACTACTTCGCCGCAGGAATGACGGATGCCGTCACCACAGAGCTCGCGAGGCTTGGCGTGTCCAAGGTGACTTCTGAAACTTCCGCCGAGAAATTTCGGAACACGAAAGAGTCTGTGCCCCAGATAGCTCGAACGCTGGGAGTCGACGCTATTGTGGAAGGGGCAGTCCTGCAGGAGGGAGATCGGGTTCGAATCACAGTGCAACTTATCCGCGGAAGCACCGATCAGCACTTGTGGGCGCAGAGTTACGAACGCCAGATGTCGGATATTCTCGCCCTACAAGATGGTGTAGCGCTGGGGGTTGCCCGCGCAATCGATCTCAAACTTTCGCCGGGCCGACCAGAGACGTCCGATTCGCGCAAACGGGTGAATTCGGCGGCATATGAGGATTATCTTGAAGGCCGCTATTACATGCAAAAACGCGACGATGAGTATGACCGTGGGAAAGACTACTTTGAACGGGCTATTCAATTGGATCCGAATTTCGCGGCTGCTTATGCCAGCCTATCCCAATATTACCTACAGACGGAGAGGCTTTCGCCGACTGAGGCGCTAACGAAGGGCAGAGAGTACGCAGAGGATGCGCTGCAATTGGATCCTGATTCAACCGAAGGCCATCTTTCTCTTGCATACATATACTTTTACTTTGACTGGAACTGGCCATCTGCCGATCAGGAATTCAAGCGTGCCATTACTCTCGCGCCAGGAATTGCCCGCTCACATCGCTGGTACGCAGCGTATCTAGCGGCAATAGGTCGTAATGCTCAGGCTATGGAGGAAGCCGAACGGGCGGTTGAGCTCGATCCTCTTTCCGTAGATGCGCATGATGGTCTGGCCAAGACGGCAGATGCTGCAGGGCAGTATAGCGTGGCGCTTACGGAGAGCCAGAAAATCCTTCAGCTAGATCCTGGCAATCCCATAGGTTATGCGGACTTGTCGCTGATTCACTGTGACAGAGCGGAATTTGAAGCAGCTGTTGATGACGCGGAGAAGGGCCTTGCCACAACTCACCGTGACCCCGCTTTTCTGGGTATGGCTGCCATGGCCCAGGGTCACTTGGGCCATATAACAGAGGCTAAGAATCTGGTTACAGAAATGAAGTCGGACGCTACCCGACGCTATGTCTCACCCTTATTCTTTGCCGCGGCTTTCGCCAGTATGGGCGAGGAAAAAGAGGCCATGGACGCCTTAGAAGGGGGCTACAAAACTCACGATGGAGACATGGTGAATATTAGGGGACATGAGTTTGATCGCCTTCATTCCGACCCGCGCTTCCAAGCCTTGCTCCGCAAGATGAATTTTCCGCAATAAGCCTACCGGAATGGCAGTGATAGGCGCGAACAACGATCTCGTTGTTGTTAGCCCCGCTGTCCGAGCGCGCAATGGCGAGCCTGGCGCGAACATCCGGGTCAAACTTCACGAAAAGCCGTTCCAGCTATTGCTAGCCCTTCTTGAGCATCCGGGCGAAGTGGTCGACCGAAGGAAGCTCCAGGAACGACTCTGGCCGGACCACACTTTTGTAGACTTTGAGAATGGCCTGAACAACGCCGTCGGCCGCCTCCGCAAAACGC
>DASYYI010000310.1:0-1868 GCA_035933995.1 Candidatus Acidiferrales bacterium | reverse complement strand
ATACGCCCCTCCTGCCTCTAGGCGATGCGTCGGGCTATGCGCCCACTCCGTCATGGCCGCGAGTTTACGTTTGCGCCCCTGCAAAAGCAAAGCGGCGTCGAGCCGCCGCACTCCACAAAAAACTCGCACGAGCCGCTCGCTCGCCCTGCCTGCCTTGACGCAGAAACGGAGCCATTCTTGTGAACGGTGGGAATTTATTTTTCTTTCGCTCCGAGTACCTACGCTCCTCGTCGCTCCGATTTTCCACAGCCGCCACCTCTTGCCTTGTGAGTTATCAACTGGTTATATTTAATCTTTGGAATAGGGCACCAATGGAGGCGCTCTATGAGAAAAACATTGCCTGGGTCAGTGCACGCCTCGACACGGAAATTACTAGAAAAACAGTTGACATCCCAGAGATTTGATACTATTGGTCATTCCGCCAGAAACATCATCTATCAAGAACCAAGCGGGGCCGCGCCTCGCGGATATTGCGATTCATATGTTGTTCTCAGCAGGGAAACTACAATTCTCCGTTTGGGGTGTACCGAAACGCGAGGAACTGTAGACAGCCTACTGGGAGCGCTTATCGCTGGCATCAAAAGTGCTCTGATTAGTACTCGGCGGAGGGTGCGAGTTGAGACAGGCGGCACGACTTATGCCGCGCAAAGGCCAGTCTTATCATCTAATAATGAGAAGAAGCGGCGGCGCAGCGTAAGCCGCAGAGGGAGGGCCCAAAATATGACCACTGTACATGATGTCGCTGCCTACATCCTACAGAAGCTTGGCAAGATGACTACTATGAAGCTCCAGAAGCTCGTGTACTACTCCCAAGCATGGTCACTGGTCTGGGATGAAAAGCCACTTTTCAAGAACCGAATAGAAGCTTGGGCAAACGGCCCTGTCGCTCCTGATCTCTACAACATCCACCGAGGCAAGTTCACCGTCGCGGCGTGGCCCAAGGGAGATCCGAAGAAGCTTGGTCAAACCGAAAAGGAAACGATTGATGCTGTCCTTAACTTCTACGGAGTAAAATCTTCACAATGGCTTAGTGATTTGACTCACGGAGAGGCACCTTGGCGCGATGCCAGAGATGGTTTTGCCCCTGGACAGTTTTGCGACGCCGAAATAACGCCAGCCGCCATGGCCGAATACTATGGTGGCCTCTCTAAAGCCGAGTGATTGGGCGTGACGCTTCCGCCTCACAAGCGTCCGTCCGCTCTTAAAGAACCCTCCATAAGAAAACAGCCTGTCGCGGGGCCTGTTCCGCAGTGGGGGCAAATGAGGCCCGCTTGGCGAATATCCCGGCTTGAAATGTGCGACCCTTTTGGTTGGCACCTGGTTGATGAAACAACGCTGGATATGATTCGAAAGAAGCTCCAGGCGTTCGAGAGCATGACAATCAATCAATTGTTCGTAGAGGCGAGATACCTAAATCATTCAGTTTCGCGCGATAAATTGTGCCCAGACGCTCGGAAGCGTTTAACGGAGCTAAGATTAGAATGCGATGAGCTACATTCGCTACATCTAACGGGCGCCAAGAGAGTTTGGGGGATTCTGTCGGAGAATGTTATTACGCTCCTGTGGTGGGATCCCGACCATAAAGTATGCCCGGCACCCAAAAAACACACCTAGCTCTTACAAATCCCAAATCCCCTTCACTCAGTTCAATAGTCAGCCGCGTCAGGACGGAGCATTTTCCACAGCCGCCACCTCTTGCCTTTTCTCCAACAGCGGTTCATCATTTTTGCATCGGGTAGCCAGGTCCAGATGCCCTGGTCGCAGGCCTCGCGCTCCAAGCTCCCTGAAAAACTGAATCTCCAAGGAGAATTACGATGGCCAACAAAGCTGTCGAGCTCGGGCCTCGCCCAGGCTCCGAACCATCCCGC
>DASYYI010000277.1:0-5326 GCA_035933995.1 Candidatus Acidiferrales bacterium | reverse complement strand
CCTTCGTGCGCATACCGAATGGCCGGCGCGAGATCCTGTTCAAGGCCCAGCTTCCCAAACCTGCCCAGCAGCTTTGACCAGCCATCCACGACTCCAGGCACGGTGACGGAATCAATTCCGTGTTGCGGCATCGTTGTGATGCCTTTGCTCTTCAAAAATTCCGGCGTCAGGGCCTTGGGCGACCACCCGCTCGCGTTCAAGCCGTACAGCTTGCCGCTCTTTGCGTCGTAGACAATCACGAACAGGTCGCCGCCCATCCCGTTCATCATTGGCTCGACGACGCCCATCACCGCATTCGTCGCCACCGCCGCGTCAATCGCATTCCCGCCACGGGCGAGAATCTGGGCGCCAGCTTGCGCCGCCAGCGGGCTCTCCGCCGCTACGATTCCGTAGCGCGTGGTCACCATCGAGCGTCCCTGCGTCCGGTCTTGCGCGCTTCCGATGCTGATCATGCTCAGTCCTGCCGCCAATATGAAAAACGCATACGCAAGGCTCCGCTTCATGTCGCGATTCCTGTCCTAATATGTGGAATGACAAACCTTATTTCTTGGGACGCGATTCCGGCGGCACCACGTCGTTGTTCCGGTAGTATGTCACCAGGTTCCCAAAGTGCTCGCCGCTGTGCTCGATGATTCCCACCCAGTCGTCCAAATGCGCCATGGCGCCCGCATTGCCGCCCTTTTCGAGCGCCGCCGCGCCATCGGCGAACGACTTCTTCACGAACGCGACAATTTGTTCCTTCGTCGTGTATCCCTTTGGATCATCCGGGAGCCCCTTTGTGCTCTTGCCGAGCGCAGGGTTGATCGCGAAATAATTCGAACCTGCAATATGTACGAGAATCTGTCCAAACGTGCGCACCTTATCATTCGGGCGATAGTCGTATTTGTCCGCGGGCCAATCTTCAGCCATCGCAATGATTTTGTTTCCGATGCCGTTCCATTGGCGCAGGAGCACTTGTTCTGGCCCCAGCGCTTTCTTTGTGGCCTGTTGAGCCGACACCGCACTTGCGCCGGCGATCATCCCGAGAAAAACTACAATCAGAAACGAAACGGTAATCTTCCGCATTTGAATTCCTCCTCAGTGGCTAGGTGCAGTCGTAAGAGGCCATAGCCTACCTGTCCGCTTCATTTCTGTCCAGCGCGCCCATTTCCCCGGCATTGGCTCAGTTTCCGAGGAGCCGACAATTCAGCGGTTGATGGCCATAAGGGCGTTTATCAGGACTTCCGGCGATTCCGAACTTCTGATCTGCGCTTCTATGTTTTGGAATGGGTTCGAGCGGACTATGCTTTCGCGGATTCGGCGGCAGCCACTTGCAACACAATTTTTCCGCGCTTGTGGCCGGCCGATCCTTGCTCAAAAGCTTCACGAGTTCTCGCAAGCGGAAGCACAGCTCCGACGACGACGCGAAGTGTACCTTTGTCGATCAGCTGGCCCATCTGGATGAGTTGCGCGCGGTTCGGCTCAACGATGAAGAATGCTCCTCGAAGGCCGAGCGAAGCCGCTTGCTCGGCCACCGGGCTCACAACGCTGACAAGAATGCCGCCACGGCGCAACACGCCCCAGGACCGCTGCTGAGTTTCCCCGCCGACAGTATCGAACACCGCATCCACGTCTTTCACTTTTTCCTCGAAATGCTCGTGGGTGTAATCGATTACTTCCGAGGCACCGAGCTCGCCGAGGAAATTCTGGTCCTCGCCTGAAGCTGTTGCGATCACCTCCGCCCCCTTCCAGTTCGCAAGCTGGACCGCGTAGGTCCCCACACCGCCCGCCGCGCCGTGGATCAGTACCCGCTCTCCTCTTTCGATTTGCGCATGATCAAAAAGGGCCTGCCACGCGGTAAGGCCTGCAAGCGGAACCGCCGCTGCTTGCTCGAAGTTCAGCGAATGCGGCTTGGGCGCGAGATCCGCTGCACGGATCGCGATGAATTCGGCAGCGCTGCCATTGCGGCAAAACGACGCAAGTGCATACACAGCATCACCTACGCGCACGCCCGCAGCCTCCGGGGCCAAGGCATCGATAATCCCCGCGAATTCGTGTCCCGGAATGGTCGGAATCCGCGGCCGGCCGTCGCAGTCGCTATAGGTTTCGTCCCAGGTTAGTTCTGTTTTCGTTATCGATGTAGCGATGACGCGGACGAGTGCGTCTCCGGGCAGGAGAGCGGGTTTTGGAGCTTCTTCGTAGGCCAACAATTCAGGGCCACCTCGCGTATGCATGCGAATTGCTTTCATGGATAGGACTCCCGGCTTTGGTCTGACGCGATCTTACACCTCGACGGGCGCTCCGGGAAGTAGTTCCAATTGGACGATAAGTCGGCTTGCGTGAATCAATCGCAGAAACTCCTGGGTAACTGGCAAACCGGAACTGACCGACTACCCATTCCTCCGGCGCCCGCCGCATGCCCGTCGTTACTCCGCGCATCTGTCACACAACGTCAGGCGCGCGAGTTTTCTTGTCCTAGCCTTGAAATCATCGAATCGTTTCAGCGCCGCTGGGCTAAAATAGGGTTGGGTCATCATGACTGGAGGCACGAACTGTCTATCTTAGAGAATGCCGGCACGCCGGCTGACGCCGCTTCAAGTATCTCGCCAGGAGCAAATCCCGAAATCGATTTGTTGCTTCGCGCGGAGCATTCCGATGCTTTTCATTTCCTCGGCCCGCATCCCGCAAATCTGCCCGGAAAGCCGGCACTCGCGATTCGCACGCTTCAACCTCATGCTACGCAGGTCACAATCCTCTGGGGCAATTCCGGAGAGGAATATCCTGCGGCTCGCATTCACTCCGACGGTCTTTATGAAGCCATCGTCCTGCTCGCGGGAATGTCGTCCGGAGTACCGCCGGGAGAATCGCCAAGCACATCATCTGACGCGCTCGATATTGCGCCCACGGAGTATCGACTTCGAATCACGTATCCTGACGGAACATCCTGGGACACGTATGATCCTTACGCCTTCCCTCCTCTGCTGACCGACCTCGACCTTTATCTTATCGGCGAAGGCACACATTACCAGAACTACGAAAAATTAGGCGCGCACGTCAGGGAAGTCGCAGGAGTTCGCGGTGTCCATTTCGGCGTCTGGGCGCCCAACGCCAAGCGCGTCAGCGTCGTCGGCAACTTTAATTCCTGGGACGGCCGCGTTAATCCCATGCGCAGCCGCGCAAGTACTGGAGTGTGGGAGATATTCATTCCCGGTTTGAACGAAGGTGATCTTTACAAATTCGAGATACGCTCGCGGTTCAACGATGTCTTGACGCTGAAAGCCGATCCGTACGGCTTCGCCGGCGAACTCCGCCCAAAATCCAGTTCTGTAGTCGTCGACATTGAGGGCCATGCCTGGCAAGACTCCGAATGGCTGGACCAGCGCCTGCGATTCGACTGGCAGCACGCGCCTATTTCCATTTACGAAGTCCATTTCGGCTCATGGCGTCGCGCCGACGGAGGCCGCTGGCTCACCTACGGCGAAATGGCTGACGAACTCATTCCCTACGTGAAGCAAATGGGCTACACGCACATCGAGCTGATGCCCATGATGGAGCATCCGTTCGACGCCTCGTGGGGATACCAAACGATTGGCTATTTCGCCGTCACCAGCCGCTATGGCTCGCCTAAGGATTTTATGGCGTTCGTCGACCGCTGCCATCAGGCCGGCATCGGCGTTCTTCTCGACTGGACGCCCGGGCATTTTCCTCGCGACGCGCACGGCCTCTCGTTTTTCGACGGCACGCATCTCTACGAGCACGCGGACCCGCGTCGTGGCGCTCATCCCGACTGGGGAACGCTGATTTTTAATTACGGCCGCAATGAAGTTCAGAATTTTCTGCTCTCGAACGCCCTTTTCTGGCTCGACAAGTACCACATTGACGGCCTTCGCGTGGACGCTGTCGCCTCCATGCTCTATCTCGACTACTCGCGCCGTCAGGGCGAATGGCTGCCAAATCAACTCGGCGGCCGCGAAAACCTCGAAGCGATTGCGTTTCTCAAGCGGTTAAACGAAGTCGTTCATACTCGCCAGCCCGGCACGCTGATGATTGCCGAGGAATCCACTTCGTGGCCTTCCGTCTCGCGGCCCACTTATGCCGGCGGACTCGGCTTCGACCTCAAATGGAACATGGGCTGGATGAACGACACCCTTCGCTACTTCGCTCTCGATCCCATTCATCGCAAGTTCCATCACGGCGAACTCACATTTTCCATGCTCTATGCCTTCAACGAGAATTTCATTCTTCCTCTCTCGCATGACGAAGTCGTCCACGGCAAACATTCGCTGATTGCCAAAATGCCCGGCGACGACATGCACAAATTCGCGAATCTGCGTCTTCTCTACGGCTACTTTTACGCGCATCCTGGCAAAAAGCTTCTCTTCATGGGCTCCGAACTCGCGCAATGGAGCGAGTGGTGGGAAAATACCAGCCTCGACTGGCATCTGCTGCAATACGCTCCGCACCAGGGCATTCAGCGGCTTGTTAAGGATTTAAACCATTTATATGCCAAGGAGCCAGCGTTCCACGAAGTGGAATTCGAATGGCAAGGTTTCGAATGGCTGGAAGTTCACGATGCGGACGCAAGCGTTCTCGCGTTCCTTCGCCGCGGCCGCCGCCCCGAAGATTTCCTCGCAGTCGTTTGCAACTTCACGCCTGTCGCGCGCGAAGACTATCGTCTCGGCGTCCCAGAGCCTGGCTTTTATCGCGAGACTCTCAACACCGACTCGGCCTACTATTCCGGCGGCGACGCAGGCAACACAGGCGGCGTCCGCGCCGAACCAATCCCCTGGAGCGGCCGTCCGCACTCCATCAAGATCAAACTCCCGCCCCTCTCGGTCCTGTACTTCAAGCCCCAGCGCGACTAGTGCTGCGTTTCCGAAATTAGGAATCCGTAAGTTTCGAGTGTCATAACTATGCCTCAGGGGCTGAAGCCCCTTTTCTTCTGGAACCCAAACGACACGGTTAAAACCGTGCCCTGACGCGGGCACGTGTCACTTTCTTCGGTAATACGACACTAGCTTCTCTTCATTCAAAGACCAGGGAACTTTTTCGCGCCGCCCTACGTAACTATCGCTGAACGCCCAAGGAGGCGTTCGACGATGAAAACCATCCTTCCCGTTCTGGCGGTGCTCTGTATGGGAACAGTAGCTCTGGCAGCTCCCGCCGAGCGTTACCTCCACGTGAAAGTAGACGACCCGGTTGGACGCGAACACGTCCGCGTCAACATTCCCCTTTCGCTCGCGGAAAAGGTAATCCCGGCCATCAATCAGGGTCAGCTTCGCGACGGCAAGGTCGAGCTCGGAAATTTCCACGCCAATGGCGTCGACCTGAAGATGCTCTTCGATGC
>DASYYI010000271.1:0-16157 GCA_035933995.1 Candidatus Acidiferrales bacterium | reverse complement strand
AAGCTAACCGCAAGGAGGCAGGCGCTCAAGGTATGGCTCATGATTGGGGTGAAGTCGTAACAAGGTAGCCGTAGGAGAACCTGCGGCTGGATCACCTCCTTTCTAAAGAAAACGGCAGCACAACCTGTTTTGTACGCAGGTGCCGGCTGCCCAGCTCTCTGTAACTCTTACGAGTTGCTTAGGGCAAGCCCAGTTCCCGTGACACCTCATGGGGATTCGGGTGACTCGGTTTCAAGAAATTATCGTGACGGGTTCTGACTGGTTTTATCCGATAAAGTCGAAGAGCGTACAGACAAAGAAAGCCCGCTGAGAAATCAGCGGGCTTTTTGTATTTGGGCGTCTTGCCGCGTTAAGGCCTCGATTCTGATTACTTTTCCGCTATAATCCCGGCGACGCCCTTCAGCGAATCCGCGCCGAACTGCTGGCAGCGCGATCTGAAGTACGTATAACTTCGTTGCATTCACGTGAGCACAATCCAAACGTGACGGCGGCCGCCACACCCACGAGAAAGATGTCCACCGAAGCCGCTCTGAAGAAAATGCAGGCTCGCGGACTTTGGAATGGTTCCTTCAACGGACGCGAAAACACGCTCCAGCAACTCGCGCCTTTCGTCGGTAAACTCAAGACGGGCATAGTGCATGCACTGATCAAGCATTTCAGCCGCAAGGGAGAATGGGTGTGCGACCCATTCTCCGGCTGCGGAGTCGTTCCGCTCGAATCGCTCCTTCTTGGCCGCAGGGCAAAGGCAAACGACCTTAGCCCTTACGCCGTTTGTCTCACCCGAGGCAAATTGGACGCACCACGTACTCTGCGTCTCGCAGAAGCACGCTGCGAGAACTTACTGCGATACGTGGATTCTCACTGGCAGCTACATGACCTCCGAAGGATCGAGCCGTGGGTGCGTCGCTTCTTTCACCCCAGAACGCTCAAGGAGACGCTCGCAGCGTTTAAATTCTGCCGACGAAAGCGAGACTCTTTCCTCGCGGCGTGTCTCTGCGGAATTCTCCATCATCAGCGACCTGGATTCTTGTCATATCCCGCAAGCCATATGGTGCCTTATCTGAGAACGACACTCTTTCCCCCCCCCGATGAATTTCCAGAACTTTACGAGTATCGGTCGCTCGCCGACCGGCTCAGACGGAAAATTAGGAGGGCGTATCGTCGGGCGGCGTTGCCCTCCAAATGGACGAAGCGCGACTACAAGGTCGCGAACAAGAACGCGCGCTCGGACGCGAATCCCGCCGAAGGCGAGTGGAAATGGTGGAGCATCGCCGGCGCGGACACGGGATTCCATGCGACCGCGGCGATTCACAATTCGATTTTGCTGTCGAGTCCGCAGCTGCGCGCGACGCAAAACAATCAGTAAGGCGAGCCCCACGGCGCGGCAATTTCGTGCAGGATGTGGAGGAATTCGGGGCGTTTGTTGGGTCCGGGACCGACGGCGGCGTACGCAACATGAATCAAAGGCACATTTTTGCGCGTTGGATCGGGCACGAACGGAAAAGGCGTGGGAGCGCCAACGGCCCAGAAAAAATCCGCCTGCGTGCCCTCCAAAGAGTCGGGCAGATTGAAATGATTCACAACCGCGCGGGAAAGCGGCGACTCGGCCTGCGCTTCAAAAACATAAAACGTCAAATCGTTCGACTGAACTGATTCCATGGACGCCAGATAAAAACGTTGCGCGCGACCTCGCCAATGAGTGGCGCCGTTCGCACGGCTTATATGCAGCGAGGCAGTCAACTGGCTGGCATAAAAATCCGCGAGCGTCGGCGAAAAAACGCAGTCATAAGAAAAATCGAAATCGGGGCGCGATTTGTTTGCGTCTTTGGAATCGGAGTGCGCGTCGCCGGCTTTTGAGTGGAATGCGGCGGACGCGCCGTCAAGACAATCACGGGGCGGAGGGAAGAAAAAGTAGAAGAGGTAATCGAGAAGCGCCGGGGTTGAATTCGTTGCGCCATCGATTTGAGTATCGAGCGCAGTTTCGTCAAGGCCGAGAAACGGATTATTGGAAACGCCCAACTCCAGCACGGAAGAGTCGGTTGGATTATCCCAGATGTGCATCTCGGAGAACGCCAAGGGAGGAGCGGAACCGGCCAGCTTTTCAGGCGGCACGCCGCGCAAATTTGAACGGGCCGCCCATGCAACGGGCAGTTGGATCGAGAAGCCGTTCGACAAACTGACGCGCTGCGTGGGCTGAAATGGATTTCTCGCCTGATTGCGCGCAAAAACCAGCGCCGCAAACGCACACGCAAGCAACCCGACAGTCGCAGTCTTCTTCTTCATTTGGGCCTCGGAGCAGACGGGATCGATTATCTCCCGAACGACCGATAAGCGCGACTCCTTCAATGGGCCGGAGTTCACCTCGCGGCATTTTCTGGCATGGTGCTTGGAGCGGAAGATTGAGTTGGTGCACATCGAACCGTGGAAGCCAGTGCAGAACGCGCATGTGGAAAGTCTTCACGGGAAGTTGCGGGATGAATGCTTGAACGCGAGCTGGTTTCAGAATTTGTTTGACGCACGGCGGAAGATCGCGGCGTGGCGCGAGGAGTACAACGAAGAGCGGCCGCACAGCAGTTTGGGCTACGTGGCTCCGGCGGCGTTCGCGCGCCGAATGGCGGCTCTTCGGTCGCCTACGGCTCCCTGCGCGCCGCCATTCGGGACAAAACCAGAAGCAGAAGCTATGAGTTCAGGAGGTTCAAACGTCGTATGATCCACTGCGCGGAGCCAGGGGGCAGAACATCAGGTGCCGTATGATCCTCTGCGCAAAGTGCGGGGGGAGGTCACAACCACTACCAAGCCTATTCGGTCGAAGGAGCCGAGAACGTCCATTTAGCTCCGCTTCAATTGATTAAGTGCAACGTGATTCTGGCACCATCAAAAATTGCAAGCTCTGTACCGTCAGGAGACAAGGCGAAGTCAAAGTCGCCACCCCAACTCTTTAGCGGGAGCGCAAAAACGTGTTTTGGGTTGGTCACATAGTAAACAAACACTGTTGGTGAGCTCCTGATCTCGACACCGTCAAGCAGAGTCTTATGATAAGCAGTGATCCAAACAGCAAATCTCTTTCCTGAGATTGCCGATCGTATTCGACCGAATTGAAAATCGTTCGGGCTGTATTGTGGCGGGATAGTGTTGGACCACACGAGTCCGCGATCTTCGTCCACAACCGCGATCCCGGTACGTCCAGAAAACCCGAGGGAACCTGCGGCAAGGGCGTAGGGGAGGCCGTCCCCACGGCAGACTTGATCGTCACAAATCACTTTGGCAGGTTGATCCGTTCTGATCATACGAATGCCTGAACGTCCGCCGAAAAAAACCGCGTTCTCTCCAGCGACCACTCCTGCCTGTACCAAAAAGTCATGGTCTTGGTATCCTGGCATTTCGCTCAAGACCCGAAAAGTATCTGAATCTAGCCACTGGTATGTGACTCGAAGTGGCAACGATGATTCATGCCTTAAAAAGATCTCGCGGCCAGCAGCGACGGTCTGTACTGCCCACAGGTTAGTCGAGTCGAGCGGCTCCAGTTTCTTTTGTTTGATCAATTTGAGATCGCTCCCGTAAAGCATCATGGTTCCATTTGCTAGAACCAAGAAGCGGCCATCGTGAAGGACGATTATGCGGCTTTCTGAATCCAGGAGATCAAAGCTGGACTTGCGCAAACCTGAAGGCCATCTCGCTACGTTTGCGAGTTTGCCGTCCTTTGCGTTAACAAAAAATGCTTCGAGCTGGCGCGTTGCCGTGTGCCAATCTTCGCCTTGCTGCTTGGTGTGGTAAACGACCAGGAGGTCGTCGCTCACAAACAATATCCTCGTGTTGTCATCCAGTGCTTGCAGCTTGGCGGGCGTGAAGTCTTTAAAAAACGCTTTATTCGACTCCGATTTTGGAGGGGCCCAACCATAATCCTTCAGTGCCATAGTCCACTGTGGAGGTGGTACCGATAATGAACTCCGGCCCTGGCTTGCGCTGCCGAACCAAAGCAACGAAACAATTATGAGAAGGCATCGGCTGCTAACGCTCTTTTGCATATTGACGCTCCTGACCTTCACCCCTGAATCCGCGCAGAAGTGTATATGATTTTCGAGAACTCGGGGACAGACGGAACGTTTCCTCCTTCTAGAGACTCTCTAAGAAACCAAGTGTAGCTTGCCTGCCATCCCCTGCTACACGCCTTGGCCGTCCGCCTTTCTGCCGCCGCAATCGCCGCTGCGTAGCTGTCCCCGGATTCCCATAATGAAGTAAGCGCGCTTCATGGTGCCTCCTGACGACGGATTATATGCCAGACCGGCGGCGCGTTACTGAGTTGAAACAGCATTCGTTTAAGAACACATTGGCAAGCGAGCGAGACCTGCAATTTACGAAATGAGTATAATCACGAGCGGAGATGAGACGCGATGGATGAAAAAAATTGGCGAACGGCTGCCACAAATGCAATCCGGTATTGGGAGCCACGGCGAATTGTTTACAACGTGGTGCTTGCCACGATTACTGTCGCCTACTTCGTAGCCTACTATCCGGGTTCGCGCGCGGCCATCTCGCTCGACGAGGGACTCATCATTTTCCTGTTAGCGGTGCTTGCGAACGTTGCATATTCGTCGGCATACATAGCTGACGTTTTCTTTCAGCTTTCCGACTATCATCAGCTGTGGCAAAAATACAGATGGGTGCTTTTTGTGATCGGGACAGTATTCGCAGGGATCATAACCCGAGTATTTTCGATTGGATTTTTTGACGCTGCATCACACTAACGTTCAGCGCCGCACTCGGCGTACGGGCTAAAAATTTCGTTCTTGCCAACGAGGCGGGAAACGGAGCAAATTAGGGCGTTCTCTTCGAGGCAGGAAGTGGTTGCGGAAAAGTCATCGACCGAGAAGCCCTCTGGGCCGGAGCTCCGGCGCAGCAGCCGTTACCCCGTTGTCGTACCTCTGGAAGTGAATTGGCGCGAAGCCAATGGCGCGCAATTCAAGGAAAGAGCGCAAGCCACCGAAGTGAATGCGCACGGCGCGCTGCTGCAGATGCGCAACTATCCGACGATGGGGATCGAGGCGGAGTTGACAAATCTGCTGACGGCGCAAAAGGCGCAGGCGCGCATGGCCGCGGTGCGGCGTTCGCGCGGCGGCGCGATACAGGGCATCGCCATCGAATTACTCGCGCCGAACGAATCGTTTTGGGGATTGAATTTCCAGTTGCGCAAGACCAGCGCTGAATTATTGAGCATCGAGCAAGGCATCAAGTCCGGCGAAATCGATCCGCTGATCCTGCGCGATTTCCGCGACGCCATCGACCACGTCCGCAAGACCGCGTGGGCGGTACAAGAATGGCGCGAGCGGCAAATACAGCATCGCGATCCTTCGACTGTGCTTTCGCTGCTCACGCTTGAGCGCATACGCCGGGCGACCACGCTCACGCACGATTTGCTGGGAGATTTAAAAGCTCAGGATGTCAGCCACCGCACTGAAGGCATCGCGGACCTGCATCGCGCCGTCGCCGAACTCCACAAGCGCCTCACCGAATATTTCGAAGCTCCCGCCACCTGAGCGTGGCTCCGCTTTATCTCCTTTTGATGAGGCGAATGAGCCATAGAAGAATGACGGCTCCGATAATCGCCACGACCAGGCGTCCAATCAGCCCGTAAGCGCCCAGCCCCAGCAATCCGAAAATGAAGCTGCCCAAAAGCGAGCCGATCACGCCGACGATGAGATCGCCCAGCAAGCCGAAGCCGCGGCCGTGCATGATTTTCCCCGCGATCCATCCGGCGAGGATGCCGATCACAATCACCCAGAGCAAGTAAATCATGGCAAACCTCCTGGTGCGTGACTCTACACCGTTTCAGGCGATGAAGCATGTTCAACTGCCGTAGAGTAAACGGCTAGCGTGGCGTCCCGGGCTTTGGATATATAGACTGCGGACTAAGCACGGTCACGTTGTGAAGGACTCTGCCTCGTTCATCCACAAAACCCAAACGCAATGGACTTGGTTTCTCCAAGGGTCCTGCAAATTGTAGTTGCAGGCGGTACGTATCTTGAATTTCCGCGCAAAGTGCGAGTGCCCGCTGCTCAAGAGAATTAGAACGGTAGATCGGGGCTTCAGGGTGGCTGTATGGATCACTCATGCCATAAAGCGGAGGGGCCGACTCATTGAGTTCAAAGGATTCTCCTCCCGTAGCTCCTATGAACAGCTCCATGCCGTGAAGAGGAGGTGTTCCCACGATGTTGCCCGCCAGAGAAAAGAACACGCGAACGCCGAGCGTTCCGAGTCTTGGCGTAATGCGCTGAAGATAGTCCGGTTGATCGTAGTAGACCATAATGCGGTCTCCATTCGAACGCGGTAAGAGGCCATCTGAGAAAATGACTATAGCGTCTCCAAATTGCGAACTCTCGGACAAAAGGCTCAGAATGGAATTCAAAGCCGTGTCCAGCTGAGTGCCAACACCGTACTCCTTTTCAGCTTCTTCAGTGCCCGGTTGCGGCAAGCCATGAATTGCCGCACGGATTGCCCCGTGGTCGCGAGTAAAGGGCACGAGCTGTTTGTCCTGATTTGCGAAAGCATACACTGAAATCCAATCCGTCGGCGGCACTCGATCCAAGAACAATTCCGCAGTATGCACAGCAGCATCCCACAAAGTCACCTTTCCATTGGAAATCCTCATGCTGCCGCTTGTGTCGAAGAGCAGCACAATTCTTCGCGGACTCGTGTCTAAGCTGAAACTCTTAAGTTCCACGCCTCGATTGTGAATTCGAACATTTTGTGATTGAAGGCTCGTCAACGGCTTGCCGTCTCGTGAAACCACCGTCACTGGCACTACATACGTTTCGGCCTGTTGGGCATTCGTTGGATAGGGGCACGCGCATAGCAAACAAAACAAAAGCGCAAAGGCGTTGGTTATACGACATGCCAGCTTTGTCATATCTTCTAGTACACAGACTATAAGCAGCCCTGACTCGTTATTCAAGGCCACGCAGGTGAATCTCACACGCATGGTCTATCGCTCTCGAAATGGCTTGAGGGAAGATTTGGTGGGCCTGGACTGACTTGAACAGTCGACCTCGCCCTTATCAGGGGCGCGCTCTAGCCACCTGAGCTACAGGCCCATTTGGTTGTGGCGGTAATTTTAGCATGTCCCGCCGCGGGCTGCACCATGATGGATGCACCACGCGAATAAGTTTCACGCCGTCTGTGTCTGACGATTGGCAGCCGACCATTCCTCGCAGTGATCGAGCGACTCGGCGATGCGGTCATGCACGTAGTGCAGTTCATCCGCGGTGATCGTGTAGGGCGGCAGAACATAAATAATATTGCCCAGCGGCCGGAGAAGAATACCCGCGTCGAGGAAAAAGCTGTAGAGCTTTGGCCGCAGGCGCGACGAATAGCCGGCATCGTCCGCGCGCAACTCGATGGCAGCGACGGCGCCGATGGAACGCACATCGCCGACCGCGGGATGATTTGCGATTGCGGCCAAGCGCTCGCGATGAATTTTCGCGATGGCGCCGATGCGTTCAAAGACAGGCTCGCTCTCGAAAATGCTCAAGCTGGCAATGGCCGCAACGGCTGCAAATGGATTCCCTGTGTACGAGTGCCCGTGATAGAACGCGCGGGTACGATCGTCGCTGACGAACGCGCGATGGATTTCGCCGGTGCAAACGGTCGCGCCCATGGGCAGCACTCCGCCCGTGATTCCCTTCGACAGGCAGATCAAATCGGGCACAACGCCGGCCAGCTCGCCGGCAAACATTTTTCCGCAGCGGCCAAATCCAGTGAGAACTTCGTCGGCAATGAGCAGCACATTGTGCTGCGTGCAAAGATTTCGAACGCGCTGGAGAAATTCGACGGGATGCACGATCATCCCGCCCGCGCCTTGCAGTAGAGGCTCGACGATCACAGCGGCGATCTCCGCGTGTTTTTCTTCGAGCAACCGCGCGAGCTGTTCGACGCAATCGATATCGCAAGTGGCACGCGTCTTGCCAACCGGGCAGCGATAACAATACGCAGAATGCACGCGATGAACCGGGAAACGGAAATTGCGGAACGGCTCGTTGAAAATCGAATCGTCGCTGACGGACATGGCGCCAACCGTGTCGCCGTGATAAGCGTGCTCAAGCGCCACAATTTCCTGTTTTTTTGGGCGCCCTGAATTCCGCCAATATTGAACGGCGATTTTCAGCGCGACTTCGACCGCGGTTGAGCCATCGTCGGAAAAAAAGATGTGTTCCAGTTCGCGCGGCAGCACTTTGCGCAAGCGCTGCGAAAGCTCTTCGACACCGTCGTGCGTAAAGCCAGCGAGCAGAACATGGTCGATCTTCGCCGTTTGTTCAGCGATTGCGGACATGATTGCGGGATGGCAGTGGCCGTGGAGATTTACCCACCAGGAGGAAATCGCGTCGATGAAACCGCGGCCATCGTCGGTGTAAATGTAAACGCCTTGCGCGCGCGTGATGCGCAGCGGCGCGAGATCCAGCGCCTCCTGCGTAAAGGGATGCCAAACGCGCAGGCTCGGATTCATGCCGCGAATACCTCTCGATCAAAATGTTCACGGAAAACGCGCAGCAGCGCGGTGCGATTTATCTTTACGAGCGGCGGTACCGCGCCGACGATTTCGATTTCGCCGTAATGTTCGATGGCCGCGCGATTTTCGCGATTCTCTTTTCCCACCATCACCACGCCGCGAAGATCAAGCCGCGCGGCGCGCAACGCTGCAAGCGAAAGCAAGGTGTGGTTGATCGTGCCCAACGAAGTCCGCGCGACAAGAAGAACGGGAAGATTGAGATGCGCCATCAGATCCGTCATCAATTGCGTGCTGTTAATCGGCACCAGCGCGCCGCCCGCGCCCTCGACAATCAGATTTTCAGAATCCGCGATTTGCGGGAGTTTGATTTTACGCAGCTCGATGCGCACTCCCGCGAGACGCGCGGCCAAATGCGGCGACACGGGTGGCGCGAAGCGATACGCCTCCGGCAACGTAAGATTTTTCGGCACGCGCGCGATGCGCGTCACCGTGGCGCGATCGGAACCCTCGCGCGTTCCGGTTTGAATCGGCTTCCAGTAAATCGCGCCGAGCGCCGCGCAGAGCAATGCGGAAACCACGGTCTTGCCAACGCCCGTGTCAGTTCCGGTAATGAAAAAGCGGCTAGGCATTCGCGACCGTCGCGGCTTCGGCCGCTAAAAGATCGCGCGAATGCACCGCCGCGCCAATTGCGCCAACGAAATGATGAACGTCTGCAAGAGTGATGCGGCTTGTGAGCGAAACGCGAATGCGCGCGGTGCCTGCGGGAACCGTCGGCGGGCGAATGGCTCGCACCGCGAAGCCCGCGTCTTGCAACTGAGCCGCGACACGCAAAGCGGCTTCGTTGCTGCCCAGAATCACAGGAACAATTTGCGAGGAACTCGTGCCGCAATTCAGTCCTGCCGCGGATAATTCCGCGCGCAACGCAATCGAACTTTCATGCAGATGTTTGCGGCGGGAATCTTCCTTGCGAGCAATCGTGAGAGCCGCGTGAATTTGGCGCGCGAAGTAGGGAGGCAGCGCCGTGCTAAAAAGAAAAGTCCGCGCGCGGTTGATGAGGAAGTCTTTCAGCTTCGCGTCGCCGCAGACAAACGCGCCGACGTTGGCGAGAGCTTTGCCGCAGGTATAGACAATGGCAAGAATTTCGCGCTCCAATTTTAATTCCGCGACCATGCCGCGGCCTTGCGGCCCGCAAACGCCGAGCGCGTGAGCTTCATCCACAATTAATTCGGCGCCATGAGTTTTCGCGAGGCGCACGAGATCATCAATGCGCGCCATGTCGCCTTCCATGCTGAAAATGCTTTCGGTCACAATCACTTTCGCGCCTGTGCCGCGCGATTTCTCTCGAAGCGCATCTTCGAGGAATTGCATGTCGCCGTGCGGATAAATAATTTTCTCAGCGCCGGAAAGGCGCATGCCGTCAATCAGGCTGGCGTGATTCAGCGCATCGGAAAAAACAACATCGCCCGGCTGCAAAACGGAGCTGAGGAGTCCCACATTTGCGGCGTATCCCGAACCGAAGTAAAGCGCTGATTCCGTGCCGGCGAATTCGGCAAACTCGGACTCCAATTCTTGCCATTCGCGCGAATTGCCAGAGAGCAGGCGTGAGCCCGTTGCGCCCATTTGCCGCGCGGACGCGACCGCCTCGATGACGGCGTGCTTCAGGCGCGGATCGGCGGCGAGACCCAGATAATCGTTCGAACACAAATTCACGCCGCTCAGGGTTTCGAGCGAGCGAAGCTGCGATTGCTCGCGGAGACTTTCGAGTTCTGCGGCGATGCGTTCGCGCAATAGCATTTTGTTCGCATCAGCCACGTTGCATCGCCTTCATGCCCAGGTCTTCGAGCAATTCCATATCTTGGTCGACGGAAGGATTTGGGGTGGTCAGAAGTTTTTCTCCGGTGAAGATGGAATTTGCGCCCGCGAGAAAACAAAGCGCGACCGCCTCGCGCGAAAGTTTGTGGCGTCCGCCGGAAAGGCGCACGCGCGACGCCGGCATTAAAATGCGCGCGGTCGCGATGGCGCGGACCATAATCATCGGATCGAGCTCCGCAGCATTGGCAAGGGGAGTTCCCTCGATGCGCGCGAGCACATTGATCGGCACGCTTTCAGGATGCGGATTCAAATTCGAAAGCTGATGCAGCAACCCGATACGATCCTCTTCCGATTCGCCGATACCAAGAATGCCGCCGCAGCAAACCGTGATTCCCGCCTTGCGCACGCGCGCAATCGTTTGCAGGCGATCTTCGTAAACGCGCGTGGTGATGATGTGGCCGTAAAATTCCGGCGAGGTATCGAGGTTGTGGTTGTAGGCCGTCAAACCTGCTTGTTTCAGTGCGGCGGCTTGAGTTTCGGTGAGCATTCCCAGCGTGCAGCAGACTTCGAGATCGAGCGCGGCTACTTCGCGCACCATTTCGAGCACGCTGTCGAATTCTTTTCCTTCCGGCACGTCGCGCCATGCAGCGCCCATGCAGAACCGCGTCGCGCCGTCGGCCTTCGCGCGTTTCGCGGACTCGAGAACTGCGGCCGGTTCCATTAATTTTTGCCGCGGCACGCCTGTTTTGTAATGCGCGCTTTGCGAACAGTAGGCGCAATCCTCGGGGCACGCGCCGGTTTTAATCGAAAGCAAACGGCAGAGCTGGACTTCTTCAGGCTTGTGAAATTCGCGATGAATCGTTTGCGCCTGGAAAATTAATTCAGGCAGAGGCAAATTGAAAATGCGGCGAATTTCGGCGCGCGTCCAATCGTGGCGACCTTGCATTGCAGAGGTCCTCGATTCAATTCGTAGTTACAAACCACTGAAAAACCTCAGGTCAGTCCCGATTGAAATACATCGGGACGGGAGCTGAGCTACACAAATCACCGGCCTAGGCGATGGCGATCAGATCGATTTCCACGCGCACGTCGCGGGGAAGACGCGCCACCTCGACCGTGGAACGCGCCGGCGCATTCGCGGGAAAATAGCGCGCGTAGACGTCATTCATTTTTGCGAAGTCGTTCATGTCCTTCAGAAAAACGGTGGTCTTGACGGCCTTGTCGAGCATCGAGCCGGCGGCTTCGACAATGCCCTTGAGGTTTTGCAGCACGCGATCAGTCTGCGCCGCAATATCGCCTTCGACAAGCTGGCTGGTCGCTGGATCGAATGCGACTTGGCCGGAAATAAAAATGAAGCCGTTGGCGCGAACCGCCTGCGAGTACGGGCCGATCGCCTTCGGGCCATGCTGCGTTGAGATCAGTTCTTTCACATTTCCTCCTGTGAATTAGCAGCGATTGTGCTGGCAACGGGCAGTTTGAATTTTAACTCCTTGTGTCACAAATCAAGAAAATTCAAACTGACCCAGTGTCATGATCAAGGCGCTATCTTGCTTCACTTTGATGTTGCATTCTCGTAGCGAGCGCGAAAATCAGCGGGAATGCCCTTTTGGTCGAGCCAAGTGGCGAACGTGCTCGATAAATCCTGATGGCATTCCTGTTCGAGAGCCGCGCGAAAATCGGTGTAGCCGTATTCCTGGCCCCGCAAAGCATAGACCATGTGCGCGATGGCGTGTTCAAGATTTTCGCGCCCGCATTTATCTTCGAGAGCGAAAAGGAAAAGAACAATCTTGATCTCGGAAAGGTGAACCTGAGCAGGCGCAGCGTCTGGAGTAAGGCTCTCAACTGGACTCTCAACTGCCATTTCGTTCATCTTAGTAAACTGCAAGAGCCGAGAAGAAATCTCAGCAGCGCGGGACGTGCTGTTGGCACGCTGTTGGTCAACCAGATCGGCGGCATACGCCTCGAGGCCGGAAGCGAGCGGCCAACTTTCCGGACGGGGCTTCACTAAATGTGTGAACCAAGTCGCAGCGAGACTCTCTTCCGCAGCGTGTGTGGGGAACTCCGCGGCAAACGCCGCGTTGTTCAGCGATTGGCCGGTGACAATTGTACTAGGGGGGACGTCTTCAAAAGCTGCCAAGAAATCGCGTTGCATTGGCGCCGTATCTGTGTTGATCACGTAGATTGTGGTGTTGTCGCGCGGGAGTGGACCAAGAAAACGCAAGTAGAACTGAAATGTTTGAACCAAAGCAGCAGCCGGTTGCTGCAAATTGGAGGAAAGAGGCTCGGCGGACCAAAAAATCACGCTGGCTGATGAAACGAACTGCTTCGTATATTGACCGGCGACAACGTAGGGATCGAAGTCGTCTTTGCGCAGGCGGAAACGAAATCCCGTTTCGCCGCGGGCTTTGCGGGTGCCGCGGGGTTCGCCGCTTGCGGTGGCGACAAAATTTGCGGGCACGTCGACGAACAGATCCGACGGATCAGGCCGCACGACATCCTTCGCGAAAAGCGCTTTTGCAGAAATTGGATCAGGAAACCAACCGGAATCGTTCAAGTAAAATGCATTCGAGCCGACCGAGATGCGCGGATCGGTAGTGGAGTGCGCCGCCAAATCATATTCGAGCACAAGATTTTTGCGCTGGCGGCGCGACCAGTGCGAAGCGAAAGGAACGCGCCAAGTGTCCGCCCACATTTCGGAAACGGCAGTCTCGCCTTCCGCAGGCGCGGATGTTTGGCCAGGTTCGCGTTGCGGCACAACTTCGTGGCCGTCAATTTTTACACGGAGATTTGCGAGGCCGAAACCTTGCTCGCCCGGCAAACCAAGTTCAATGGAATCGAGCGGCGTGGTGCCGACGTTCGCGAGGCGGTATTGCGCGCGAATGGCGAGATGCGGCGGATTGCCGGGAACGAAGCGCACGGTGATGGATTGCTTTTCGATTTGATAGCCGGGAGCGAGGGGAACGGCGCAGCTCGAAAGGTAGACGAGCGCAACAACGACAAGCGCGCCGCCGCAGAAACGCCGTGTGGAAGAGAAAGTCAAGGCAGGAAGATTCTACCGACGAATAAAACCAGTAGCCAGCGACAAGTGATGAACGAAAAAAGTTCAGCGGCCGGGGTAGCGGCGAAGAATTTGGGCGTCGGACCAGCCACGGCGGCGAAGTCTGATGATTTCCGGCGCCTCGCTATCGGCGACGCCGCGACGAACCAGTTGCAGCAGCGTTCCCTCACGCATTCCGGCGTTCTTGAAATTCGCCAGAGACGCGCCGGAAAGCACGGGTTCGCCCGCGGCGCGGCGATGGGCGGCTTCGAGAATAATTTCATCGGAGAGGCCCGCGAGGCGCATGGCCTGTGCTTCGCCAGTCCACAGGCCAATCTGATTGAGCTTCGCCAACTCGATCACCGTGGATTCGGCCATGCTGGCGCCAAGCAATTGGGCGACATCGTCTCCCGTATGGAACTTTTCGTTTCGAGAATGCGCCAAGCGAACGAGCGCGACGCAGCCGTCATCAGAAAGCCCAGCCTGCTTGGCCTTAACGATTTCGGCGACTTCGGCGTCATTGATATTGAGCGATTTCAAAGATTGAATGACGGAAAAGCTGAGCCCGGATTGGTCCAGGGGAATGGTATTTGTGGGCATGACGCGATGGCATCCCGCGACGCAGAGCAAAGCCACAGCGAACGCAGACAAAAGCGTTCGCGCGCGACGATAGCGTGGTGGCTGCAAAAACAAGGGACAAAGCATCAGGTTAGATTGTAGACGGAGACGAACCCAGGCGGCGAGGCAGATGTCGGAAGCGACAATGGAAGATAGGAAACGAATGGGCTTAGCTTGACGAACTATCTTATTGGACTGTTATTGTAAGCAAAAATGAATATGGCCACAAATCCAGTATCTCCTCAGACGACGAGCCCGGGGGAGCAGCGGAGCTTCGCGGCGCGGCTGCGCGGTTTTGGGCCCGTGGGCCTGCTGGGGATTGCGATCATTTTAGCTGGAGCCATGGTCAACGGGCTGGTTTCCGCGACGCTGGTCGTGCTGTGGGTGGTTCTCTCGAATACGCCGTGGCGAGAGATCGGCTACGTTCGGCCCGAAAACTATGCGCCGACGGTCGCTGGCGGCGTGGCATTCGGGGCCGCGTTGAAACTTTTATTGAAGGCGGTTGTCATGCCGCTGCTGGGTGCCAACCCCGTTAATCGCTCCTATCATTTCCTGGCGCACAATTCGACGGCTCTTCCCGGCTTTCTGCTATTGGTTGTGGTGAGCGCAGGATGGGGGGAAGAAACTTTCTGGCGGGGCTACTTATTTGAGCGACTGGAGCGCATGCTCGGATCGGGTGCAGCGACGAAGATCACCGCGGTGCTGCTGACGTCGGTGTTGTTTGGGATGGCTCACTACCAGGGGCAGGGGCGCGATGGCGTGGTGCAGGCGATCATCACAGGTTTGACCTTTGGTTCAATTTTCGCGTACACCGAACGGCTGGTGTTTGTGATGATCGCGCATGCCGCATTCGATGTGGTGGCGGTCCTGATTATCTACTTTGACGTTGAGACGGACATTGCGCATCTGGTGTTCAGATCCTGAATTTAGTCCGCCGTAACGGACGATGTGCGGCATGCCCTCCGAAATCAAGCACGTTTCCACCAAGCAGAGTCGAACACCCGCTGTCAGCCTGCGTTAGTGTGAGGACCGCGTGCCCGTATGGATGGCTGAGGGGGCTACACGTTGTAGATGCGTTCGATGTCGAAGATGCCGGGAATTTTCTTGATTTGGAGGAGGATTTTTTCCAGTTGCTTGCGGTCGCGGACGTCGAGGGCGATTTCGATCCTGGCATGCGAGTGTTCGCCGACGCTTTCGAGAGTGCGGATGTTGGCGTCGACGGCGCTGATGGCGGCGGTGATTTCGGCGAGCATGCCGGGGCGATCTTCGGTGAGGATGCGGAGGCGAACCGGGAAAGTGGCCGCCTCAGTCGGGCCGGCCCATTCGGCGGCGATGCGGCGCTCGGTCTCGTAGAGAAGATTCTGAACGTTGGGACAAGAATTGGAGTGCACAGCGACGCCGCGGCCGCGCGTGACGTAGCCGACGATATCGTCGCCAGGAATCGGGTTGCAGCATTTCGCGCGATAGACCATCAGATCGTCATGCCCGCGAACCTGGATGGGCGCGTTCTGCATTCCGAGCATGCGTTTCACGGTGGAGACGAGTTTGGGGGATTTCTCTTCGGTTGATTCCACGAGCGGCTGGCCGGACGCTTTCGCCAGAACCTGGCGCGCGGACCATTTGCCGTAGCCCAAGTCGGCGTGAAGATCTTCAATTCGTCCGCAGCCGTATTCGGAAGCGACGCGCTGCCAATCTTCGTCGGAGATTTTCTTGAGGCTCAAGCCGCAGTTGCGAGCTTCGCGTTCGAGGAGGCGGCGGCCGACCGCCGTGGCTTCCTCGCGTTCGTGGAGATTGATCCAGTGGCGAACTTTGCTGCGCCCGCGGGACGTTTGCACAAATTTGAGCCAATCGCGGCTGGGGCCGTGATTTTTCTGGGTGATGATCTCGACCACGTCGCCGTTGGCGAGCACATGGCGGAGCGGAACCATCTGGCCGTTCACTTTAGCTCCGACGCATTGATGGCCGACTTCGGTGTGAATCAAGTAGGCGAAATCGACAGGAGTGGAGCCGCGAGGCAACACGACGACGCGGCCCTTGGGCGAGAACGTGTAAACCTCTTCGGTGTTGAGATCCACCTTGAGCGTGGACAGGAATTCGCTGGGTTCTTCCATCTCCTGCACCCACTCGATGAGCTGGCGCATCCAGACGACGCGATGATCGTCGGTCTCGGAAGGGGCGCGGCCGTCTTTG
>DASYYI010000288.1:0-2062 GCA_035933995.1 Candidatus Acidiferrales bacterium | reverse complement strand
ATCACCTGCCTCACTGCGTATGACTATCCCACCGCGCGTCTTCTCGACGAATCTGGCGTCGACATTCTTCTCGTCGGCGATTCGCTTGGCATGGTCGTCCTCGGCTATGACAACACGCTTCCCGTCACGCTCGATGAAATGCTGCACCACGTTCGCGCCGTCCGCCGCGGCGCCAGTCGCGCCCTCATCGTCGCGGACATGCCCTTCGGCACATTTCACGTTTCGCCCGAGGAAACTGTTCGCCACGCGCTGCGCCTTGTAAAAGACGGCGCCGAAGCGGTGAAACTCGAAGGCGGCGAGAAACGCATGGAAGCAATTGCGCGCCTGGTCGAATCGGAAATTCCGGTGATGGCGCACATCGGCCTCACGCCGCAGTCCGTTCTCGAGTTCGGCGGTTTTCGCGTTCAGGGAAAATCGGTCGAGTCCGCCGAGCGTCTGATGCGTGACGCGCGCGCTGTCGAAGCCGCCGGCGCTTTTTCCGTCGTCCTCGAATCCGTTCCGCGCGAACTCGCCGCGCGCATCACGCAGGAACTTCGCATCCCTACCATCGGCATCGGCGCCGGCCCCGATTGCGACGGCCAGGTGCTCGTTTTCCACGATCTTGTCGGCTTGAGCGTCAACGGGACGCCGAAATTCGCGCGCCAGTACGTCAATCTCGGCGAACAAATTTCGCGCGCCGCGCGCGAGTATTGCGACGATGTTCGCAACGGACGTTTCCCCTCCGACGCGGAATCGTTCCACGCGCAGCAATGGCCCGCGGAGCCGCGCAAAACCCAAATCCATTGAGGTGAAAAATTACCGTCGACGATATTCAACTTCTTTACGCCTACAATACCTGGGCCAATCGCCGCGTCCTCGACGCCTGCGCCGCGCTCGCTCCGGCGCAACTCACGCGCAAGCTCGGCTCGAGTTATCCATCCGTGCGCGACACGCTCACGCATATCATGTTCGTCGAATGGCTCTGGCTCGAGCGCTGGCTTGGCCGCTCGCCCACCGGCCCTCCGCCTGGCGAATTTCCCGACCTTGCATCCGTTCGCGCGCGCTGGCAGGAGATCGAAAAAGATTTGCTGAAATTTGTGCGCGCCCTTTCCGCCGAGGATCTCGATCGCGTCCTCCACTATCACAACACCAAGGGCAATCCATTTTCCGATCGCATGTGGCAAATGCTCCAGCATCTCGTCAATCACGGCACCTATCATCGCGGCCAGATCACTACGCTTCTGCGTCAGCTCGGCGCCACTCCCGTCGCCACGGACATGATCGCTTTCTACCGCGAGCAATCCGGCCAGCCGCACAATTGATGACGCATGACGCCGCCCTCCACGCGAATCGCTAAGATGGAAATCGTCCGCACAGTCGAATGGATGAAACAAACTTCGCGCCAGGCCGAAGCCGCGGGCCGCGTGATTGGCCTCGTTCCCACCATGGGCGCGTTGCATGAAGGCCATCTTTCTTTAGTGCGTGCCGCGCGCGAACGTTGTTCCCCCGTCGTGGTTTCGATTTTTGTGAACCCAAAACAATTTGGCCCCTCGGAGGATTTTCAAAAATACCCACGCGATTTTGAAAAAGACCGCGCACTCCTTGAAAATCTCAGTGTTGATTATCTTTTTGTTCCCGAAGCGGAGGAGATTTACCCGCGCGATTTTCGCACCAGCGTTCATGTCGAAGGATTAAGCGAGAAATTCGAGGGACGTGTTCGTCCCGGCCATTTTCAGGGCGTCACCACGGTGGTTTTGAAACTTTTTGAAATCGTCCGTCCCCGCTTTGCCTATTTTGGACGTAAAGACGCGCAACAGGCGCGCATCATCCGCCAAATGTGCACGGATCTGAATCTGGATTCGGAAATTGTGGTGCGCCCGATTTTGCGCGAGCCAGACGGCCTCGCCATGTCTTCTCGAAACGCTTACCTGAAAAATGACGACCGCCGCGCGGCGCAAATTCTTTTTCAATCGCTCGATGCCGTTCGCCGCAAAATCGCTACAGGCGCGCGCGAAGCTGGATCGCTGCTGGATGTTCTACGCTCAACCATTGCCTCCGAGCGCGTCGCGGAACTCGACTACGC
>DASYYI010000287.1:0-16184 GCA_035933995.1 Candidatus Acidiferrales bacterium | reverse complement strand
GGCGCGATGTACCGGGCGGTGGCGCTGAAGGCGCTGCGGCGGAAAATTTCGCTGGGTGCGACGGGTGAACTTGTGGCGTTGGCCGGCGCGTCGCGAATCGATTTGCGCGCTCAGGATGGCGGGCAAAATGTGCTGCTCGATGGCGAGGACGTGACGAAGGAGATTCGGACGCCGGAAGTGTCGCAGGAGGCGTCGAAAATCGCGGTCATCGAAGGCGTCAGGCGCGTACTGGTCGCCGAGCAGCGGCGCGCGGGCGCGAAGGGTGGCGTAGTGATGGAAGGGCGCGACATCGGCAGCGTCGTTTTTCCCGATGCGGAGTTGAAGATTTTCCTTACGGCGTCGGATGAGACGCGCGCGCAGCGTCGTTGGCGCGAGCATCAGCAGAAGGGCGATGCGATTGATCTTGCGAAGACACTTGAAGAAATTCGCGAACGCGACCGTCGCGACGCAGGACGCGAACATTCACCATTGGTTCGCGCCGATGGAGCGGTGCTCATCGACAGCACGGCGATGGAAGCCGAGGAAGTGGCGCGCTTGATTGCCATGCTCGCGCGAGAAACCACAGGGAACCAGACGGGCCAGACAGTCCGTTAGGTTGCCGCGAAGGAAAAAGCGGCGTCGAGCCGCCGCACTCCAAAAAGGCGCAAGGCGCACAGGCTGAAGCCTGTGCCACTAGGTTAGCTTGGGCTCGACTCAGTTCGGGCTGGACATGGAGGAGAGGAACTCGGCGTTGTTTTTCGCCTTCGAGAGGCGGCCGAGGAGCAATTCCATGGCTTCGACGGTCGAGAGCGGGCTCAAGACTTTGCGCAGCACCCAGATGCGATTGAGCTCGTCGGCGGGCAAAAGCAATTCGTCCTTACGCGTGCCGGAGCGATTGATATCGATCGTCGGGAAAACGCGCTTGTCGACGAGACGGCGGTCGAGATTGATTTCCATGTTGCCGGTGCCCTTGAATTCCTCGAAGATCACGTCGTCCATGCGGCTGCCTGTGTCGATAAGAGCCGTGGCGATAATGGTCAGCGAGCCGCCTTCTTCAATATTTCGCGCAGCGGCGAAAAAGCGGCGCGGGCGCTGCAACGCGTTGGCGTCAATACCGCCAGAGAGAACTTTTCCGGACGGCGGCGTGACGGCGTTGTAGGCGCGGCCGAGGCGCGTGAGCGAATCGAGCAGCACCACAACGTCGCGCTTGTGCTCGACCAGACGCTTGGCTTTTTCGAGGACCATTTCGGCGACTTGAATGTGGCGTTGCGGCGGCTCATCGAATGTGGAGCTGATGACTTCACCCTTCACGGTGCGCTGCATGTCGGTGACTTCTTCGGGGCGTTCGTCGATGAGCAAAACGATGAGCGCGATCTCCGGATGGTTGGTGGTGATGGAATTAGCGAGCGACTGGAGCATCATGGTTTTTCCGGTGCGCGGTGGCGCAACGATCAGGCCGCGCTGGCCCTTGCCGACGGGGCAGAGCATGTCGAGAACGCGCCCGGTGAGATTTTCCTTGGTGGTTTCCAGGCGAATGCGCTCCTGCGGGTAGAGCGGCGTCAAATTGTCGAAGAAAATTTTGTTGCGTGCGACTTCGGGATCTTCAAAGTTGACGGCTTCTACTTTGATGAGCGCGAAGTAGCGCTCGCCGTCTTTGGGAGGGCGGACCTGGCCGGAGACGGTGTCGCCGGTGCGCAGGTCGAATTTGCGAATTTGCGACGGCGAGACGTAGATGTCGTCGGGGCCGGGCAGGTAATTGTATTCGGGCGCGCGGAGGAAGCCGAAGCCGTCGGGGAGGCATTCGAGAACGCCCTCGGAGAAAATCAGGCCGTTTTTTTCGGTTTGCGCGCGGAGGATTTGGAAGATCAACTCCTGCTTGCGCATGCCGCTGGCGCCTGGAATATTGAGTTCCTTGGCGATTTTCGCCAGGTCGGTGATGTTGCGGTCCTTCAATTCTGCAAGACTGATGCTCATCTGATATTTCCTTAAATTGATTTATTCGATTTTTGCTTCTACGCCTAAATTTCTGACCTGAGGTTTCTCGGGCACGGGAGCACTCGGGATGTTCCTCGGGCAGGTGAACTTTCGAAACAGCCGGAATTCCCCCTCCGGCCTACAACTTCATTTCGTCTTCGTGGGAAAACCGAAGGTCTAGTTGGTGAATTCGTTGTCCTGCGGCGCGCCGGCGCCAAATTCGGGCGCGACTTCGGGAACGGGCGCGGGACTGGCCGTCAGAGGCCGTTCGAGCGCCAAGTACAACACTTCGTCCATGGTATCGACAAATTTTACGGACATCTGCGCCTGAATTTCAGGCGGAACGTCCGCCAGATCTTTTTCGTTGTCGCGCGGAAGAATCACGGTGCGCAAGCCCAGGCGGTGAGCTGCGAGCAATTTTTCCTTCACGCCGCCGATGGGCAGCACTTTGCCGCGCAGGGTGATTTCACCAGTCATAGCCAAATCGCAGCGAACGGGAATGCGCGTAAGTGCGCTGGCGATTGAAGTGCAGAGCGTGATGCCCGCCGAAGGACCGTCCTTCGGGATGGCGCCTTCGGGCACGTGAACGTGAATGTCCAGATGACGATAAAAATCCTTTTGCAACCCGAAGAGATGGCTGCGCGAACGGACGTAGCTCATGGCTGCTTGCGCCGATTCCTGCATGACGTCGCCGAGTTTCCCCGTGAGCGTCAAGCGGCCTTTGCCCTGCATGAGCGTGGCTTCGGTGCGGAGGACTTCGCCGCCGACTTCTGTCCACGCCAGGCCAACCGCGAGGCCGACTTCATTCTTTTTCTCCGCGAGCATATCGCGGTACTTGATGATGCCGAGATAGGAATTTACGTTGGCTGGCGTGACGTCAACGGTGGCGGATTTGCCTTCGGCGACGAGCTTGCGAGCGACCTTGCGGGAAATATTCGCGATTTCGCGCTCCAGATTGCGGACGCCGGCTTCGTGCGTGTAGTGGCGAATCAAGTGCAACAAGCCCTCGTCGGTGAAAGTGACATTTTCCTCGGCGATTCCGGTGGCCTCGCGCTGCTTGCGAACCAGGAAGCGTTTGGCGATTTGCATTTTCTCCTGCTCGGTGTAGCCAGGAAGCCGGAGAACTTCCATGCGGTCCTGAAGCGGCTGCGGAATCGTGTGCAAGACGTTTGCGGTGCAAATGAACATCACTTTTGAGAGATCGTATTCGACGTCGAGATAATGATCGGTGAAGGCGTGGTTGAGCTCGGGATCAAGCACTTCCATGAGTGCGGCCGAAGGATCGCCGCGAAAATCCATGGACATTTTGTCAACTTCGTCGAGCACGAATACGGGATTCACAGTGCCCGCCTTGCGCATCATCTGGATGATCTGGCCGGGCAACGCTCCAATGTAAGTGCGGCGATGACCGCGAATTTCAGCTTCATCGCGCACGCCGCCCAGCGAGACGCGTACGAATTTGCGTCCTGTGGCTTTGCCGATGGACATGGCGAGCGAAGTCTTGCCCACCCCCGGAGGCCCGACGAAGCAGAGAATCGAGCCCTTGGGATTTTTGACAAGCTGGCGAACGGCGAGGAATTCGAGGATGCGTTCCTTGATTTTTTCCAGGCCGTAATGGTCCTCGTTGAGAATTTCCTCGGCGCGCTTGATATCGCGGATTTCGCGCGAGCGCTTCTTCCACGGCACGGCGAGCATCCAGTCGAGATAATTGCGCGAGACGGTGGATTCGGCGGACATGGGCGGCATCATTTCGAGCCGCTTCATCTCCTGCATGGCCTTTTCCTGAACTTCCTTGGGCATGCCGGAGGTTTCGATTTTCTTTTTCAGCTGTTCGAGTTCGCCCGCCTCGCCGCGGCCGAGTTCCTTCTGGATAGCCTTCAATTTCTCGTTGAGGTAATACTCTTTCTGGGCGCGTTCCATCTGGCGCTTAACGCGCGTGTTGATGCTGCGATCAACGTTGAGCTTTTCGGTCTCTGCGTCGAGGATTTCACCGATGCGATTCAGCCGCTCCAGCGGATCGAAAATTTCCAGAAGCTCCTGCTTCTCCTCGACTGGAATTGCGAGATTCGCAGCGATGGCGTCGGAAAGTTTCGCGGGATCGTCCACGCGGACGGCGGCGATCATCGTGTCGTAATTCAGTGATTGCGACAGCTTGACGTACTGCTCGAAAAGGCCCGTCACGCGGGTGGCGGCTTGTTCCAGTTGCGGGTTCGGCTCAGTCTTGACCGGAATGACGCGGATCGTCGCGCGGAAGAAGCCTTCGTCGTTGGTGATTTGGACGATCTTGGCGCGTTCAGCGCCTTCGACAAGAACTTTGATATTGCCGTCCGGGAGCTTGACGCTCTGCACGATGTTGGCGAGCGTCCCCACTTGATAGATTTCTTCGGGTCGCGGGTCATCAACGGAAGCGTCATGCTGCGTGGCGAGGAAAATTTTCTTTTCGCCCGCGAGAGCTTCTTCCAGGGCGCGAACGGAGGCTTCGCGGCCGACGATGAACGGCGTCATCATCTGCGGGAAGATGACCATTTCGCGCACGGGCATCATCGGCACGCGCTTCGTTTCCAATTTTTCCCGGTTAAACATGAATTCTTCGATTCTCCCTTCGGGCGGTTAGCCTGCTTTTTCGAGCAAGCTCCAATTGATTTCCCGGCTCTTGACCATGTCAGCGGTGACGATGAAGTCGCGCATTTTGCGCTGCGAAGGGAGGTGATACATCAGGTCAAGCATCAGGTCTTCCAAAATCATGCGCAGGCCGCGCGCGCCGACTTTGCGCTGGAGGGCAAGCTCGGCGACGGTTTCCAGAGCGTCGTCGGTGAATTTCAGGCGCACATTTTCAAACTCGAAAAGCTTTTGATACTGGCGAATGAGCGCGTTTTTCGGTTCCTGAAGAATGCGAATGAGCGCGGATTTGTCGAGATCTCCCAAAACGCCGAGGACCGGGAGGCGGCCGACAAATTCGGGAATCAAGCCATAACGAATCAAGTCGGTCGGCTGCGCCTGCTCGAGGACTTCGATGTTGCGGCGCGAAGGTGTGGAAGGCGCAACGTCCGCGTGGAAGCCGAGAGACTTTTGTCCAATGCGGCGCTCGATAATTTTTTCCATGCCCACAAAGGCGCCACCGCAAATAAAAAGAATGTTCGTGGTGTCCACGGGCGTGAATTCCTGATGCGGATGCTTGCGGCCACCTTGCGGCGGCACGTTCGCCGTAGTGCCCTCGAGAATTTTCAGCAGCGCCTGCTGCACGCCTTCGCCGGAGACGTCGCGAGTGATGGACGGGTTTTCGTCCTTCTTCGAAATTTTGTCGATCTCATCGATATAGATGATACCTTGCTGCGCTTTTTGCACGTCGCCATCGGCGGCTTGCAGCAGCTTCAAAATGATATTTTCAACGTCCTCGCCAACGTACCCCGCTTCCGTGAGCGTGGTGGCGTCCACAATGGCGAAGGGAACTTCAAGCATGCGCGAAAGCGTTTGCGCGAGCAGCGTCTTGCCCGTGCCAGTGGGGCCGATGAGTAAAATATTGGATTTGGTAAGCTCCACGTCGCTCGGCGTGCGATTTAAGAAGATGCGTTTGTAATGATTGTAGACGGCGACGGCCAGTTTCTTTTTCGTTTTGTCCTGGCCAACCACGTAACCATCGAGAAAGGCCTTGATTTCGGGCGGACGGGGCAAACGGCGATTCGCCGGAGTAGCCTGCTCGCGCTTTTCCTCGTCGAGGATCTGCTGGCAGACGCTGACGCACTCGTTGCAAATATAGGAGCGCGGGTATTCCGAAGGTGAGCTGATAAGCTTCTCCACCTGCTCTTGCGTCTTATGACAGAAAGAGCAATGAAGCGCTTCCTCTGCGTTAAACCGCTTCACCGGAATGTTGGCCTCCAGTCCGAATCGTATGTGCGGTGCGAATCTTAACCCTTATTGTACGCCACGGGGTCAGCACGAAGCGCCTGTTCATCGGTCTAGCTACTAACCTTTTGGAACGGACTAGCGGTGCTTGGAGATGATTTCGTCAACGACCCCGTATTCCTTGGCCTGTTCCGCCGACATGATGAAATCGCGCTCGACGTCCCTTTCGATCTTCTCAACCGTCTGGCCGGTGTGATGGGCAATGAGCTTGTTCAGCCCCGCGCGCGTGCGCAGAATTTCCTTGGCGTGGATATCAATGTCGGTAGCCTGGCCCGAGAGTCCGCTGAGCCACGGCTGATGAATCAGGATGCGCGAATTCGGGAGCGAGTAGCGTTTCTTTGGAGTGCCCGCCATAAGCAGGACCGCGGCAATAGAGGCCGCCTGGCCCACGCAATAAGTCACGACGTCTGGCCGGACGAACTGCATGGTGTCGTAGATCGCCATCCCCGCGGTAATCACGCCGCCCGGCGAATTAATGTAAATCGAAATGTCCTTTTCCGGGTCTTCGGCAGCCAGGAACAGCAACTGCGCAGTGACAAGGTTCGCAACGTGATCGTCAATCGGCGTGCCGATGAAGATGATGTGGTCCTTCAGCAGGCGCGAGTAAATATCATAGGCGCGTTCGCCGCGATTGGTCTGTTCGACCACCATGGGAACGAGCGTTGTTGCGTACGGGGCCGGGATATCTCTCATCGGAGGTTGACCGGCGCGCACCAGAGTACGAAGCAGGTATTATTTTTCACGTTTAGCGATGGTTTGAATTCGAGCCGTGCGGTGAAGCGAGTCAATTGCTTTATCACTGCGCAACTTCGATTTCATCCTATCGAGGGCTCCTTCCTTTGTCAAGCGCGCGCGAATCACTGCTGCGGATTCGCCACTACGCTCCGCGAGCCTGGCAAACTCTTTTTCAAGCTCTTCGTCGGAGACTTCGACGTTTTCGGCGGTGGCAATGCGGTCAATCAGAATTTCTGCCTTCACATCGCGTTCCGCGCGCTCCCGCTGGCGCTGGCGCATGGCCACCCAGTCGACATTAACTGCCCGGGGATCCACTCCCTGAGCCGCAAGCGTGCGAACCATGCGTTCGAGTCGCGCGTCCATTTGATGCTCAATCAGCGCTTCAGGAACCGGGAAATCGTGGCGCTTGACGAGTTCGTCCAAGATTTTTTCGCGCGCCTGCGACTGCTGATGCTCGTCGCGCGCGGCGGCCAGGCGTTCGCGAATCTTGTCGCGAAGCTCTTCGAGGGTAGTTGCTCCGCCCGCGCCTTCGCCGATTTCCTTCACGAAATCGTCGTTCAGCCCGGGGAGCTTCTTTTCCTTAATAGCTTTGACTTCCACGGCGTAGTTGTACGTCTTGCCCTTGAGCTTCTCATCCGGATAATCGTCGGGATACTTCGTTTCAAAGCGGCGCGTTTCGCCGGGGGACGCGCCGCGCAGATTTTCATTGAAGGCTTCCAGAGTTTCTTCGGCGCCGATGTGGCACTGGACATTGTCGGCGCGAATGGGATCGCCGCCGCCCGCCGGCGTTCCCATGATTTTCACCTGCACGAAGTCGCCGTCTTTCGCGCCGCGCCCCTCGACGGGAACGTATGTGGCGGCGCGCTCGCGCATTTCTTCGAGAGTCTTGTCAATTTCGGCGTCGCCCGCTGCAAGATCCTCGAGTTCGATTTCCAGATTCTTGTAATCGCCGAGTTCGAATTCAGGAAGCACTTCGAACGTGGCGCGGAATTTCAGCGGGCCCGCTTCGGTGAAGTCCACTTTGTCGACTTCCGGACGCGTGACGGGCGAGAGCTTTTTTTCGGTGAGCGCCTGCTCCAGAAATTCAGGGACCAGCGATTCCAGCACTTCGCCTTTGATTTCCGCGGCGAAGCGGCGGCGGATCAGCGTCACGGGCGCTTTTCCGGGACGAAAACCGGGAATGCGCGCGACGCGAGCCAGATCGCGGGCGATTTTTTCCGTCGTCTTCTGCACGTTCTCGGCTGGAATCTCGAGTTCGATTTCGCGGCGGCAAGTTGCTTCAGTCATTTTGCATTTCCAATTCTAACAGCTTATTGAAAAACTCTACTCGTTGTCATTCCGGCGAGCAACCGCGAGGAGGAATCTGCATTTTCCTTGGTTTTTTGTAAACTACAGCTCCCTCGCAGCGGCGGAAATGGCAACCAAGAGCACTTTTTCAACAAGCTGCTAATTTGCGTGCAAATTTCCAGTTTTGGACCCAATTTTGGGAAAGTTACGGCAGGGCACTACTTTCACGCTGCCTCGGGCCTCTTCGGAAATTTTCGCGGGAGGGCAGGGAAAAGCGGCCAAGCATCACAACAAAATCAGTATAGAGGAAAGTTCACGCACACGTCAACCGCGCACGGGGATAGGAGGCAGAAGCGCGCGAAACCGGCCCTCGGTATGACATGTACGGCTGTTGACTAGGGTTTCTGCCCCTCGGCATCGTCTCCGACAGCTCTCTCAGTCTCCCTACTAATGCAAATTCAAGAGGTAGGCAGTTTGATCTTCGGTGACGGCAAAGAGCTTTGAGTCGGTGCCCACGAACTGGTAAAAAGCCAGGGGCGTTCCGAATCTCAGTGTTTCGCGTAGCTCGGCAGTGCCAAGGCTGTAGATCTTCAGAGTTCCAGGGTCGCTCTCGACAGCGACTTCCTCGCTCGCGCCAGAGATAGCGCGCGCCGTCCCAAACAAGCGACCGGCGATCTTGCCGTCCAGCGAATAAATGAGCACGCGATTGTGATTGTCGGTCACCACGACCCATTTGCCTGCGGGCACGGCGTCGCGAATGGCAAACGATCCTTTGCCAGTATCCACCACAAACTCGGCGCGAAGCCTTCCATCCTGCGCGTTTACGATTTGAATCAAGCGGGCAGCGTCCTTCGAGGAAATCGCCTTCGCTTCCGCAGCGACGTCGAGGTGTTGTTTTAGCTCCTCTTTCGCCTCGTCGCTATTCAACCGCAACACTAGAGCCATTTCGCGCATGGCAGCGGAAATTGAGACGTGAGGTGATTCGTGCGAGAAATGTCTGGTCCAGAGTGTCGCTCCGCTCACCGCGTCGTGAACTTCAAAATCGACCGGACCGTTCCATTTTGCCTTTGCACGTCGCACATAAAGAAGGTACGTTCCGACCTGACTGATCTGCGTATCGTCGTCCAACTTCCCGACCGGTTGAGCGGTCCTGTTGATGGGATTCAGCAAGCCCATGTTCCGCTTTTCCTTGAGAAAAGCAGGAAACTCTGCATAGAGATTGTCGTCCGGGGAAAATCCACACCCCGCAAATCCCCGGACATGAAAAACTCTCTCTCCCGTCGTGAGATTCCAGACTGCGCCACGCGTTTTTGCTGAAGCTGCGAACCATTTCAAATCTAGTGAAACATCGGCGGCCACTGGATGACCAATCCAATGGCCCGGCAACGGCGTGGATGCTATCGCTCGCCGAGTACTGAGATCAAAAATCGCGATGCTGCCGTCGGGCAACGGGCGCGCGTAGACATTATTGTAAACGTCTAAAGCAGACATCTGGCTGACTAGCGGGGCCTTGCTCGTCTTCAGGTCGACAAAAGCAACCGCGTTATTGCCCGCGGGCCGTACCAGAATCCCATCGCCGTGAGCTGGAGCCGCGAAGGTCTGCTCGTAGAACGCGATTGGCGGGTCGGCAGGCCCGCCGGGAAATTGTGCGCTTCCGGACTTCTTGGGATTGAAAGCGTTGATCCCCACGATGCGGTCAGGACCGTCGAACGTAAAACCGCCGCTCATTACGTCCTTCACGGCGGCGGCCAACTTCACCGGAGCGTGGCTGTGCAAGTCCCATGCGAGCTCTCCATACCCGCGCGAGATTGCGAAGTATTTCCCATCGGGGGAAAAATCCATGTAAAAGAATCCGAATCGGCGCTGCATAAGGGCAAAGAGCAAAAATTGAAAAAGGTCTGTCCTCGTTGGCTGATAGAAGTTTTGCTTCGCAATAAGAGATGCGCTGGTTTCCGTATCAATGAGAGATAAATCAAAACGCAGACCCTCGGCAGCTTCCGCAATATGAACGCAAGCGGCGATGCCGCCGTCCGGAGAGACGTCGGACTGGAAGCAAGATTCTGGTGTAACCACCTCACGCACATCGGTGCGCCGCTGCGAAGTGACGCTCCATTTCTCGATATGGAGTGCCCGGGTCCAGATCAGAACGAATTGCGAGTCTGGGGTGAATGCGGCAGGCTCAACGTCATCAACCGGGATGCGGAATACAGGCTTGAGCGGATTGCTCGTGAGGACGTAGACGCTGAAATCGTCTTGAGCGAGCAAGTACTTCCCGTCCGGACTGAACTTCACATTAGTGACCTCGCTCTCGAGAGGCGGCGAAAGCTGCCGTTTCCACAGCAAGTCCGGAAGAGATTCCTTTTCAGCAGAAGCACTGTACGCGATGACTGACTGTTGCCAGGCACGAAACGCGGCGATGCTCTCCGACTGCGAAGCGATGCAAGAGGCCGGCATGACGGGCGAATACAGGCGCATCTGACGCAGGCGCTGTTCGTTCGGGCTGGTCGTGCCAAACAAATCGGTAAACCAGTTTCCGGTCTTGCCCTCGGTTTCCGTCCTGCGGTCCCAAAAACTCGCCATTGCCTTCGGCGAATAGCCCGCGCGCGTCATCGCATACAGCGCGTAGCTGTCTGCAACCAACTGCTCTTCCTGATCCTGTCGGGGATTGAAATGCAAGTGCTTTCGCGCAGCATTCTCAATCAACTGATTATATTTCAAAAAAATATCCGCGCGGTTGCCCACCTGAGTAACTCCAAGCACTTCACGAAACAACCTGCTCATATCCGCAGCCGGCTGGTGCGTGAGCGCGTGACCAAGCTCGTGCCCGAGCACGCCGGCGAGCTCGTCTTCACTCTGCACAAATGCGACAAGCTTGCGAGTAACATAGACGCGACCGCCGGGCATGGTGAAGGCGTTGACGACCGGGAGGTCGACCAAAACAATGCGAAATTTCATTTCGGTCGGTGGCATCTGCGCCAGAAGCCGCTGTGCCACTTGATTCAGGTAGTCATTAAGATGCTCGTCTTCGACTACGTGAAAGTCGGCCTCTTGCCGCTGAGACATAACATCCCCGAGGTCCATCTCCTGCAGCTCCGTGAACATATTTCCGTTCGCCGTTCCTCGAAGGGGAGGTGGCTCGGGGCAAGTATTCTGCGCGTAGATACAAGAGGCAGCGGCACAGAGCGGAAGGATCAGAGCGATGAAAGAGCGCTGTAAAGTCGTCATCGACATGGCCGTGTGACGGCTGCGATACTAATCACATATAGCAAATCTGTCTAGTTAATCAGAGAACGATGTTTCGGGCTGACAAAGGGCCTGTGCAGACGATACATCATGGGCCCTCAGTGCCCGTTCAGAAATACCCGCTGTGCAAAAGACAAAAGAGGTCGTCTCTAGCCATCTTATGCCAGCGACCCTTTATGACTGCGAAAATTGTGTTCTCTTCGAACAAGAGCCGCGCCAATTTTCCTGTCTCAGTGGGCGAGGCTGAAGGGCCAGGGCCTTGGGATGGCGATGGTCATCAAGACGAAGCCGAACAGGGCGAGGTCTTTGAGGAAGTGGACCTGCTCGTTCATTTTCGCCTGCGGATCCTGGACCGTCCAGAAATTGTGAATGCCGAACGCGGCGCTTAACAGGAAAATCGCCAACAGAAGCGCTCCGATGGTCGGGTGATAGCCCAGGAGCATGCTCGCTCCGCCCAACAGGAGAAACACGCCACTGCCGCCAACGGCCAGCGAGGGAGCGGGCATGCCCTTACTCTTGGCGTATCCGGCCATCATGTTGAGCTTGGCCAGGTGGTTGAAGCCGCTCATGAGGAAAAAACTGCCAACGATGATGCGTCCGATGAGGAACGCGATAGCAAAAATACTGGCCATGAATCCTCCTTTTTTAGTTTCGAGGGATGCGGCTACGTCCCTCGCGGGGATTATACGCCCCAGCGGACGAACGCAATTGAAATTTTCGCGCGAGGAGCACGGAAAGCGTGACGCGTGCAGCACGTCAGGTGATACAATCTCGCTCGTGCGTTCTAGGTTCCTTCGCGTGGTGATTGGCCTTGTCCTGTTGGCGTGCTTCGCGTGCCCGATTTTCGAAATGCGCGACCGTTGGGACCACACGCTGAAAACGGGCCAGGATACGGAATCCACTTTCGTAGTGCTCGCCGTTTGCATCGGCGCAATCATTTCATTTGCTCTCCGCGCGTCGGCGCTCGATCTGCCGGAGAGTTGTGAAGAAAAGGAAACTTACGCGCCTTTCGCTCCCGCCTTTGATCCGCTGATACTTTCCAGCGAATTCGCCGCAGTCAGCCAGCCTCCGCCCGCGCTTCGTATCTAAATTTTCAATCTTCCTCGGCACGCGGGATTTGTTTGTCCCGTGAATGCGCGGTTGCGTCCATTCGCGCGCGCCGCCGGCGTCTGAAATCTAATCTTTCGCGCTGCCATCTTTCGCGTTTCGATCCGAATTTCCGTTTATCGAACCAAACGACTACGGCCCCGGGAGGACCGAGTACATGACCGAGAACACACGAAGGAAAATGAGAGGGTTGCTGCGATTCGCTTTTCTGTTTTTCTTGTTTGCCACCGCTGCAATCGCGCAAACTTCACGCGTGGGCGCCACAATCGAGGGAACCGTAGCTGACGCTTCGGGAAGCAGCGTTGCCGGAGCGACGGTCCGGATTCGCGAGGAGTCCACAAGTATGACGCGAATTGTTCGTACGGATTCGCAGGGCCTTTTCCGCGCCACGGATCTTCCCGTGGGAATTTACGACGTTCGCGCCGAGAGCGCTGGCTTCGCGCCCTACGTTCAGACCAGTTTGCAACTCGAATTGGGCGCGGACATTCACCTCGACATCGTCCTCGCGCCCGCATCCGCAAAAACGACAGTTACGGTCACCGCGCAGCCTTCGGCGTTGGAGCCGACGGAGACTTCGATCACGTCGGTGGTCGACCGCGAACGCATCGAGGAATTGCCTGTCGAGAGCCGCAACGCCCTCGACTTTGTCCTGATCGAACCCGCCGTCGCCGAATCGTCACAAGGCCACGGCAGCCCGCACACGGCGCTCGCCGACAGCGGATTCACCTTCGGCGGCTTGCGGGCGCGCAGCAACAGCATTTCCATCGACGGCCTCGACAACAACGACGAATTCACCGGTTCCAGCCGCACCGAGCTTTCGCCGGAAATCGTCCAGGAATATCAGGTGGTGCACAACGGCCTCTCGGCGGAATTTGGCGGAGCCTCGGGCGGCTCGATCAACGTGGTGACGCGCACCGGCTCGAACGTGATTCACGGCGACGCGTTCATTTTTCTGCAGGATTCTTCGCTCAACGCGCGCGATCCGTTCGAAAGCGATTCCGCGAAGCCGAACTTCCGGCGTTTTCGCGCGGGCTTCTCGATTGGTGGTCCGATCGTGAAGAACCGCACGTTTTATTACACGGCCTTCGAGCAGGAGCACAATCGCGGGCAGAATGGTTCCAATATCGATCCAGCCGTAGCCTCGGCGGTGAACAGTTTTCTCGCTACAGGCGCGTTTCCGGGGTTGGCGACGCGCCACATCACCACTGGATTTTTCCCCATCGCACGCGCCGAAACCGAAGCCTCCGGCAAGTTCGACGACCAGATCAGTTCGCGGAATTCGCTGATGCTGCGTTACGCCTTCACCAATAATCACGAGCCGGGCGATGGGTTCAACAGCGGCGGCCTTCAGGATGCGAGCGCTCGCGGCAGCAGCTTCATCGCCGACAACGCTCTCGCGGGCTCGCTCGTTTCCACCTATGGCTCAAACGCAGTGGGCGACCTGCGCTTCGAAGCCGCCACGCGTCACGAAGTCTTGCGCACTAATGACGCGACAGGCCCCGGCATCGACATCGTTGGCCTGGCCGATTTTGGTCGGCCATATGAAGGCAACAGCGCGCGCCGCGAAAATCATTATCAGCTCACCTACACGTATGCGCGCTCACGTGGCCATCATCTTTGGAAAACTGGCGCCACGATCAATCGCGTTCGCGAGCGTGCCAACATTTCGGATGGTTTCGGCGGCCTCTATCTGTTCGGCAGCTTGGCGAATTTTCTTTCCGCGCAACCGGATTTCTTCGTCCAGGGATTCGGCAGCCCTTCGACGAATTACGCCGTAACGAGTTACGGCGGCTTCGTTCAGGATCATTGGTCCGCATCCCGCCATCTCACATTCGACGCGGGTCTGCGCTATGACTTCGAGCATTTGCCCGTCAGCTTCAACGAGGACACGAATAATTTCAGTCCGCGTCTGGGCGTTGCCTACAGTCCCAGCGCGCGATGGGTGGTGCGGGCTGGTTACGGAATTTTCTTCGACCGCCAGGTGCTGGCGAATCTGAACCGCGCCGTCGAAGAAAACGGCGTCAACGCCTTTGCGCAAGTAGCCGACGGCGCCGCAGCCGCGAATATTTTTCAATCGGCTGCCGGCGGCGCGCCATCAAGCCCTGTCGCTGGAATCGCGCCTTCGATTTTCCGCCCGGATCCGCGCCTCGCTACGCCGTACAGCCAGCAGGCGAGCTTGGGCGCGCAATACTTGATCGCGCATAACCTCACCGCCAGCGTCGACTACCTTTTCGTGCGCGGCGTCAAGCTCTCGCGCACGCGCAATATCAATCTGCTTCCGCCCGTCATGCTGACGGTGCAAAATGCCGCGAGCCTCGGCATTCCTAATCCATCTCCGCAGCAACTGGGACGCGAAGTTTTTGGGCCTGGCCGCGCGGATCCGCAGTTCAATGACGTTTACCAACTCGAAGATTCGGCGAGTTCCACATATAACGGCGTGACGCTTTCCCTGAATCGCCGCATGGCCAACGAGCTCGAATTCCTCGGCAGCTACACATTCTCAAGGACATTCGACGACGCCTCCGATTTCCCCGAGCAGCCGCAAAATCCGTTCAATGTGGCGGCGGAGCGCGCTCTCTCACTGCAAAACCAGAGTCAGCGATTCGTATTTGACGCCTTGTGGGATTTGCCCATTGGTCCGGATGAAGACGCCCCGCATGCCGTCTCGGGACAAACTTCGACTTGGTTTGACCGTGCCTTCGAACACATCGAAGTTGCGCCAATTCTCACGTTGGGCACGGGGCGTCCGGTGAATCCGCTGGTGGGCCTCGACGCCAGCCGCGGAAATGCATTTCCGCTCGCTGATCGTCCACTCGGTTTCGGACGCAATTCACTGCAAACCGCAAATCTCGAATCCCTGGATTTTCGCGTGCTGAAATATTTTCCATTCGGCGAGTATGCGCATCTGGATTTGGTTGCGGAGGCCTTCAACCTTTTCAACCATCCCAATGTCGCGGAGATTAATCCCTACTTCGGCTCCGGCGCGGTGCCACTTTCTGGCTTCGGTGCTCCCGTCGAGGGCCTCACGGCTAGGCGAGTGGAATTTTCCATCGACTTCGAATATTGAGTCGCGCCGCAGCGATAATTCATCTAACGAGCTTTAAAGTCAGCGGTCCATGGGGACGATTTTGACGAGCGCGCTGGGCGGGCACGAGAACGTTGCAGCGTGTATAATATCCAGAACTCAGGGAGGGCAATTAGATGTTGCGCATTAACGACGACTCTCCAAATTTCTCTGCGGAGACTTCGCAGGGCAAAATCAACTTTCACGAATGGATCGGCGACGGCTGGGCCATTTTGTTTTCGCATCCCAAAGACTTTACGCCCGTGTGCACCACGGAGCTGGGTTACATGGCCGGGCTGCAGTCGGAATTCGCGAAGCGCAATTGCAAGATCATCGGGCTCAGCGTGGACCCAGTGGACAGTCACGCCAAGTGGACCGTGGACATTGAAAAGACGCAGGGCCACAAAGTGAACTACCCGATGATCGGTGATCCGGAACTGAAAATAGCGAAACTTTATGACATGCTTCCCGCGGACGCCGGCAACACTTCCGAAGGCCGTACTCCGGCGACGAATGCCACCGTGCGCACCGTGTTCGTCATCGGCCCTGACAAGAAAATCAAATTGATGCTGAGCTATCCCATGAGCACCGGCCGGAACTTCGACGAAGTGCTGCGCGTCCTCGATTCGATTCAGCTCACGGCGAAGCATAAGGTGTCCACGCCAGTGAACTGGAAACCGGGCGACGATGTGATACTGTCGGGCGCGGTTTCGGACGAAGAGGCCAGGCAGAAATATCCCGGCGGCTGGAAGGCGCCCCTGCCTTATATGAGGGTGGTTCCCCAGCCGAAGTAGTTGTCTGCGAGCAGGAGGTGTGCCGTGATCTTCAAGCAGTTCTACCTGTCGTGTCTGGCGCACGCTTCCTACATTATTGGGGATGAGCAGACCGGCAC
>DASYYI010000255.1:0-10668 GCA_035933995.1 Candidatus Acidiferrales bacterium | reverse complement strand
CTATCGACCAATAATCGCAAAGCAAAATATTACAAGTTGACGCGCGCCGGCCGGAGACAACTGGAACGCGAAGCGCAAGAGTGGGAACAAACCGCGGCAATCGTCGCGCGATTTTTGTCGCCGGAAGGGGAGAGAACATGAGAGCGCTGCGCGCTTGGCTCTTGCGTTTCGGTGGGTTATTCGGTCGGCGACGGCGCGACCGCGAATTGGCCGACGAGATGGAAAGCCATCTTCGGATGCACATCGAAGACAATCTTGCGCGCGGCATGACGCCCGCGGAAGCGCGTCGCCAGGCACTGATTAAATTGGGCGGCGTCGAGCAAACCAAAGAGACTTACCGCGAGCGCCGCGGCATTCCATTCCTTGAAACGCTGCTCCAGGACATTCGTTTCGCCTTTCGCATGCTGCGCAAATCCCCCGGCTTCACAGCCGTCGCCATTCTCACTCTGGCCCTCGGCATCGGTGCCAACACGGCGATCTTCTCACTGCTCGATGCGTTTATCTTTCGAACATTGCCGATCAGTGAACCTTCGGAAGTAGTTGAGATTACGGGCATCGACAAAGCGGCCGATGAACAAAGCATCACAATTCCCATAGCAGCAGAAATCGAGAAGCATCAAAAGATGTTTTCCGCGATGGGCGCATACTGGGGAGACGTTGTCCTTAACGTTGACGCGAATGGTGCGCTTGGTATCGCCGACATTGACGGAGCTACCGGCACGTATTACTCCGTGCTGGGAACCAAGCCGGTGCTCGGACGCCTGCTGACGCCGGACGACGTGGCGCTCGAGGGAGGCGCGCCGAATCACGTTGTGGTTATCAGCTACGACTTCTGGCAGCAGCATTTTGGGGGCGCTGCTGACGTTGTCGGAAAAACAATTCGTATCGAAAAACTTCCGTTCACAATTATCGGTGTGACGCCCAAGAATTTCTTTGGCATGTCTAGAAGCACGACGACCATTGCGCTGACAATTCCTTTGACCACCGACCGCGAGATTACCGCGAGTGCCGGGGACAACGACGATTCGGGACCGCTCCATGCGGACTACATCGTTGCGCGGATGCGCGCCGGCGTGAAAGTCGAACAGGTACGCGCGCAACTAGAATCGCTGTGGCCGGGAATCTTGGCGGAGACTGTGCCGGCGAATTTGAAACCACAGGAGCAGTCGGATTACTTGGCCATGAAGCTTTCGGTGAAACGCGCCGACGACCAACAGTTTATGGGAGGGCGCTTTTCGAGGCCGCTGTATGTGCTGATGGCGCTGGCAGGCCTGATTTTGCTGATTGCCTGCGTGAATCTTGCAACGCTGATGCTGGCGCGGGCAGCAGCGCGCGGCCATGAAATGAGCGTTCGCGTGGCGCTTGGAGCGGGACGTTGGCGGCTGGCGCAGCAGTTGCTGGTCGAGAGCGTGGTACTGGCGATAGCAAGCGCGTTGTTCGGGCTTCTGCTAGCTTCGTACGGTAGCAAGGCAATTGCGGAACTGATCGCGCGGCAAATTTTTATTATTCCGACGACGCTTGAGGTGGGGCCGGATTTGCACGTGCTGGCATTCACGGCTCTAGCGGCGATTCTCACGGGCGTTCTGTTTGGCCTTGCGCCCGCGTGGGACGCCACGCGCACAGATCCGAATGCGGCGCTGCAGCAAAATTCGCGGACGATGGGCGCCACAGCGGGAAGGTTTGGCAAAGGATTGATTTGTGCGCAGGTCGCTCTTTCCGCAGTTTTGCTGATGGGCGCTGGGCTATTTGTCCACAGTTTGGAAAAACTGAACACCACGAATCCCGGCTACACGAAGAAAAATATGCTCGTGGTGGAACTCAATAGTATTCCCGGCGGGTACGACAATATCAACGACGATAGTTATTATCCGGAATTGGTGCGGCGGATTTCCAGTCTGCCGGGAGTGGAATCGGCGAGCACGTCGCAGCTGCATCTGGGAGGTGGATACGAGTGGACGCAGCCGGTATCGAAGGTTGGGAGTACCTCCAATAACAGCTTCGCGGCTGACTTTGCGACAATCTCACCTGGATTTTTCAGGACGGTGGGGATGAACGTTCTGGAAGGGCGCGACTTTAGCTGGCAGGATACGAAACACGCACCGGCAGTTGCCATCGTCAGTCGCACACTCGCGCAGAAGCTTTCTCCGAACGGCGATGCTGTAGGATTGCACATCCGCATCGGCCCGGAAGGGAAGCACGATGATGTGTGCATCATTGGTGTTGTGAGTGATGCGCGGATTTACGACATTCATAGCGCGAATTTGATGGTGGTGTACATTCCGGGACTGCAAGGATACTCGCAGTGGAACACGCTCGATGTACGGAGTGAAGCGAATCCTCTGACTTTGATACCGGCGATTCGGAAGACGGTGCTGTCCATGGGACATGAGTACCTGATGTACACAAAAACCCTGAGGGACCTCGACAGTCGAGCGGTCGTGCAAGACCAAGTCACCGCGATGCTGGGGGCGTCTTTTGGCGGGCTGGCGCTCTTGCTGGCCGCAATTGGACTATTTGGATTGATGTCTTACAACGTTACACGGCGGACGCGCGAACTCGGGATCCGCTTTGCGCTCGGCGCACAACGCAACGGCATACTCAAAATGATCCTGGGCGAAGCGCTCGCGCTCACGTTGACAGGCGTCGCCGTCGGCGTGCCCTGCGCGCTGGCGGCGACTCGTCTCATCACGCACATGCTTTTTGGTGTTACGCCCTATGATCCTGTGACGCTCGCTGCTGTCTCATTCGCGCTTCTCGCTGTCGGGGCGCTCGCTGGCTATATTCCTGCGCGGCGGGCGATGCGTGTCGACCCGATGGTTGCGCTGCGGCATGAATGAGTCTGTAGCTCAGGTCCCGTTCGCGCGGCATTTGCGTGAACTGACCTGAGGCGTGATTTTCTGGCGGCCGCCTTTTTTTTACCCTGAGGCTTCCGCGGAGGGCAGGCGGGCAAGATGGCCCGCGGCTTCGAGCGTTTCCACAGTCGCCACATCTATCGCTGCGCCGCGCATCGTGCTAGCGTTGTCAGAGAGAAAATTCCATCACCCGGACAATGATGCGCCCGTCGCACAACAGCCTAAAGGGCCCCCTAACAACTTGTGGAATGGAGCAAAAACCCAAAGAAAATGCGGGCGGCATAAAGCCGCCCCTACACAGAATGGCAAAAGATGGAGTTTTTCAACACGCTGCTGAAACCCGCCAAGAACACCTGGAAAACGCCGAGTCTTGATCGGTAATGGAATGCACAGTCCCGCAAACGCAACTACTTTAGAACGTGCGATTTCCATTTTCTTGATCGGTAATGAGTTCATGTAGTGGCAATTGGTCAGCTTGAATTTCGACTCCTTGTGTCACGATCAAGAAAATTCAAACTGACCGGTGCTCGAATTTTGACAGTAACGCAACGCAGGCTTGAGCATCCTTCTCGCCGCCTCAAGGAATTCTTCTTGCTGCGCACAGAATCCGGCGCGGTCGCCATCCGTTGCGCCGCGAGAACTCGATTTTGCATCCTCGTTCCGCTAAGATGGACGTTTTCCGATCGTGGGTCAGTTTGAATTTTGACCGCTACTGTCACGAATAAGAAAATTCAAACTGATCCATCACTCGTTTTCCAGCACACGAAAGGACCGCGCCGGGCGCACCCCAAAAATATGGCTTCTGCCTTAAAACCTCGCGTTCGTTTCGCGCCGTCACCGACGGGCTATCTTCACGTCGGCGGCGCGCGCACGGCGCTGTTCAACTGGCTGTTCGCGCGCCACGAAGGCGGCACGATGATCCTGCGCATCGAGGACACGGACGTCGAGCGCAATAAGCCGGAGCTTGTTGACGGAATCCTCGCGGACTTGCGCTGGCTTGGCCTGCCGTGGGACGAGGGCCCGTACTTTCAGTCGCAACGTCTGGAAATGTATCGCGCCGCGGCGGAGAGTCTGCTCGCGAAAGGCGCTGCTTTTCCATGTTATTGCAAAGCGGTTCAATATGCGGGCGCCGATGCCATCGTAGAAGGCGAAGAGGGAGCGGAAAAAGCCGCGCGCATTCCTCCTTGCCCGTGTCGCGACTTGACTCCCGCGGAACGCGCGGAAAAAGATCGTCAGGGCTTGACGCGCGCGATTCGGTTCGCATCCCCGCGCTCTGGAGTCACGCGATTCGAAGACGCCGTCTTTGGGCCGCGCGAAGTTCAGAACAGCGAAATCGAGGATTTCGTTCTCTTGCGCTCGTCCGGCTTGCCGACATATCAGCTCAGCGTCGTTGTCGACGACATTGACATGCGCATTACGCACATTATTCGCGGCGCGGATCATCTGTCGAACACGCCCAAGCAGGCTTTGCTTTACGAAGCCTTGGACGCGCCGCCGCCGATTTTCGCTCACGTGCCGCTGATTTTGGGGCCGGATCGCACGCGCCTTTCGAAACGTCACGGGGCCACCAGCGTTAGTTCCTATGCCGACGAGGGTTTTCTTCCGGAGGCGTTTCGCAATTTTCTGGCGCTGCTCGGATGGTCCACCGGTTCCGATGAGGAATTTCTGCGCACCACGGATCTCATCGACCGTTTTTCGCTTTCTGGCGTCAGCCGCACCAACGGCATTTTCGATCGCGACAAACTCGAGTGGTTCAATTCGCAATATTTGCAGAAGCTGCCCATTGATGAGCTTCTTCCGTACGTCAAAGCGGAACTGCAGCGTGCGGGTCTGTGGCGCGGGGAATGGGATGGCGCCGAACGTGAATGGTTCGCGCACACGGTCGATATTCTTCGTCCGCGCACGCGCCTGCTTCCGGATTTTGCCACGTGGTCGCGCGCATTTTTCTCCGACGATTTCGATTACGATCCGGAAGCGCGCAAAAAATTCTGGAAGGATCCGAAGCTGCCGGATTTGCTTGGCAAGTTAGCCGATGCGCTGGACGCGTTGTCCGACTGGAATCACGACGCCTGCGACCACGCGCTTCGCGCGTTGGCCGAAGCGGAGGGAGTCAAGGCCGGCCTGCTGATCAACGCCACTCGCGTTGCCATTGTCGGGCGCGCCGTCGCTCCGCCGCTCTTTGAAACCATGCTCGTGCTTGGCAAGCCGCGGGTGATCGCGCGTCTCCGCCGCGCGTTGCCCTTTGTCTCTCCTGAGTAAATCCAATGCAGCTTCGGAGAATTTTTGCAGAGTGGGTTTGCAGGGCGGGGAGAAATTAAGCCTTGCGGCAGAACGCGAGACAAATTCTCCAGCGAGCGCTTTGTCTTGCGATTCGTGAGCTGTTATTTTTGCTTGTCGCTGAAAATATTCGGGGACATCGCGCGCGCCTTGGTTCCTGCCGGCGCGATATCGATTTTCGCGACCACTGGAATTCTTACCGGCGGCAGGCAGGCGCTGTCGTTACAAGCCTGGTATTGCAGCGTAAATGGGAGGTTCATCTTTCCGAGCGCCGCATTCGCTGCCACGGAAAATTTGGCGCGCACGGTAAATTGTTTTGTGTAAACCAAAAGAGGCTGGTCGGAAAACGAAAGCTTTAAAGTCGTTCCCTCGGGATACAGCGTCAGCACTTCCTTGATTCCGGCAGGTGGCTTCGCCGTCAAATTCGTCGGGATCAAATAATCTTCCGAAACTTTGTGCGCGTTCATGTGAAATCCCGGCATGATTCCAACCACCACGCCGATCTCAAATGTGCTTCCGCGCGGAATCGGCTGAAGAGATACATACGTTTTTGGACTGGCAACCGCGGAAGCCGGCGGCAATGAAGTTTGGGCGAGCGCAAGCGGCGTGTATGCGAAGCACGCAAAAAAAATCAGCGCGGCCGTGAAAACAGCGCGATGCGAGATTTTGCGATTTGATTTTTCCATTTTCACATCGTGACGGACGCGCCCAATTGCTGGCTGAGGATGCGGCTCATCACCTCGTCGAGCGTTTCGGCCGTTTTCTCCAGCACGAACGCATTTTTTCCCTCGGACCATCCGAGCTTGAAACTGGTGGTGAGCGCGGAAATCCATATCTGTCGCACCGGCGAATTCGGGCTGATCACAAAGCGCGTTTCGTCATCGTCCTCGAATAGAATTTCAATTTTACCGCTGCCGCCTTCGACTTCGAATCCGCGCTCGTCGCCGACTTCGAGGAGCCTCTTCTGGAGACGCCCGAAAGCTTCCTCGCATTTTTTCTGGAATTCCCGCTCGTCCATCATAAATTGTGTGATGATGTTTTGTGGAAATGGGCAGTTCGAATTTTAACTCCTTGTGTCACGATCAAGAAAATTCAAACTGACCCGCCACCTGTTTTTTTCTGAGCCGAAAAAAACGTTACGAATGCGACGCGATTTGTTTCTCGATTTCCGACTGCAACTGGTCGTGATCCACGAGACCGATGAAACGTTTCACGATTTTGCCGTCGCGCGAAATCAACACGCTGGTGGGCAATCCGATCAGGCCGCCGAATTTTTCAGCAATATCGTCGTTGCCGAGCATGATGGGATAAGTCATGGTCATTTTCGCGCCATTCACATCAAATTGAGTTGTGTGCACGAATGGATCGACAACCTTCTTGCCGCTGTCGTCCATGGCCACACCCAAAATCGTGAACCCCTGACTTGTGTACTTTTGTTGGAAACCGATCATCCATGGAATCTCAATGCGGCAGGGCTCGCACCATGTGGCCCAGAAATTGACCAGCACTACTTTGCCTTTCAAACTTGCGAGCGGCAAATCGCCGCCCTGCAATTCCGGAAAAGTCACATCCGGTTCATTCGGCGGGCCAGGTTTGGAGACGAATTTGGTCTTCGAGCCATTGGAAACCGTGGTGCCCATGCCCTTGCATCCGGCGAATCCAATCGAAAGCACCGCAAATGAGATTATCGCGGCTCCGCATCGTGTAATAGTCCGATTCATCAAAAAAAGGTCCCCTTATCGTGAAAAGCGATTCAGAAATGTCAGTTTACCCGAAAGCCATGTCAGCCGGTTCATAAAAATCAGCCCACCAATGGCGAGGAGCAGCACACCGCTGAAAATTTCCACCATGTGAATGTGGCGGCGGAAGCGTTTGTAGAATTTGAGAAATTGCCCAATGCCCACCGCGGTCAGCAAAAAGGGAATTGCGAGTCCGGCGGAATAAGCGGCGAGCAAGAAAACCCCTTTCAAGACCGTGTCCTGCGTCGCGGCCATGGCGAGGACGGTTGCCAGAATGGGCCCGATGCACGGCGTCCATCCGAACGCGAACGCGAAGCCCATCAAGAATCCGCTGACGACTCCCGGCTGCCCGCCCATGTTCCGAAAGTGGGCGTCGCGATTCAGCCAGCGGGTCAGTGCCGGGCCCAACAGGAAAATCAGCGCGATGGCGAACAAATGAATCGGGCGGAAACTGCGGGAAAAAGTGGGCATCAAAAATGCCATTGCAATTCCGGCCGCCACAAGCAGAGCGCCGATCACCAGTCCGATACGAATGGAAATCTTCGCCAGAGCGCCAATCAAATGCAGGCCGAAAAGAAGAATGAATGCGCCCGCGAAGGGCGCGAGCTCGTTGCGATTGCTCAGCAGAAACGTGCCGACCGCGGTGGCCGAAGCGCCAAAGCTGATGAACACAAGCGAAAATCCGATGACGAACGCAAAAGCAGAGCGGAGCAATTCGCCGCGAGAACCTTTTCCCTGCTGAAGCTGGTCAACGCCGATACCTGAGAGCATGGAGATGTATCCGGGCACGAGCGGCAAAACGCACGGAGACAAAAACGAGATCAGCCCCGCCAACAGCGCCGTAAATACGGTGACGTTCATCTGGTTTGACTACGCTCCTGATTCCGGTATTGGATGTTTCGCGAGCCGATACGGCGCATGCAAGCTGCGATTTTCGCACACCGCTTCGCAAAGCGCACGCGTGTGGATGGAGAATCGGGAAAAGGCTCCAGGTGACGCCAGAACCATTCATTGACTTGCTGGGCAGCGCCAAAACTTTCCAGCATCGCGTTCTGTAAGCCACGGAGAATCAGTCAGAAGACTTTCGGCTTGGGCGTTCGCGCGATTTGGCTTCCGTCGTGCCTTATGGCCGTTGCCGGCGAAGACGCGTGGCGAGTGGAGGCCGAAATGACGCCAAATCAAATAACACTGTTGCGGGTTCTGCTGGGTTTCGCCGCGGTCGCGCTGTTCGCGCGCAATTTTTGGTGCGACATTGCGGCGCTCGTGTTGACGATCGCGGCAATCACTCTCGACGCGTTCGACGGCTATCTTGCGCGGCGGCGCAAACTCGCGACGCCACTCGGCGCACAGCTGGATATTCTGGGCGATCGCGTGGTCGAGAATCTTTTCTTCACTTTTTTTGCAGTGACGGGGCTGGTGTCTCTGTGGGTGCCAGTCCTATTTTTTGTTCGCGGCATGTCGACTGATTTTCTTCGGAGTTTGGCCTCGCGCGCAGGGCGGACCGGGTTCGGCGCGAATTCCATGCTGCAAACATGGTGGGGACGCGCGCTGGTGGCTTCACGCGCGAGCCGAGCCGTCTATGGCGCGATGAAATGCGTTTGCTTTTGCTATCTCGGCGTGGAACTGACACTCGTGTGGAACTGACACTCGTGCGGTTGCCAGAGGCAACTCTCTCGCCCGCGCAGGTCGCATGGGTGCGCGCGGCAGCCGAAGCGCTGGTGCTGACAACGGTCGCGTTCTGTCTGATACGGGCTGTGCCGGTCTTGTGGGAAGGGCGGCGTTATTTTTTTGCGGCGTCGCCTACATCAGCGAAAACAATTGCGGGCGGCGCGCAATGAGCCGCGGGGACGGCATCGGCGCATTTTTTGATCTCGACGGCACGTTGTTGGGAGCGCCGTCGGTGGAACGCCGGTTTATTTTTTATCTTCTGATGCGCGGGTTAATCGGGCTGGCGCAATTTGCACGCTGTGCGGAGCGGTTTATCACAAACATGGCGAGAAATCATCGTGCTGCAATTGGAGGCAATAAAGCTTACTTCTCGGGAGTGCCGACAAAGTGCGTTGAAGAATGGTCACAGCATTTGGCATCGCATCGGGTGGAATTCTTTTCCGATGGCCTTCGCCGATTGAGATTTCATTTCGCGGAAGGACATCGCATTTTTCTGATTACCGGAGCGCCTACGCCGGTCGCGGAACTGGTTGGCAGTGATTTTTCCGTGCCACTGACGATTGTTGGAACGCAACTCGAGATGCGCGACGGCGTGTGGACGGGCGAAATCGCGGGCGAGCATATGTGCGGCGTTGAAAAACGGCGCGCCATTATTTACTTAGCTGCAGAGTATGGTCTGGATCTTGCGCGCAGTTTCGCTTACGGCAACAGCGTTTCGGATCTTCCGATGCTTGAAACGGTTGGGCATCCGGCGGCGGTGAATCCGTCGGCAAATCTGGAATGCGAGGCGCGCGCCCGGAACTGGCCAATCGTTTACTGGAGACAGTACCGGAGAGGACACTGGAGAGGAAACTGGCGAGGCGCTGGCGTGGGCGTTGGCGTGAAACGCAGAATCCGCGGATCGAAAAGTCGCGCGACAGTGTGCAGCCATTGCGAGGACTTCACGCGAGTTTGCTGCAATCCATAAATTGCCGGGGAACAGACCGATGAGCATGACATTCTTTCGCAATTCATTGACAACGTATGCGATGAGCGACGCGGCGGCGGGCGCGCTTCGAGGCCGCCAGCGCAAGGCTCGCGCGTTCTCGAAGCTGTTCGCTGAAATTCGACGAGCTTGCGGAGCGTTTGAGTGGGTTTCGCTTGCGTATCTGGCGTGGATTACCAGCATAATCGCCGTGTTTCACAAAAATATCGCGCATCCCGGCGCATTCTTTTGCGGGCACTGCGCGATAGCCGGGGCGATTCTTGCGCTCGCGGTGATTTCGAAGCGGTCTCCGCACGCAAGAGCTCTTCGTTTTGCGCGCCACTGGTATCCGTTGCCGCTCTACATTTTTCTCTTCGAAGAACTGAACGCGCTGGTCCACGCTATTTTTCCTTTTTGGCTGGACCGCTACTTCATCGCTTTTGATCATGCGCTGACGGGTGTGAATCCGTCGGTGTGGCTGGCGCAATTTGCCTCGCCCGCGCTCAACGACTTTATGCAGTTTTCTTACATGACTTATTTTCTTTATCTGGTGGTTCTGCCCGCGCTGCTTTACGCGGCGAAGGAACGCCGGGCATTTTGGGAAGTGATGGTCTCGACCGCCATCGCGCATTACACCGTGTATTTCATTTCTGTTCTGGCGCCGGTCGAAAGCCCGCACTTTTCACTCGCGTCGATCGAAACGGTACGCCTTTCTGGAGGTGTTTGCACGCACCTGATCAACTGGCTCGAAAGTTACGCGCTAGTGCACGGAGCGGCGTTTCCTTCCGCACACGTGGCCGGTTCGACAGTCGCGATTCTTGCGTCGTGGCGTTATCGCCAGTGGCTGTTCTGGATTTGCCTGCCGTTTTTTCTGTGTATGTGCGTCGCGACTGTCTACGGGCGATATCACTACGTTGCCGATGTGCTCGCAGGCCTGATTACTGGCGCGTGGGGTTTCTATGCGGGGCAATGGCTGATGGAGCGTCGCGGGGCACTGCCGTCGGGAGCGAGGGCGACGGGGACGAATTGTGAAAATAGGAATTAGAAACGAGATGAGAGTGATACCGCGGTTTTTTCCCGGCTTGAACAGAATGCGGCGGCGAAATCAGATTAGACTTGGGCGGCGCAAATGCCACTGCGTCGCGTGTTCATAGGCGGCGGCAATTTG
>DASYYI010000244.1:0-29307 GCA_035933995.1 Candidatus Acidiferrales bacterium | reverse complement strand
CACCGCATCGTGAACGGAGGCCAGAAATATGCGAAGCCGACCGTCATCACATCTGACGTAAAGGCCGCCATCGCGAAGATGTCTGCGTTTGCCCCGCTGCATAATCGCGTCGAGATGGAAGGAATTGAGATTGTAGAGAGGCGATTTGGAACCGTTCCGCAGGTGGCTGTATTTGACACTGGCTTTCATAGCCGACTGCCCGAATCCGCGTTTGTGTATCCGGGACCTTACGAATGGCTCGCGCGCGGCATTCGCCGTTACGGCTTCCACGGAATCAATCATCAATATTGCGCCGAGCGCACCGCTCAACTGCTCGGCAAGAAGCTATTTGCGCTGAAACTGGTTACTTGCCACCTTGGGAACGGTTGCTCTCTGGCTGCGATCCGAAAGGGCCACAGCGTGGATACAACTATGGGTTTCACCCCTCTGGAAGGACTCATGATGGGTACCCGTTCTGGCTCGGTTGACCCGGGCATCCTCACTTACTTGATGCGACAAGGTGAATTCACAGGAGGCGGCCTGGATCAATTGCTGAACACGAAGTCCGGTCTGTTGGGAATCTCTGGGATATCAGGTGATATGCGGCAGATCGTGGCCGCAATGAAAAAGGGCCACACGCGCGCCAGGCTTGCCTTCCAGATATTTGTCCGTCGCCTCGTTTCCTACATCGGCGCGATGATTGCGGTCCTGGACGGAATAGACGCCTTGGTTTTCACCGCTGGAATTGGCGAAAATTCGCCGGAGGTACGGGCGGCAGCTTGCGATAACTTCGGATATCTGGGCCTTAGACTCGATTCGCAAAAAAATCGGCGGCCTGCTGCGGATTGTGAAATCTCCACTTGCAATTCCGCCGTCCGTGTCCTAATTGTTCGCGCGCAGGAAGATTGGGCAATTGCAAGGGATTGCTGGAAGCTTGCTTCTCATCGCTGACCGCAAACCCTAAATCACGCGGCCTTGGCAAGAAAAGCTTTCTTGTTTGCGCTGGCTTTACTCAGCTTGATCTCGAGCAGACGGCCATGCGCTCTTAGCTTCAAGGAGGATGGCTCGATTTCGTCTGCCAACGGAAGCACTCGATAAACTGCGGTTGGTCCGATCATCGAATTCGAGTCGTTGCGCGCCATAACGATCAAGCGATGCGGTTCAGCGCAAACGTCAATATCCTTCGCACTAAGCGAAGAACGGCATATCGAGACGGTGACGCCCTCTTTCGATTTCAAAAGTCCGCAATTGAGAGGCTTGATGATCTCCCTCTCAGCAAGAAACCAGTTTTTGCGATCAGAGCCTGGCTGGCGCCCTGAGCGTTCATAAATCTCGTAGGCACGCTTTGCTACGGCGTCCGAAATTGCCTTGGAGCACTCGGTCGAATTCCCAATTTTCACACTCGGGGTCCGTGCTTTGCCCGGCTCCGCAGTTGGTGGCTTGTCCATCATTGTAGTTTCCCCCTTTTATTCCACCCACTTCGCGTTTATAGCAGCAGGAGCCACTGGGGGCGATGATCTGTGTCACTTTGTGACTGTGACGCTCGTCACGGGACACAAAGGTGCTTTGTTACAGAGGTCTAACGAACGTGCGGGCTACAGATTCAGAACTGCGACGACTGTTCCGGGGTCGGCGGTTTGACGTACCTTGAAACCAAAGCGATTTGCCAGCGCCTGCATCGCAACGTTTTCAGGAAGCACATTGGCCACGATTTCCTGGAGCTCCTCATCGCGTCCGACTTGGATTAACCGCCTTACCAACTCGGTCCCCACACCAAGATTCTGATAGGAGTCACTTACAAGGACCGCCACTTCACCTTCCTTGGCGTCGTGTGACTTGCTCAACCGCCCAACGCCCAGAATCTCATGACGGCCTGTATCTGGCACCGCTCGATCCACCACCAGTGCCATCTCCCGGTCGTAGTCGATGAAGCATTTCCTAATCAAGCGATCGTGAGCGACACGAGCACTCAAGTTTTCCATGTGAAAATAACGCAGATAGACACTCTTCTCTGAAAGAGTCTCGTGGAATTTCACCATCAGCGGCTCGTCTTCTGGCCGGATTGGCCGAATGAGAACCTCTTCCCCGTTTTTCATTTTCCATCGCGACATGTAGCGCTCTGGATAGGGCCGGATCGGCGAACGAGGAAGGTCCTTGTCGGCAACCTGTCGTCCATAGAGAACAATTCGCGCGTCCAGAGCGAGCAGATTGTTTGACGATGCGAGCAGCGGATTGATATCTATTTCTTTAATGCGGCATTGGTCAATAAGCAAGCGGCTGAACCGGACCAGAACCTGCTCGAGCGCTGCCATATCCACGCCCGCGCGTCCTCGAACTCCCTTGAGCGCTGCAAAGATTTGCGTTTGCTCCATCAGGCGCCGGGCCAACGTTGTATTGAGCGGCGGAAGCGCGAGCGCGTGATCCCGATACACTTCGACGAGTTGTCCGCCGGATCCGAATAAGATCACTGGACCGAATTGCGCGTCTACGCTGCTTCCCAATATGAGCTCGTACCCTTCCAACCGGATCATCGGCTGGACCGTGACTCCCAGAAACGCACCCGCGCCAGCCTTCGCGTCTACAGAAGATCGAATGGATTGAAAGGCCTGCCGAACGGACTCTTCGTTTTGAAGATTAAGTTTTACGCCGTCCACATCGGTTTTGTGCGTGAGAGTTTCTGAGTGGACTTTCAGGACCACGGGGAACCCGATTGCCTGCGCCAGCTCAACGGCTCTGGTTTCGTTTTGTGCCAGAGTTGTTTGAACAGTCGGAATCCCGTAAAGATTCAGTACTTCTTTGGATTCAATTTCCGTCAGTAGGGAGCGGTCTGAAGCTAACACTCGGTCGAAAATTTCTTTCACCTTCCTACGAATTGGCTCTCCTGCTTCTGGTTCGTCCGTCACGGCGGGAGTCTCATACAAGCCTCGAAGGTTATAGCTAAAGCGCCACATGTAGTTGAACGCGCAGGCGGCCGTGTCCGGATAGGCAAAAGTCGGAATGCCCGCATTATTGAGAATGGATCTGCCCTCCGCAACCGCTTTGCCACCCATCCAGCTCGCCAACACTGGCTTTTTCTTACTTTTCGAATACGGCGTCAGTTTCTCGGCCATCCGCGCCGGATCTGTCATCCCTTGAGGAGCCAGAATTACGAGCAGACCATCGCTATTGGAATCGCCGACCGCAACCTCCAGCGCACGAGCGAAGCGTTCCGGGTCGGCGTCGCCGAGGATGTCAATTGGGTTGTTGTGGCTCCAATCCGGCGGGAGAATTTTGTTGAAGGCAATCATCGCTTCTTCGGACACTGGGGCAAGTTCACCACCTGTCGCAATTAGTGCGTCTGTAGCCAAGACGCCGGGCCCGCCCGCATTCGTCAAGATCGTGAGCCGTGGCCCGCGCGGGCGCGGCTGCTTGTCCATGACTTCCGCCATGTAAAAGAGATCGGAAATACTCTGAACTCGCAGGACGCCACACCGCCGGAAAGCCGCATCGAAAACCTCATCGCTTCCGGTGAGCGCACCCGTGTGCGAACTCGCCGCGTGCGATGCGGCTTCCGAACGTCCGGCCTTAATGACAATGATCGGTTTACTGAGGGCCACTTCGCGCGCGGCAGAAAGGAAGCTGCGCGCATCTCCAATGGACTCCATATACAGCAGGATGCTCTGCGTCTGGGGATCCTCCCCAAAGAAGGAAATCAGATCCCCCCAGCCCACGTCGAGCATTGAACCTGTGGAAACAATGGCACTGAATCCAACTTCTTCCTGCGAACTCCAATCGAGGATCGCTGTCAGCAACGCGCCACTTTGGCTGAGAAACGCGACATTCCCGGGTCTCGCTATATTCTCCGCGAAAGTCGCGTTCAAGCCCAGACTCGGGTTCATCATGCCAAGGCAGTTGGGACCGATTAGGCGCATGGTTCCACGGCGAAGTTCCGCCTGAATTTGGCGTTCGAGTTCCGCGCCTGCCTCACCTCGTTCCTTGAAGCCGGCGGAAATCACGGTGGCCGCACGCACACCTGCATCAACGCATTCCCGGATCATGTCTGGCACGGTCGGCGCTGGCGTGACGATCACGGCTAGGTCAACCTTCTCGGGAACGGCGCCGATGTTCGCATAGCAAGGAAGGCTAAGAACCTGTGTACGATGGAGATTGATGGCATAGACCTTGCCCGGGAACTTTCCGTTGCGAAGATTGGAAAGAACGGTGCGTCCGACGCTGCCCGGACGATCCGTGGCGCCGATAACGGCAACGGAATTCGGAGCGAAGAAACACTCAAGCGCGGTACGGCCCATCGTTTCGTTAACCTCTCCTTCATAAACGCTGCGTGGATTGTACGAAACGGCGCGTGAGCTTGCACTTTTAGAAATCGGTCAGGACCTTGAACGGCAAGGCAACGCGCACGGCATTCAAAACGGCAAGGAGATCAATCACTTCCTGCGCGATCGCCCCGCCGACCGGCGGAAGATAACCAAAGGCTGCCGCGAGCATGCCCCCTACGCTAAGCGCCATGCCGCCGACGGCGCTCTCCAGTGCAATATGCCGCATCCGGCGGCCAATATGCATCAGTTCATCCACTTTCCCCAGCGAAGTCTCCATCACGACCGCGTCAGCCGCTTCCGAAGTGATATCACTGCTCAAACCGAAGGCCACTCCCACAGTAGCCGCCTGCATTGCGGGCGCGTCATTAATCCCGTCGCCAACAAAAATCGTTTTCTGCCGCTTCGCTTCTTCGCGCACAATTTCCACTTTTTCTTCCGGGCTCTTCGTCGAATGCACTTCCTTGATTCCGACTATCCCGGCCAGATAGCGGACTTCCGATTCACGGTCTCCGGAGACGAGCATCACCTTGCTGATCGCGTGGCGCGGTTTCAAATGTTCCAGGAAGAGCCGGCTGTCTTTGCGCGGCGCGTCGCGGAAATGGAACGCCGCTGCGAAATTGCCATCGAGAAACACAAGGCATTCCAGTCCAGGTGCAACCCGGGGCAGCTTTCCCTTCTGCACTGCGACTTTGTCCCTTCCGGTGATCAGGACTTTCCTGCTTCCTACTGTCCCTCGCAATCCTTCGCCCGGACGCTCGCTGATTTCCGAAACGGATTCCGTTGGCAATCCCTCTGCACGGGCCGCATCAAGAATGGCCATGGCGAGTGGGTGCTTCGAATAAACCTCCAGGCTAGCCGCCAAGCTAAGAACATCCTTGCGTCGATAACCATCCGCGCACTGTATTTCGGACAGCTTCGGTTTTCCGTATGTGAGCGTTCCCGTCTTGTCGAAAATCAGAGTCCGGCAACGATCAATCTCCTCCAACACGCCAGGATTTTTGATGATGATTCCGCGGCGCGCGGAAAGGGAAATAGCGCCAATTACGGCAACGGGAATGGCAATCAACAACGGACAGGGCGTCGCAACAACCAGCACGGCGAGAAAGCGCTGGGACTCGTGCGTCACCGCCCATGTGGCAATGGCGAGAAGCAGCGCAATCGGTGTGTACCACGCGCCCAGCCTATCGCCCAGACGCCGGAGTCGCGGCCGCCTCTGCTCTGTCTCATGCATTACGCGCATGATGGTTGCGTATCGGGAATCCACCGCCAGCTTTTCGGCTCGAATCGTCAACGCCGAGTCGCCATTGATAGCGCCGGAGAGCACCAGCGAGCCGGGAGTTTTCGAGATTTCGAATGGCTCGCCCGTCAAATACGCCTCATCCATTTTTCCGTGGCCGTCGATGACCGCGCCGTCTACCGGGCAAATTTCATGCGGGAATACAACCAACACATCCCCGACCGCGACGGCGTCGAGCGGCACGTCGGAAATACTCGCTCCTGCTTTGCGGTGCGCAGTCTGAGGAATGCGTTTTGCCAACGCATCAAGCACCGACGACGCGCGCTGGGATGCAAGCTCCTCGAGCGCCGTGCCTCCCGAAAGCATCAGCACGACGATTGCGCCAACCAAGTATTCTCCAAGCAGTACAGCGGTAACGATCGAGATTCCGGCGAGCAAGTCCGAGCCAAATTCCCGTGCGAACGCTTTCTTGGTCAACGTGACAACAAGGGGAATGCCTCCAAAGATTAGGACGGCAATCAGCGGAGCGAGATAAATCGTTCGAGTGGTCCCTAGCGCATAGCGAAAAATCAAATGAAGAAAAATGGCAATGATAGTCAGAACGGAAATCGCCGGAGCTCCGGTCCAGTGAGCAAACAACGCTCTCATGCGAGCGGGCAACGGGCACACGGATCTCTCTAGCGGAAGTTCTGACTCGACCTTGGAGATCGAACTCACGATCCGATGAGTTCTCCCGTCTGACTACCCTCGAATGACCTCCACCGAGCAATGGGCGTGCAGTGCCACTGATTCCGAGACGCTTCCCATGAGTATGCGGTCCATCCCGTGACGCCCATGCGAGCCAAGAACAATTAGATCCGCGTCCCATTCCTTCGCTTCAGCAAGCAAGACAACCCGCGGGTCTCCTTCTGGCGTCGCTTCTCCCGTCGCGATTTTCATCCCTGCAACTTCCAGCCTCTCTCGCGCCTCGCCGACCGCCTCATGTGCACTACTGCGAACTTCACTCCACACCTCTTCGAGGAGACTTGTTGGGTAAACGGGGGAGGACGACGACATCATCAGCTCATTTCCAGGTACGAGCAACTGAACTGCACTGATGATCTTGACCTCGCTGCACGCAGGCCACGGACGGCTCGTCACTGATTTTATGGCAGCCGAGGCGCCGTCAGACCCGTCCGTGCCAAGCACTATTCTCATCCCCCGGCGGGAAGAAGATTCGTGGATCCGACGGACAAGTTCAACGGAACACGGTGCCGTGCGAAGCACCGCTTGCGCAACGCTGCCCAGCAGAAATCGCGAAAGAGCACTCTGGCCATGCGAGCCAACCGTGACAAAGTCAGCCCTCCATTCCCTCGCGTATTGCACGACGGCCTTTCGCGGAAAGCCGACCAAAATGTCCGTGCTCGTTTCGTGCCCGGCACGAACCAATTTCTCAGCTGCTGCTGCGACGAGAGCCTGCCCGTAGCGTTTTTCTTCATCGATCATCGCCAGCGACCGCCCCATGCCCAAAACCTCCACGATATGGAGAATACAAAACCTCGTTCCCGAGGGCCATGGACGCGCGGCCGCCTCCGTGATTACGTGTTGTGACGCGCTGGACGAATCGATTGCCAGTAGAATTTTCATTCTATGCCTCTCATCCAATTCTTTTGAGGCCTATCTGACCTCCCAGCAAGAATTATCGGTAAGCAGAGTTTCGCAAGGCGGAAACCAGCCCACCGTGACCAGCGTCACCTCGGTCGGTGACACGTAAACCCATCTAATGCGTGGAATAGAATGCAAAATCAGCGCTACGTTGGGGAAGTTCCTCGTTTCAGAAATTCACGTCTTGCTGGAAATGAACTAACTGCAAACCGTCTGCCGCTTGCGTGCTCTTGCTCTCTGGGGCAAATCGCAGCAGCAAACCTTCCGTCGACGTCCAAATGATGAACGCGGGATGCAGCGGGACTTTCAATTCGAATTTGTCCGCGCGCCATTTCTTACCCGCCAGAGTAATCTCCTCTTGTGTAAGGTATTTCAAGTTCCCGTCCAGTGTAGACACAAAAACCGGGTTCCGTGGACTTGGCTCTTCAACGGTCACCAGTTGGACAGGAGTTAATTTGTCGTGGATTTTCGCGGCGCGACGCGTGATGTTGCTCAACGAAAAGGCGGAAATCGGCCACAGGAAGCCATATGCATCTCTCATCGGTACGTTTAGGTCGACAGATTGACTTGGATCCTTTGCACTGGAAGTGCAAATCATTTCTGACGGTTGAAATTCGCAACTGAGTGGCCCGGAATCCGGCTTCCAACGCAGCTTTCTAAATTCCTTCACGCCCAGCGTCCGGAAATCCGGCGAAAGATGAACTGAAAATCGATTACTGTGCAGTTCGTCCTTTGGCGATTCGTATTCCCTTTCCCCTTCCACTTCAAAACCGCCATCTGGTGATCGCCAAAGCGTCCACGATTCGCGGAAGTTATATACCCCCGGAGCGTACGAGCCAATTCCACCGGCATCGGCTCCCTGTAGAACTTCATACTCCCCTGCGGCGACGCGAACACGTCGCGAGTTTTCGCCCTGCTCGGCCTCTGTCGTTGTAATTGCGGTTTTCATGTGCGCGACATGATGATTGAAATCGGGGCGGCCCATCGCCGGAACCAGAACCAGGATACCGAACAGAAATGTACAGGCACCCAACGTACTCTTGAATCGCATCATGTGCGCTAAGTGTACGCCGAAATTATGAATTGAGGTGCAGCGAAACTTGTATCACACATGACTTAGAATGCCCGGTGATGTCACGCACGCGAGCAAGTTCTTTGTCACTGACGTCATTTGTGCCAATAGCGCCATTTGTGGAAGGGGTTCGTGATTTCGGGGTGCCGCGCGGCCGAGCCATGTCACAATTCGGCAGGAAAGAAGGTCTGATCCTGAAGAACCGCGTCGACCGCAGTCACAAGAGTTAACGCGGCTTGCGATTTGCGCACATAACCCTGTATGCCTATCTTCTGCGCCTCTTCCATGTACTCTTTGTCGCGATGCATACTCAGAATCACAATGGGCGTTTCAGGGGAGAATTCTTTGATCTTTCGAGCGGCATCAAAGCCGCTCAAAATAGGCATGGTGATGTCTAAAATGATCAAGTCCGGCTTCAGTTCCCGGGCTTTCTCAACGGCCTCCTGGCCATTTGCGGCTTCAAAACACACCTCAAAGCCGTCGCGAGATTCCAAGAGAGCGCGCACGCCTCTCCTGACGAATTCATGGTCGTCAGCGATTAAAATCCGTACGGCTACCATAAGATGAAACTGGCCCCCTGCCAAACCATATATCGGAAGCATACATCACAAGAGGAGAACACACCTAGACCAGAAATGTATGTATTGTTTCGCTTTATACAGGAATCACTGTATGCCCTGTAGACAGCTTTCATGGTACGAAATTAGGCATCCTCACTTCAAGACGGGGCCAAAATACCACCCTCTGAGCTATCGTGAAGCAAGTCAGGATTGGATGAGGCGTGAGGAAATGGATGTGCGCGGCAGACGGGCGCGGATGGACCTATTTCCCGCTTGACGATGCACAGGCAGTTTGGAGACCAGCATGAAAAAAAGCGACCACAACCCTGCAATCCCTACCACCAGCGGGGAATCGCAGGCTACATTGGAAAACAACGGCCGAGGCAAGGGGACACCTGCCGTCGCCGATCTCAGCGTCATACTGGCGAGCCTGCAAACAATGCGCGACGGTGACTTCTCCGTGCGTCTGCCTGGCGCCTGGACAGGTGTGGAAGGAAAAATCGCCGACACTTTCAACGAGATTGCCGGAGCTAATCAGCAGATGGCGCAGGAACTAAAGCGCGTTGGACAGGTGGTTGGCAAGGAAGGCCGGACGCGAGAACGGACAAGATTCAATCAGTCAAGAGGCGCCTGGGGCGAGATGGAGGTTTCCGTCAACATGCTCGTCGAGGACTTGCTCCGCCCAACCACGGAAGTGACCCGCGCCATTGCCGCCGTCGCACAAGGAAACCTGACACAGACTGTAAGGTTGGACGTGGACGGCCGGCCCCTGGAAGGCGCGTTTCTGCGTTCCGCAAATATTGTTAACACCATGATTCAACAGCTTGGCGTTTTCACCGCTGAGGTGACACGCGTCGCGCGCGAGGTCGGTACGGACGGCAAACTGGGCGGCCAGGCGCAAGTTCCCGGCGTTGCGGGCACTTGGAAAGACCTCACCGACTCAGTCAATTCGATGGCCAGCAACTTAACGGGCCAGGTGCGTAATATCGCCGAGGTCGCCACGGCTGTCGCCAGCGGAGACCTGTCGCGCAAGATCACGGTCGACGTCCGAGGCGAGATTCTCCAGCTCAAAGAAGCCATCAACACGATGGTTGACCAGTTGCGGTCATTTGCATCGGAAGTGACGCGCGTCGCGCGGGAGGTTGGCACGGACGGCAAGCTCGGCGGCCAGGCCGTCGTGCCCGGCGTCGCCGGCACTTGGAAGGACTTGACCGACTCCGTAAACGCCATGGCGGGTAACCTGACAGCTCAGGTGCGCAACATCGCCGAAGTAACAACCGCTGTCGCGCGCGGCGACTTGTCGCGCAAAATCACCGTGGACGTGAAGGGCGAAATCCTCGAACTCAAAGACACCATCAACACCATGGTCGACCAGCTCAACGCCTTCGCCGGCGAAGTGACCCGCGTGGCCCGCGAAGTCGGCACCGAAGGCAAACTAGGCGGTCAGGCCCAAGTGCCCGGCGTCGGCGGTACGTGGAAAGACTTAACCGACAACGTGAACTTCATGGCCAGCAACTTGACCGGTCAAGTCCGCAACATCGCGGAAGTCGCCACGGCCATCGCCACCGGCGATCTGTCGCGCAAGATCACCGTCGACGTGCGCGGTGAGATTTTGCAGCTTAAAGAAACTCTCAACACGATGGTGGATCAGCTGAATCGCTTCGCGGGCGAGGTGACGCGCGTGGCGCGCGAAGTCGGCAGCGAGGGCAAACTCGGCGGCCAAGCCCAAGTGCCCGGCGTGGCAGGTACGTGGAAGGACTTGACCGACTCCGTAAATTCAATGGCCGGAAACCTGACCGGCCAGGTGCGTAACATTGCCGAAGTCACAACCGCCGTGGCGCGCGGCGACTTGTCGCGCAAAATCACCGTGGACGTGAAGGGCGAAATCCTCGAACTCAAAGACACCATCAACACCATGGTCGACCAGCTCAACGCCTTCGCCGGCGAAGTCACGCGCGTGGCGCGCGAAGTCGGCACCGAAGGCAAGCTCGGCGGCCAAGCCCAAGTGCCGGGCGTCGCCGGTACGTGGAAGGACTTAACCGACAACGTGAACTTCATGGCCAGCAACCTCACCGGTCAAGTCCGCAATATCGCTGAAGTGGCTACGGCCGTGGCCCGCGGCGACCTGTCGCGCAAGATCACTGTGGACGTGAAGGGCGAAATTCTCGAACTCAAAGACACCATCAACACGATGGTTGACCAGTTGCGTTCTTTCGCGTCTGAGGTGACGCGCGTGGCCCGCGAAGTCGGCACCGACGGCAAGCTCGGCGGCCAAGCTCAAGTCCCTGGCGTGGCGGGCACTTGGAAAGACCTCACCGACTCGGTCAACTCCATGGCCAGCAACTTGACTGGCCAGGTCCGCAACATCGCTGAAGTATCCACCGCAATCGCCAGCGGCGACCTGTCCAAGAAAATCACCGTGAACGTCAGCGGCGAGATTCTCCTCCTAAAAGAAACCATTAATACAACCGTAGACCAGCTCAATGCTTTTGCCGGCGAAGTGACTCGCGTTGCCCGCGAGGTCGGCAGCGAAGGGCGGCTGGGCGGTCAAGCCAACGTACCGGGCGTGGCGGGTACGTGGAAGGACCTCACTGACTCGGTCAATTCGATGGCCGGAAACCTGACTGGCCAGGTGCGAAACATCGCCGAAGTCACTACCGCCGTGGCCCGCGGCGACCTGTCGCGCAAAATAACCGTCGACGTGAAAGGCGAAATCCTCGAACTCAAAGACACCATCAACACCATGGTCGACCAGCTCAACGCCTTCGCCGGCGAAGTGACTCGCGTTGCCCGCGAAGTCGGCACCGAAGGCAAGCTGGGCGGTCAGGCCAACGTGCCCGGAGTGGCGGGCACATGGAAGGACCTTACCGACAACGTGAACTTCATGGCCAGCAACTTGACCGGTCAAGTCCGCAATATCGCTGAAGTGGCCACGGCCATCGCCAATGGAGACCTTTCCAAGAAAATCACGGTGGACGTGCGCGGTGAGATTTTGCGGTTGAAGGAAACGCTCAACACGATGGTCGAGCAGTTGCGATCGTTCGCAGCCGAAGTCACTCGCGTGGCCCGCGAAGTTGGCAGCGAAGGCCGGTTGGGCGGTCAGGCCAACGTCCCGGGCGTTGCGGGCACATGGAAGGACCTGACCGATTCAGTTAACGCCATGGCCGGCAACCTTACCGGCCAAGTGCGTAACATCGCTGAAGTGACAACTGCCGTGGCGCGCGGCGACCTGTCGCGCAAAATCACCGTGGACGTGAAGGGCGAAATCCTCGAACTCAAGAACACGATCAACACCATGGTCGACCAGCTCAACGCCTTCGCCGCAGAAGTGACGCGCGTGGCGCGCGAAGTCGGCACCGACGGCAAACTCGGCGGACAGGCGCAAGTGCCGGGCGTCGCCGGCACGTGGAAAGATCTTACGGACAATGTGAACGTCATGGCTGCGAACCTTACGGAGCAGGTCCGCGGAATCGTCAAGGTAGTAACCGCCGTCGCGAACGGCGAGCTTACGCAAAAGCTAACGGTTAACGCCAAAGGCGAAGTCGCGGCGCTGGCCGAAACGATCAATAACATGACTGGCACGCTTGCCACATTCGCGGACCAAGTCACGACCGTGGCCCGCGAAGTCGGCGTGGAAGGCCGCCTCGGCGGCCAGGCCAATGTGCCCGGCGCTGCCGGCACTTGGAAGGACCTCACCGGAAACGTCAATCTGCTCGCCGACAATTTGACGAACCAGGTTCGAGCCATCGCCGAAGTCGCAACGGCCGTGACCAAGGGCGACCTGACCCGTTCGATTCAGGTGGAGGCCAGCGGAGAGGTCGCGGAGCTGAAAGACAACATCAACACCATGATCGACAACCTCCGGCTGACTACCGACCGCAATACGGAGCAGGACTGGCTAAAGACAAATCTTGCGCGTTTTACGGGTATGTTGCAGGGTCAGCGAGATTTGACCACTGTTGGCCGCATGCTGTTATCCGAATTGGCTCCGTTGGTCAACGCTCAACAAGGTGTGATTTATCAGGTGGGAGGCGAAGATTCTTCCGACATGGTCTTGCTGTCGGCGTTTGCTGATGACGGCGAAGACGGCCATCGCCAGCGCTTGCGAGTGGGCGAAGGTCTCGTGGGACAATGTGCCGCCGAAAAGCGGCGCATGTTGCTCACCGATTTGCCAAAAGAGACGGTCCCGATCCGCTCCGGCTTGTTCGAAGCCGTGCCGCGAAACGTGATCGTGCTTCCTGTACTTTTCGAAGATCGCGCTAAGGCCGTAATTGAACTGGCTTCCTTGAACGTTTTCACCGCGTCGCACCTCGCGTTTCTGGAACAACTGACCGCCAGCATCGGCATCGTGCTCAATAGTATTGAGGCCACGATGCAGACCGAAGGACTGCTCAAGCAATCGCAGCAGCTCGCAACGGAACTTCAAACCCAGCAGAAAGAATTGCAGCAGACCAACGAGCAGTTAGCACAAAAAGCCCAGCAGCTTGCCGAGCAGAACGTCGAAGTAGAACGCAAGAACCAGGAGATCGAGCAAGCACGCCGTGCCCTGGAAGACAAAGCCAAGGAGCTCGCGCTCACGTCCAAATATAAGTCTGAGTTTTTGGCCAACATGTCACACGAGCTGCGTACGCCGCTCAACAGCATTCTGGTTCTAGGACAGCAGCTCGGCGACAACGCCGACAAAAATCTGACGCCAAAGCAAGTCGAATTTGCCCGTACGATCCACGGAGCAGGCACCGACTTGTTAAATCTCATCAGCGATATTCTTGACCTGTCGAAGATTGAATCGGGTACAGTGTCGGTCGACGCCGAAGAAGTTTTCTTCACCGGCCTGCTCGAGACGGTGGCGCGGCCCTTCAAGCACGAAGCTGAAAATCGGCGGCTTACTTTCGAAGTCCAGGCCGATTCGCACCTGCCCCGGAGCCTGGTCACAGACTCCAAGCGTCTCCAACAAGTGCTGAAGAATTTGCTCTCTAACGCGTTCAAATTTACCGAACAAGGAACTGTGCGGCTTTCCGTATCAGTTCCAGAAAAGGGCTGGAGCGAAGAGCATCCGATTCTCGGCGGAGCGGCCTCCGTTGTGGCCTTCGAGGTTTCCGATACCGGAATCGGTATTCCGTCCGAAAAGCAGAGAATCATTTTCGAAGCATTCCAGCAGGCAGACGCGGGCACCAGTCGCAAGTACGGCGGAACCGGCCTCGGGTTGGCCATCAGTCGCGAGCTCGCCAGTCTGCTCGGAGGCGAAATCCAATTGCGCAGCACGCCGGGGAAAGGCAGCACGTTCACGCTGTACATACCCCAGACGTATGTGGGTCCTTCGACGCCTAATATCAATGTGCTGGAAGGGAAGGCGACAGCCTCTATGTCGCCCGTCAAGTTGTCCAGCATGACGGTGACCGAAATTCCCGTCGAGCATATCCCCGACGATCGCAACGTCCTGCAGCCGGACGATGCCGTACTGCTGATTATCGAGGACGATCCGCACTATGCTCGCGTCTTGTGTGATCTCTCCCACGATAAGGGCTTTAAAGTCCTCGTAGCGATGCGGGGCGCAGAGGCGCTCGCCCTTGCTCGTGAATTCCATCCCACGGCCATTTCCCTCGACGTTTTTCTTCCAGACATGCTCGGCTGGACAGTACTTAACCATTTGAAACAGGATCCGGCGACACGCCACATACCGGTCCAGATGTTGACCCTTGATGAGGATCGGCATCATGGCCTAGCGCGCGGCGCGTTCGCTTTTGTTACTAAGCCAACCACTCCCGAGGGACTTGAGATAGCTTTGACTCGCATCAAGGAATACGCGACGTCGCGGCGCAAGCGGCTTCTGATCGTGGAGGACAATCCTGCCGAGCAACTTAGTATTCGGGAACTCCTCGGATACGACGACATCGACCTTTCCGTTGCAGCCACGGGGGCTGAAGCCCTCGAAATGCTCTCGGATGAGCAATTCGATTGCGTGGTTCTTGACCTTCGTCTCCCAGACATGTCGGGGTTCGAGGTTTTGGAGCGGCTCAGCGATACCCCAGCGCTCGGTGAATTGCCTGTGGTCGTCTTCACCGGCAAAGAACTATCACCGGAAGAAGACGCTCGCCTGCACACCCTGGCGCGCAGTGTGGTGGTCAAAGGCGTCGAATCGCCCGAACGATTGCTCGACGAGACCGCGTTGTTCTTGCACCGCGTCGTTGGTGATCTTCCAGCGGAGAAGCAGAGGATGCTCGATCGGTTGCACAGTTCAGATGATGCTCTGGTAGGTAAGAAAGTGCTCGTGGTCGACGACGACGTGCGCAATATTTTCGCGCTCAGCAGCGTTCTGGAGCGTCGTGGTATGAGCGTGCTGACCGCTGGCACCGGCCGGGAAGCGATCACAATGCTGGAATCAACGCCCGACACAGCGATTGTCCTGATGGACATCATGATGCCCGAGATGGACGGCTATGAGACCATGCAGGTGATCCGCCAAAACCCTTCTTTGCGCCGCCTGCCCATCATCGCCTTGACCGCAAAGGCCATGAAAGGCGACCGCGAGAAGTGTCTGGAAGCCGGGGCTTCGGAGTATTTGGCGAAACCCGTAAATACGGAGCAACTCTTATCGGCTTTGCGGATGTGGCTGCATCGATAGATCAAACCGTGCGCCTATAGTAAGGCGCTCGAACTCATTGAGGCGGAGGAAGGTGAACTGCATGCCGGAAAAGGCCAACATACTCATGGTGGATGATCAACCCGCCAAACTGCTCAGCTATGAAGCCATACTCAATGAATTGGGCGAGAACCTGATTAAAGCAAATTCCGGCAGGGAAGCGCTTGAGCACTTACTGAAGACGGACATTGCAGTCGTGCTTATGGATGTCAGCATGCCCGAACTGGATGGTTTTGAACTGGCCGAGATGATCCGCCAGCATCCGCGATTTCAGAAGACGGCAATTATTTTCATCTCCGCCGTGCACCTGACGGACCTCGACCGCCTCAAGGGATACCAGCGCGGAGCGGTTGATTATATTTCCGTTCCCGTCGTCCCCGAGTTGTTGCGCGCAAAAGTCAGCGTTTTTGCGGAACTGCATCGCAAGACGCACCAATTGGAGGTCTTGAATTCGGAGTTGCGCCGGCTCTCCAGCAGCTTGATCGCGACCCAGGATGAAGAGCGGCGGCGAATCGCGCGCGAATTACACGATGGCTTGGGCCAAGACTTGGTTGCGATTAAGATGATGTTGGATGGGATCCTGCAACAGGATCACTCCGCGTCGAGAAAGCAAGTGGCCGCCGACGTGAGTACGCTGATTGATCGTACGATCCAGCAAGTCCGCAGCATATCTCACCTCTTGCATCCTCCCCTGCTCGACGAAGTGGGTCTGCGAGCCGCCCTGAAGTGGTACTTGGAGGGATTCACAAAACGCAGCGGGATTGAGACAGACCTTGATGTTCAGCCCTCCAGTTTTCCGCGAATGGCGCCGGAATTGGAAACTGCTGTTTTCCGTATCGTGCAGGAGGCTCTCACCAACGTGTTTCGGCACTCTGGCGCGCGCAAAGGATGGGTGACGATCCTTAAGCAAGACAGCCAGGTTGTCGTCACCGTGCGCGATGATGGCAAGGGCATTTCCGATCACGTTGCCGAATTCCGGCCAGACAGTATCGGCATCGGCATCGGTGGCATGCGGCAACGCGTCAAGGAATTCGGCGGGGAATTGCAGCTCCGGAACTCGAATCCCGGGACCATCGTCGAGGTCGTTATCCCTGGCAAATTGCCGGTTGTTTTTGACCAGCCAGTGCCAGTCACGGCCCAAGCTTCGGGCAATAATACCGCACGGCCAACTTTTTGATTTCCCATTCGCTGGAATCGCCAGCTAACGGAGTCAAACAGCGATCGCACCGGCAAATCTGGCGGCGTCATCCATTTCAACAGGCACACCGTCCCGAAGCGTAATCGTCTTTCCAGAATTCGCCGCGATGCGATCGCCCGGCAATAAAATTCCCGCAAAGTTCAAAGGATCAGCCGCCGATACAGTTACGATCTCACCGGAAGGTTCGGTTTTTCTGATTGCGCGCACAGACTCGACGGCCACAGGCAACGCAAATTGCTCGCCCAGAAATCCGCTCACAAACCGCCCGCCGCGTATTTCGCCCCGATCTTCGAGCCGCCGGAAGACGATCAACAATTCACGCCAGCGCGGAACGATGCTTTCTCGCGCCACAACTTCGCGAAACACTACGCCGTATCTTTTGAGCAGCATCCAGCAGGTCGCCTCCACCGTGCGGGCTTTGTCGGGCCTTTCGCTGGCATAGAGCAGCGACCACCGGCCGAGACTGTGGCGTGGGCGCGCGTTGTGGCCACGGCCGTGGCCTGAGCGGCGCTTCGGGTCGATCAGGGCGCGAATATTATCGAAGCCATCCGCCGTTAGCAGTCCCGCCGTCACCAATTCCCATAGCGCCGTTTCCACTTCTGCTTTTAGCTTGCCGGTTCCGCGCACAATATCCGCAAAAAATGACGCTCCGTGCTGGCGTAGGTACACCAAGACGTCGTGTGCATTTCGACTGAGCCCGCGCGGTTCATCACTATCAACGCCGCCGCCGGACACGTGCGACAAAGTCATCCACTCCGCGTCGTCACGAATAAAAAACGCCATCGGCGCAACGCTGGTGGGAATCACACGGCGATTCGTTCCTGTTTGTTCCGTCAACGTCGCCGGATGCGGAGACAGGCGTCCCCAGCCGACCGCGCCGGTCAGGCAGAGTTGATCAAGCACCTTCGGATCATAGTTCGCGATCCGCCGCCTCAGAATTTCTCGCTCCCAGGAATTTGCAGGCGCCTCGAATCCCTGCAACTGCTGCAAGATTTCGAGCGTGCCCCGTTCGCCGAAGACTTGCGTTCCGGGCGCGACGTGTTGCCAGCGCAACAGCCAGCGCATAAATTGCGCCGCAGTCACCGGTTGGATTTCCTTGCGCAACGCGCCAAGCGTCAGCCGATGAATACGCGCGAGCAGCCTGCGGTCGCACCACTCGGTTTCGTTGCCCGAAGGGCTCGTGAACTGTCCCCGCAACACCGAGCCGCTGGCTTCGAGGCGCAGGAGGGCCTGCTCAATTTCTTGACTCGCGATTCCGAGCACGTGGCTGAGGATCTGCGCCGTCACGGGACCGCTGTGCGCCATCCAGCCGGTAACGCAAGAGGCGAGCGCGGTCTCCTGCGAGGAATTATCACTTCCAGTGTGTTCCGTGATATCCGGAATCCCTGCGTCGAACGTTGCGGTCGGGAAAAGGGTGCAGAAGGTCTTGGCTCTTTCCGCTGCAACCCAATACCTGCAATCACCAACGAAAGCGCGGACGACCCGGTGCGTGGCCGCCAGTTCGGCAAGATAATTCGTCCAGTCGGCAATCGATTTGTTGAGTAGTTGTCCCAGCACCGAAGGACTGTTCGCCGATTCTGGCAGGGCGATGAGCGTCTGCAGCGCATCGTGGAGTTCGTCTGCATCGCGTACATCGGGCCACGCCCCTTCGCGCACTTCCGCAATGGCGGCCGGATCAAGGCGGCCAATTTCCGAGAGAACTGCTTCAGGCAGCATCCGCCGCATTTCGACAGCGCGCGCCCGGCGCTCCTCCAGTGGCGCATCATCGAGGTATGCGTACGGATTCGCGTTCAGAATCTCGTGCGAAAATTGCGACGGCACAGGCGTGTCGACGGCAATACAGTGAATTCGTCCGGAAGACATGGCATCTAATATGTTTTTGAGGCCGTCGACATCCATTGCCTCGGTCAGCGCGTCTTTCATCGTTTCGCGCACCAGCGGATGATCGGGAATCTGGATCTCGCCGGAAATATTCTCCTGGCATGCCAGTGCTTGCGGAAATACGCCCGCCAGCAAATCATCCGAGCGCATGCGTTGGATTTGCGGCGGTACTTTTTTACCCCCCTGGAAACGCAGCAGTGCCAGCGCGCGCCCGGCTGTCCAGCGCCAGCGCGTGGTGAAGATCGGCGAAGTGAGCACGGCTTGCGAGAGCAAATCCTCCACGGTGGCCGATTGCAGAAAATGAAAAACGTCGGCGAGAGGAAAGCTGTGCTGTTCGCTTAAGGAGATATTCAGACCGTTGTCGGTCGCCGCAGCCTGCAACTCGAAATTAAACGAACGGCAGAAACGTTTCCGCAGGGCCAGTCCCCATGCTTTGTTGATGCGTCCGCCAAATGGGGCGTGAATGACGAGCTGCATGCCGCCGCTTTCGTCAAAGAAGCGCTCTGCGATGACAGTTTGCTGCGTCGGGACGGCGCGCAACACAGCGCGGCCCTCGACGATATATGCCACCGCCTGCTCGGCGCTCGAACGGTCCAGCCCGCACTCCTGCATCAGCCAGTCGATCGGTGCAGTAGCTTGCGACGCATCTCCTCGCACAGTATTCGGCGAGACATTTTCAGTCAGCGAATTAATTTTCTCTCGAACCTCGGCAACCTGCTCGGAAAGCTCCGCGGTGCGCGAAGGCGCTTCGCCGCGCCAGAAGGGAACGTTGGGCGGCGCGCCTTTCGCGTCCTCCACCAGCACGGATCCTGCCTGCACTCGCCGGATCTGCCACGATGTATTGCCGAGGAGAATGATGTCGCCGCGCAAACTCTCCACCGCGAAATCTTCGTCGACCGTGCCGATGGTCACATGCTCCGGCTCCGCAATCACGGTGTAGACAGCGTTGTCCGGAATGGCGCCGCCGCTCGTGATTGCGGCCAGCCGGGCGCCCCGGCGCGCGCGCAGCCTCCGATTCACGCCGTCGCGGTGCAGATATGCGCTGTAACGGCCCCGGCGGGATGCAACCCCGTCCGCAAGCATCGCAACGATTTCGTCGAATTCTTTTCGCGATAGATTCCGGTAAGGATAGGCGCGGGTCACGAGCGCGAATAAATCGTCTTCTTGCCATTCCTGCGTTGCACACTCGGCTACGACTTGCTGCGCCAGCACGTCCAGCGGGCATTCCGGAATCATGATGCGGTCGAGCAAGCCGAGTCTGATGGAATGCACCAGCGCCGCGCATTCCAACAATTCGTCGCGCGTGGTTGCGAACAGGCGTCCTTTTGGAATCGCTCCGCGCCAGTGGCCCGCGCGCCCGATTCGTTGCAAGCCTGTGCTGATCGCCCGAGGCGAGCCAATCTGACAAACCAAATCCACCGTTCCAATGTCGATTCCCAATTCGAGTGACGCCGTCGCAACCAGCGCGCGAATCTCGCCAGCCTTCAGTTTGCCTTCCACCGCCAGCCGTCGCTGCCGCGACAAGCTGCCGTGATGCGCCGCGACCGCATCTTCGCCGAGCAGCCTTGCCAGATTGTGTGCCACGCGTTCTGCCAGCCGTCGCGTGTTCACAAAGATCAGCGTGGATCGATGCTGCTGCACCAGTTCCGCGATACGGTTATAAATTTCCTCCCACATTTCGTTCGACGCCACGGGTCCAAGCTCGCTTGCTGGAACTTCGACCGCGAGATCAAACTTGCGCCGTTGTGCGATTTGCACGATCGTCGGTGCGGGCCGTCCATTTCCGGCGAGAAACTGCGCAACCAATTCGATCGGCTGCTGCGTGGCGGAAAGTCCAATGCGCGAAGGGCGCGCGTATGTAAGCGCGTCAAGCCGCTCGAGCGAAAGCGCAAGGTGCGCGCCGCGCTTGTCGTCGGCGACCGCGTGAATTTCGTCAACGATCACCGTACTTACGGTACGCAGCAGCTCGCGGCTCTTCGCTGCCGTCAGCAAAATGTAAAGGGATTCCGGCGTTGTCACCAGAATGTGCGGCGGGCGTTTCTGCATGGCGCGACGCTCATGCATCAGCGTGTCGCCCGTGCGTACGGCGGCACGAATCTCCGGCATCAGAAAGCCGCGCTGGCCTGCGAGTTGCAAAATTTCACCCAGCGGCATTTCCAGGTTTTTTTGTATGTCGTTGCCCAGCGCTTTCAATGGCGACACATACAAGACTTCGGTTTCATCCTGAAGATCACCCGTCAGCGCTTTGCGTACCAGACGGTCAATACACGCGAGGAAGGCGGCGAGCGTTTTTCCGGATCCTGTGGGCGCGCAAATCAACGTGTCTTTTTGCGCGAGAATGTGCGGCCAGCCCTGCTCCTGCGGTTCCGTAGGTGTGCCAAATTTGCCCTTAAACCACTCGCGAACAAGCGGGTGCGCCCATTCAAACGCGGTAGACGGCGGGAGATTCGCAAGGGATGGGTTCACGGTACGGCCTAGAGCGGTTCCTTATATGAAATGGAAACTCTCCTATTGTCCCGAACTTTTCAGTCAAAAGCAAAAACGCATTAGGAAATCGCTCGCAAAATTTTTTTCAGGTCCGCGATGAAACGCTTCAGTTCCTCGTGGCGTGTTTCCTCATCAGGAGCGTGTAATATCGACGACGGATGCACGGTCGCCATCACAAATGGGGCGAGTGTCGACTTAAGGAACTCGCCTCGATGCAGCGTTACGCGAAAGTCTCGCCCAAACAATGTCTGCGCCGCCGTAGCTCCCAGGCAGACAATCACTTTCGGTTGCAATGCGGCGATTTCGGCATCCAGCCACGGACGGCATGCGGCGATTTCCGCGGCGTTCGGTTTTTTGTGGATGCGCCGTTTTCCGCGTGGCTCCCATTTGAAATGTTTTACCGCATTCGTCACGTAGACTGTCTTGCGGTCGATTCCGGCTTCCACAAGGGCGCTGTCCAGCAATTTCCCGGCCGGCCCTACGAACGGCTTGCCTTGCAAATCCTCCTGATCGCCCGGCTGTTCGCCGATAAGCATGATTCTCGCGCTGGGCATCCCTTCGCCGAAGACGGTCTGCGTAGCGTTTTTCCATAGATCGCAAGCTTTGCTATTTTTCGCAGTTTCCTGCAGTTCCGCGAGTGATGCCTCGAGCGGAATCCGCATTTTATCAGCATCTTTTCGCGCTCGTTTGACCATGACTTTAGGATGCGCGGCAAATTGGCAGCGGCGCTTTCTTCCTAATGCTCACAAATCCATTCATCCCTTTACAATTCCCATACTCCACCATTGACAACGCCTTTCTCCCTGTTCATAATCTCATATAGGCGAATAAAAAGCGAATATAAATTACCCTCCTCGCCTCAGGATTTCGTCATGGCCCAGAGCCTTGCTGCCCTTCGCGCCAAAATCGAATGCGATCTTCGCGGGCGTGCCTCTGCGCCTTTTGACTATCGCGAACGCAAATTCGCCGAAACAGCTTCCATCGGCATTCCGGAAATCGATTATTTGGCTGGCGGCTTGCCTCGCGGCGGCTTCACGGAAATTTGCGGGCCTCCCTGTTCCGGCCGCACCAGTTTTCTTCTTTCTGCTTTGGCTTCGCGAACGGCTCATGCGGAAGTGTGCGCCCTGGTCGATGGCAGCGATAATTTCGATCCTCATTCCGCCCAGGCTGCCGGCGTGGAGCTGAAGCAATTGCTCTGGGTTCGCTGCCGCAATATCGATCAGGCTTTGCGCGCGACGGATTTGCTTTTGCAGGGGCGCGGCTTCGGTTTGATTGCTCTGGATTTAAGCGACATCCCTCCAAAAATCGTGCGCCACGTTCCGCTCAATGCCTGGTTTCGTTTTCGGCGCAGCGTCGAGGATACACAAACAATTTTTGTTGTTCTCGATCAGGAACCAAATGCCAAAACGTGCGCTTCGCTGGTTTTGCAGCTTGGCTCCGAGACGGCGCGCTGGTCGGCCACGATTGAAACGCCCCCAGAGGATTCTTTCGCGTATCCGTCTGCTTACCTGCTCGATGGATTCGACGTCCGCGCTGAAGTGCTTCGTTCCCGCGTTCAAAAGGCAGTCATGGCAGTTTTTCATCGTGGATTCGCTCCAGCAAGCATCGGTGGTGATACGGGAATTTTCAGAACAAAGGCAATCTGGAATGGCTCTGATAATTTGCTGCTCGAATCACAATCGAAAAAGTTGAAAAAACGAGAATGATTTGTGCTGTCGCTGTCCGCAGCTGTCCAATTCGCAAATGAATTTATATGGCTTTCGCTTCCATCTACGTCCCCAATTTCCTCGTGCAATCCGTTGTGCGTGCAGAGGCAGAGCTTCGCGACCGCGCGATTGTGCTTGTCGATGGAACTCCTCCCCTCGAAAAAGTTGCGGCCATGAGCGACGCCGCCGCGCGCGCAGGAATTCAGTTGAGCATGACAAAATCACAAGCTACGCAGTTCAACGGCATCGAAATCCGTAGTCGTTCGCGAGCGCAGGAAAAATCTACTCACGCCGGTTTGCTCGATCTCGGCTGGTCCGTTTCCCCGCGCTTAGAAGATACGGCTCTGGACACAATCGTTCTCGATCTTGCCGGGCTTGCTTCCTTATTTCACTCTGAAGAAAATGTTGCGAATGAATTGCTGCGGCGCGCCCTGGCCCTCAGCCTGCTCGTCAACGTTGCTATCTCGTCCAATCTCGAAGCAGCCATCCATGCTGCGCGCGGTTTTCCAGGTATCACGATAATTCCTTCCGGTGAGGAAGCGCAGCGCCTGGGCTGCATGCCTATCGGTGTGTTTTCGCCATCCCTCGAAGTTCTCGAAACTCTTGAGCGTTGGGGCGTGCGCTCTTGCGCGGAGTTGGCCGCATTGCCGCTTTTGCAACTCTCGGAACGTCTTGGCCAGGAAGGAGTACGCCTGCATGAATTGGCGCACGGCGCGAGCCAGCGTTCGCTTGTACTGGCGGAACCATCGATTTGTTTTGAAGAAGAAATGCCGCTCGATTATGCCGTGGCGGAACTCGAGCCTTTGGCTTTTCTGCTTGGCCGTTTGCTCGATCAATTGTGCGCGCGGCTGACAGCGCGTTCACTCGCCGCCGGCGCCATCCGTTTGCGATTCGACTTGGAGCGCTCTCCAAAAAATAATCCTCGATTCTCGAACGGCAAGCCTTCTGGTGAGCCTGCGCTCAGGATTTACGAAAAAGCTTTGAACTTGCCTGTGCCCATGCGCGATTCCAAAATGCTTCTCCGATTGCTTCGCCTGCAATTGCAAGCCAATCCTCCGGGGGCATCCATTATAAAAATTTGGCTCGCGGCTGATCCCGCGCGCCAGCGTGTAGCTCAGGGCGGTCTGTTTCTTCCCAGTTCTCCCGATCCGGAAAAATTGGAACTGACCATTGCGCGCCTTACAAATCTGGTGGGCGATTCCCATATCGGCTCGCCCGAATTAATAGACACGCACCGGCCGGGAGAATTTCGCATGAACCGGTTCACTCCTTCGCGTGATGAGCCATTGAAAAACCGCAAATCCAGCAAACCGGCCACGGGGTTTCGGGCCTTCAGACCTTCACTGCCGCTAAGAGTCGAATTGCGCGAAGGGCATCCAGCACGCATTTCGTTTCGCGGCATGCGCGGAAAAGTAGTTGCAGCTTCCGGCCCGTGGCGTACTTCTGGAGATTGGTGGCGGGAAGATCCATGGCAGCACGACGAATGGGATCTTGAAATTCATTTTCGTTTTTCTCCGGCGATTCACCTGGAACGCGGCTCTACATGCCCGCAGCGCGGCCTCTATCGCATTTATTACGACGCGCTTCGCGGCAATTGGTTTATGCGGGGAATTTACGACTGACCTGAACAATGACCTACATCGAGCTGCATGCCCGCTCTGCATTCAGTTTTCTTGAAGGCGCTTCTTTGCCTGAAGAATTGGCCGGCGTGTGCGCGGAGCTTGAAATTCCAGCCATGGCGCTGCTCGATCGCGACGGCGTTTACGGCGTACCGCGCTTTCATTTGGCTGCAAAAAAAATCTCGTTACGAGCTCATATCGGCGCGGAAGTCACATCCGCTGACGGCTGGCGCTACCCATTGCTCGTCGAAACACGCGCAGGCTACCAGAATCTTTGCCGCCTCATCACTCGCATGAAATTGCGCGCACGCAAGGGAGAAGGTTCTGTTTCGGCCGAGGAAATCGCGGAAAAATCCGTTGGGCTTATCTGTCTTACGGGCGGTGAAGAAGGACCGCTGGCGCATGCACTCGTCCATGGAGGAATCACGCGCGGAATTGAATGCGTCGAGCAACTCTGCAAAATTTTTGGTCGCCACAATGTCTATGTCGAATTGCAGCGGCATTTCTGCCGTGAAGAAGAATCGCGCAATCAAACCGCGGCGGAGATTGCGCGCAAATTGCATTTGCCCTTGCTTGCGACCAATGGCGTCTCGCACGCACAGGCTGCAGCACGCGAAGTGCTCGACGTTTTTACGTGTATTCGCCACCATCGCACGCTTGCCACTGCTGGACGTCTCCTCGCGCGGAATTCCGAACGCCATTTAAAATCCTCCGCGGAGATGGCGCGACTGTTTGCCGATCTTCCCGACGCCATCGCAAATACTGAAATCCTCTCTTCGCGTTTGCAATTCGCTTTGAATGATCTGGGTTACCAGTTCCCGAAATATCCCGTGCCACAGGGCGAATCGCAAATAAGTTTTCTGCGACAACGTGCACACGAAGGAATGATTCTTCGCTATGGCCCAGGCAACGAACGTGCGCGCCTCCAGATCGAACGCGAATTGGCGTTAATCGAAAAACTCGACCTTGCTGGATATTTTCTGATCGTTTGGGACATCGTTCGCTTTTGCCGCGGACAAAATATTCTGGTTCAAGGCCGCGGTTCCGCGGCGAACAGCGCCGTTTGCTATTCGCTTGGCATCACCGCCGTTGATCCTGTCGGAATGGATCTTCTTTTTGAACGATTCCTTTCCGAGGAGCGCGGCGAATGGCCGGACATTGACCTCGATCTGCCGAGCGGCGATCAGCGCGAACGCGCGATTCAATATGTCTACGAACGCTACGGGAAATTGGGCGCGGCCATGACGGCCAACGTCATCACCTACCGTGGCCGTTCCGCGGCGCGCGAGATTGGCAAAACTCTTTCCTTTGATCCCGAAACTTTAGGCCGTGTCGCGAGTCTCGTGGGCGCCTGGGAATATAAAGACGACAACGATACGCTCGCGCGCCAATTCCGCGATGCGGGTCTTGATCCATGCCATCCCCGCATTCGCAAATTTCTCGAGCTGTGCCTTGCCATTCAGGACTTGCCGCGCCATCTGGGGCAACATTCCGGAGGAATGGTCGTTTGCCAGGACCAACTTGATTCCGTTGTGCCGCTCGAGCCCGCGACCATGCCTGGCCGCGTCGTCGTGCAATGGGATAAAGAAGATTGCGCCGATATGGGCATTGTTAAAGTCGATCTGCTCGGCTTGGGCATGATGGCCATGCTTGAAGATTCGCTGAAAATGATTCGCGACGATTATGGCGAGGAAGTTGATCTTGGCCACCTGCCTGCGAACGATCCCGCTGTTTACAATGCTCTGCAAAAAGCGGACACCGTAGGCATGTTCCAAATCGAAAGCCGCGCACAAATGTCATGCCTACCGCGTCTGCGCCCGAAATGCTTTTACGACATTGTGGTTCAGGTTGCGATCATTCGGCCCGGGCCGATCGTCGGCAAAATGGTTCATCCTTACTTGAAACGACGCCAGGGGCGCGAATCCGTGGAATGCCTTCACCCGTCGCTCGAGCCCGTTCTCGCGCGCACTCTGGGTGTACCGCTCTTCCAAGAGCAACTGCTGCGGATGGCCATGATCAGCGCTGGCTTCACGGGAGGCGAAGCGGAGGAATTGCGTCGCGCCTTTGGTTTCAAACGCTCCGAAGCGCGCATGAAAGACATCGAGATAAAACTTCGCCGCGGGATGGACAAAAATGGAATAGCACCAGAAGTTCAACAGAAGATTGTCCAGTCAATCACTTCATTCGCGCTCTATGGATTTCCCGAATCGCATGCCGCAAGTTTTGCGCTTCTCGCCTACGCCAGCGCCTATCTGAAATGCCATTACCTCGGCGCTTTCACTGCTGCCCTGCTGAACAATCAACCGATGGGTTTTTATCACCCTGCAACAATTGTCAAAGACGCCCAGCGGCACGGTCTTAAAATCAAGCCCATCGACGTAACCTGCTCGGACTGGCTTTGCACACTCGAAAAATTTCAAGAGAAAGACGCTCGAGCCCTGGCTTTGCGGCTCGGCCTGCGTTTCGTCAAAGGCTTGCGTACCGAAATCGCCGAAGAAATTGTCCTGCAGCGCGCAGGTCGCTCGTTTGCCTCGATTGAAGATTTGAAGCTCCGCATTCCCGCAATTCATAAATCTGAACTTGCGGCCTTGGCCGAAATTGGGGCTTTGAATTTCATCGAAGGCGCGCGCAATGCGGATGGCGAGAATCGTCAAACCATTCATCGTCGTGATGCTCTGTGGCAAATCGAACGCGCCGCGCGGCGGCCAGGAGCATTATTCGAAACACTCGAAACAGCCTTCGAAAAATCGGGAGCGAGCGGGGATGCCGAATCGGAAACTTCCCAGCCTGCAATTGCGCAAGCGGCCGCCGGCTCGCCTCTTGCGCCAATGACCACCGAAGAAAAGTTGATCGCCGACTTTCGCGGCACGGGTATGACCGTGGGTCCGCATCCTCTCGCGTATCACCGCGCCGAATTAAAACGGCGAAGCATGCGCTCCGTCATTGAACTCGAGCGCCTTCCTCATGGAACATACGTGCGTTTTGCCGGAGCCGTGATCGCGCGCCAGCGTCCCGGAACAGCAAAAGGTTTTGTTTTCCTCAGCCTGGAAGATGAAACCGGTATCGCTAACGCCATCATCACGCCGCAACTTTTCGAGCAGGATCATACCGTGGTCATTCATCACCAATTCCTGTTGATAGAAGGAAGCCTGCAAAATCAGGACAACGTCGTTTCCGTGAAAGTGGAACGCATTCAGCCGCTGCGCATCACACGCGCCGAAACCACTTCGCACGATTTTCACTGATCTCTTGCCACCTCGTTCTTGAATTGCTGAGCAAACAGAACTTGCAGTCGGGTTTATTTTACACAACATTCTTGACACGAGGATATTTCCTCGCCGATAGTGAGTGCGCGGTTCGCATCTTTATGTCAAACATTTCGACCAATTACACTCGGCGGACAATTCTAAAAACTATCGGTATCGGAGGGGGCGCATTCGCGTTCAGCCATCTCGCTGGAGCAAATGCTTTCGCGCAGCAGCAGCCTTCCGCGGCAAAACGACTTGCACCGTTCACGGGTCCTGGGGCGAATCCGTACTGGAATTCGGTTGGACCGATGGCCACCTATCCGCAAAAAGCGCCGCTGGTTTTGCTCACCGACCGCCCGGTGCAGCTCGAAACGCCGCGCCAGTATTTCCTCGAACCGATCACGCCCAACGATGCGTTTTTTGTCCGCTGGCATCTCGAAAGCATTCCAAACGAAGTGGATCTCTCGGCGTGGAGACTGCGCGTCGAAGGCAACGTCAATAAACCGCTGGAATTCACATTTTCCGACCTGTTGCACAAATTTAAGCCCGTGACGTTCGCTGCGGTTAACCAATGCTCCGGCAACAGCCGCAGCCGCTTTGGCCCGCGCGTCGCGGGAGGCCAATGGGGCAATGGCGCGATGGGCTGCGCGCGGTGGACGGGCGTGCATTTTCGCGAACTCCTCGACATGGCGGGCGTGAAAAGCGGATCTGTACAGGTCCAGATGCAAGGCCTTGAGCGCGGCAAAGGTCCGAAGGGCATGCCGTCCTACGAATTCAAGAAATCGCTCGATCTCAGCAATCCCGTTCTCGACGAAAGCATTGTCGCGTATTCCATGAACGGCGAGCCGTTGCCGATGCTCAACGGCTTTCCCGTTCGCCTGATCGTGCCGGGATATTTCGCAACGTATTGGATGAAATGCCTCACCGAGGTTCGTCTTCTGGATAAGCCTGACGAAAATTTCTGGATGAATCCAGCGTATCGCGTTCCTGACACGCCGCGAGGCACCACCAAGCCCGCCGACGTGGCGGCCGGCAAAGTAAAAATGATTCCCATCAACCGTATGCCCGTGCGGTCGTTCATCATTTCGCCCGATGGCGCGACGAAAATCCCCGCGGGCTTGCCGGTCGCGGTTCGCGGCACTTCCCTCAGCGGCCATGGCCGCGTCGCCAAAGTCGAATTCTCGGATGCCGCGCGCGGCGGCTGGCGCGAAGCAAAGCTTGGCGACGATCTCGGCCCTTACGCGTTTCGTACCTGGGAGTGCGCCTGGACGCCGGAAAAACCTGGCAAATATGATCTGGCCGTTCGCGCCACCGACGAGAAGGGCAATGTGCAGCCCGACGAAGGCGTTTGGAACCCCGGAGGCTACCTCTGGAATAAAATCGAGCGCCAGGAAGTGACCGTGGGAGAACCGACATGATCGGCGCTGGAAAAAAGCGCCGCATATTTTTTGCATTGCCGATTGGCGTGTGCGTCCTCGCTGTCGGCGCCATCTACGCGGACCTTCAGATTGGATATTACACTTCGTCGAATCTCGGCAGTGTCGCGCAGCCCGCTCTTCCGCGTCTGCAAACCGATGGCGTCTATAGCGTTGCGGCGTATCCGCTTTACACACCACAACTGGTTCCCGGCGTCGGTCGTCAAGACACCGCAGCCTATTGCAACACGTGCCACACTCCCAGCTACATCACCATGCAGCCTCCATTGCCGGCGGCCACTTGG
>DASYYI010000283.1:0-7391 GCA_035933995.1 Candidatus Acidiferrales bacterium | reverse complement strand
CCGGAATCCTGTTGGAGATCTGCGACTCGCACCGCCACTTTTTGCTCGGCAGCTTGCAGTATTTGTTGAGAGCTGTCAGTAACACGGCCCACGAGCCTTTGTGCCGCGCTATCGATCGAGGATTCGAGAAGGTCGTTCCACTGCGTCTGAGCGCGAGACATTTCCTCTTGCAGATGCTGACGCACGCTCTCCCGGATTCCGAGCATCTCTACGGCGTTCCCTTGCTCAAGAGCGATCTGGTGTTCCGCGCGCGATCCCAGTTCCTTTCTGATCTCATCGAGTTGCAGTGACACTCTTTCCTCGAGACGCCGCTCCGCCTGACTCGCAACTTCTTCGGAAACGGTGCGCACTTCCCCGCGCAAATCTTCCGCACGGCGTTCCCATTCCAAAAGTGCGGCTCGGGTTCGCTCGATTGCCTCGCCCCACGAAGTGTTCAGGTTTTCGTGAACCTCTCGCCTCACCTGGGCCACCTGAGCGGTCAACCTCCGCGTTAGGTCCGAAGAGATCTGTTCCCTCGAAGATGACTCCCGACCTTCGAATTCCTGACGCCATTTTTCATAGAAGGCCTCCGCCGTGGCACGATGTTCCTGATTCAACTGATTATGCAGTTCGCCCCTGAGGCTGGTGGCGCGTTCGTCGACCACTTGCTCGGCAACCTCTCGCGCTTTCTCAACCGCCTTCTGGGCCTGAAATTCGAATTGATGACGAAGTTCGCGCAGAAGAGGGCTTTCCTCAATTTTGAGCTCGGTCGCCTGTTCGGCGCAGCCGGGGGAAGATTGACGGGCAGAGCTCGCAAGCAAATCCTCCAAGTAGGAAGCGAGCGGGCCCTCTTGCCGGACTACTTCCATTGCGCTCACAACTTTTTCTGTGACGTCTGCGCCAGTATGGGTCGCCGAGCTCACGTCCGCCGTTTCCATGCCCTCGATGCTACTGCTCACCCAGTCCACCGGAGGGAGCGCGACACCCCAGACATTGCTGCCCATTTCTAGCTCGACACCGACTTGAAACAACTCACGCAAAGTACGGGGTCTCTGGATCCATGTGACACGCGCGCGAGCGTTGAGTTGTTCTCTCTGTCTCTGTCCAGCGGGAACCTCGATGGTAATCCAAGTGTTTTTCGGAAGGTGATGCTTCGAGGCGTAGCGGCAACCATGGAAGCTGAGGCTTTGCGTCGAGGTTCGCTCTTCAAACGGCTGCCCTAACAGATCCGTGCCGCGAATGATTATTGGCAGCGTTTGTTCAATACGGGTGCTCCGCCGTCGTTGCTCTCCCAAGTACGTGGAAGCTGCCTGTGCCACGATTGCCCCCCGGGGCCCAGCCTTGGCAGAGCATAGCACTCCGAGGCGTCGCGGTCGAGAAGCGGGCAGCTGGAAAAACAATCACGATGGGGGAAACCTGCGCCGAGAAACCCGGTCTCCGCAGACGACCGCGCCGTGGTCTTTAGGTACACCCTAGTTACGTCTACGGTTTCTTCTTTTTCACCACCACCGTCGTAGCGGCACCTCCGTTCAATTGCGCCAAGCTTTCGAGCGAAGCTTTAGCATCGGCCGCATGTGGACCGTTAGGCTGAAGTTCCAGGTACTTCTGATACGCTTCGAGCGTTCCTGGCGGAATAATATAAACGTCCTTGCCGCCCTCTTTCTTGGCATCAACCTGGTTGGTTAGTGCATTGCCAAGTAAATACCAGGCGTCCGCATCCTTTGGGTCCATCTGGGTCGCTTTCTGCAGCGGTTCGGTGGCATCCTTCATCTTTCCGGAGTTTGACAGCACCACCCCCATGTTTTTGTAGCAGCTCTCCCCGATTGTCTTGCTCGTTGGGTCGAGGGTTGCGGCTTTATCGCAGGCGGCACCAGCCTCTGGAATTTTGCCAACCCGCGCCAGATCCGTTCCTAATTGCATATACAATGCCGGAGTCGGTTTCAACTCCACTGCTTTTTGAAGAGTATCGACCGCCTCTGGGTACTTTCCCGCTCCGTCGTATGCAACTCCCAAGTTCCCTAGAATTGTGGGCAGATTGGGATCCTTTTCAGGAGCGCTCTGCTGGGCTTGCTCGAATTCAGTTACGGCCGTCTGGTAGTCTGTGTTCAATTGGGCCTGCAGCGTTGCTTTTTGATCCGGAGGCGATGTTCTGAGTTGTTGCTTCGTTGCATCGGCATCCGCAATGGCATGAACCCCGTTGTCGAAGTGCGTCTTCATCGTCTTGAACTTATTCGCGGCTTCCTGCTGTTTTTTGGCTGCCTCGACGTCGTAGCCCGACTTCTTGGCGATCGCCTGGAAATTTTCGTTGAGCACCGTACCCTTGTCGCCGGCGCCGAGGCTGACCTGGACTTGATCTGTGTAATTGAGGTTGTCCTTCTTGAAGTTCACGTCGTAGACGCCGGGTGGCAAGCCGACTTGCTGGTAGCTGCCATCTTTGTCAGTTTTAACGACGAAATGCATTCCGTTATCTTTACTCGATATCGTGACGACGACGTCGGGATAGGGATTGCCCTGCAGGTCCAACACCTTGCCCGACAGGCGGCCTGCTTGTGCCCATGCCGTCGGCGTAAGCAAAAGTATCGGCGCCAAAAGAAGCGCCAGGAACAACATGTGGCCCCCGAGTTTCGTGATTGAACGCTTCATAAGAGCATTCCTCCCAAATATATATTTAGATGCACGTGCCGATTATCGCGCAACTTGTGCCTTGTACGCGATAGGGTCTGTGTGTCCTGTCTGCGAGAAGGCACGCAGCCGCAGCCGACAACTATCGCAAACTCCACACGCTTCGTGATCCGATTGGTAACAGGACCATGTGAGTTCCAGCGGCGCTCCTAATTCCACGCCCTTGCGCACAATTTCGCTCTTGTGCATGTGAATCACCGGAGTCACGATTTCGATCTGCGTCTCTGGCCGCGTCCCAACGCGCACCAGCTGAGCGAACGTCTCATAATACTCCGGCCGGCAATCGGGATATCCAGAGCTATCTTCGAACACAGCTCCTATAAAAATTGCCGCCGCGCCAATCACCTCGGCCCAACTCACCGCGGCGGAAAGGAAATGTGCATTGCGAAATGGGACATAAGTAATGGGAATTGTCGCCGAATTATCGGGCAAGCTCTCAGGTACGGCGATGCCCGAGTCGGTCAATGCCGAGCCGCCGATCTGCGCCAACGAATCAAACCGCACAACAAGCCTTTCCCGCACGCCGTAAAAATCCGCGATCTCTTCGAAAGCGCGCAGTTCGCGCTGTTCGGTTCGCTGGCCATAACTTGCATGGAGCAAAGCAAGAGAATGCGTCTGGTTCGCAATCGCCGTTGTGACACACGAGTCCATTCCGCCACTCAGGAGCACCACCGCTTTGGACGTCGAGGTCATTACCTATGCGAACTCCAGCCTAAGACTCATTGCCCTACACACCATGCGTCGCGGGATCCCAAACGAATTTGTGCAGTTGCAGCCCGAGGCGCACCGGTAAGTTCTCCGCCAAAATCCATTCCGCCAGCTCGCGAGCGTCCATCGCCGGCCATGCGCCAGCCGGATCGGCAAAAACAGGGGAAAAAAGAATCTCATGAACTCGTTCGCGAAGCCGGTGTTCGGCCATGAAGGCGCGCGCGAAATCATAATCGCGCCGGCTGGCAATCACGAACTTGATTTCATCCTTCTTTTCGAGCGCTTCCAGATTCGCAAGATTGAACTTTCCGCTTTCCCCCGACTCCGGGCATTTCACATCCACGATTTTCACCACTTCGCGGGGCAACTTGCTTATGTCGCGCTCTCCACTCGTCTCGATCAAAACCGTGCAGCCTGAATCGAGCAGCCGCCGCGCCAATTCCGGCGTCTCGGGCTGCAACAGCGGCTCGCCTCCGGTGATTTCCACCAGTCGGACGTTCCTGCCGCCGTTTTCTTCTCCATGAGCGGAAAATTCATCCACGCGTCTCAAAATCTCGTCCACGGAGTATTTCGTGCCGCCATGGAACGCATACGCCGTATCGCACCACTTGCAGCGCAAATTGCAGCCTGTCAGGCGAACAAAAATGCATGGCAGCCCGGCATAGCTGCTTTCGCCCTGGATCGACTTGAAAATTTCCGTGATGAACATTGGTTATTCGTCAACTTTCATGTCAGCGTCCTGCCGTTTGCGACGCGCGCCGCCGCAGATAAATAACTCCGCCAATCGCCGCCGCCAGCTCCCCCACAATCACAGGCACAGCCACCGCCAATCCGTAGCCAACCCAGAGCCACACGAAGGAAACGATGAAGGCAGGAATCGCAATGATCAGGAAGGCTCGGTTCACGGTGGCGCCTCAGGTTACGGCCGGAAAGTCGCGGCCGACGTGTCGGTCTCCCAAACGGTGATGCTTGCTACCGCCGCGCCATTGGGGGACGCGTGCATTTGTCGGGACGTCTCGTCGTAAATGTGCCGCGCGATGTTTTCGGCAGAGGGATTGAGCGTGTCAAACGGCGCGAAGTCGTTCAGATTTTTGTGATCCAGTGAGCGGATCACCGACTGAATCACTTGCTTCAAATGCACGAAATCGTAAAGCAGGCCGGTCTTATCCAACTCTTGTCCCGCCAGGGTAATCCGCACGCGATAATTATGTCCGTGCTGATTCTCGCATTTTCCTTTGTATCCGCGCAGGTAGTGGCCCGCGGCGAAGCTTTCTTCCACGCTCACTTCGTACACATCCGGCTCCTATTCGGTTCCAAGGGCACCAACCGTCCCGCGAAACACTTGCGCTCACAATTCCTGCGCGAAACGCGCCACTTCGGCAAGGTCTTGCGTAACGGTGTATTCGGGCAGTGACTCCAGGAAAATTCTACCATACTGCATGCGTTGGATGCGGTTGTCGAGGATCGCCAGCACACCGCGATCGTTTCGCGAGCGAATCAGCCTGCCAAATCCCTGCTTCAGCGAAAGCACGGCTTTCGGCACTTGATATTCTGCGAAGGGATTCTGTCCGTCTTCCTGCAACGCCCGCACGCGCGCCGCGACAATGGGATCCGACGGCACTGCGAATGGGAGCCGGTCGATAATCACACACGAAAGCTGCGACCCCGGCACGTCCACTCCTTGCCAAAAACTCGCCGTCGCGAGCAATACAGCGCCGGGCGTTGCCCGAAAACGGTCGAGCAGCGCCGACCGCGGCGCCGTCCCTTGCAGCAGCAGCGGATACGGAATCATCCTGGCCAGCCGTTCGTGAACTTCGCGCATTTGCGCGTAGCTCGTGAAAAGGCAAAATGCACGTCCACGCGTCAATTTCAACACCTGCGCGATTTCCTCCGCCGCTCGCGTTGAAAAATTCGCGTGACGCACATCCGGCAGCGCCTTTGGAATATAAAGCAGCGCCTGACTGCGATAGTCGAATTCCTGCGGCAGCATTTCTTCGCGCGATCCTGAAATTCCCAGCCGCTGCTTCACGTAGTCGAAGCGACCGCCCACGGCCAGCGTCGCCGACGTCAGCACAATCGTGTCGAACTGCTCGAACAATCTCTCGCGTAGGATTTCGCTCACGTCAATCGGCGTGGCCACCAAATAAACACCTTTTCCGCGCCGCTCGAACCAGTAAACGTAACCCTTCTCTTGGCTCTCCATCAGGAACGCCAGCTCCCGGCGGAGCTCAGCGGCGCGCCTGGCGATGTTGAGCACTTCCTCGGGCTTCGAACTCAATGCCGACAACTCCGTCTCCAGCCGTTTCAGCGCCGCCGCCAGTCCGTCGTATGGCTCGCGATTGCGCTCCAGAAACGCCGCGCGTTCCGCGGGCTCGAATGGGAAGCGGCCCTCGCGCTCGGGAAAAGCCTCGAAAAATGCGTGCGCCCGCTCGCGAATCTGCGCCAGCGGACGCCGGGTCGCCGCCGTGCCCGCATTTACCATGCGCAACGTCTGCTCCGCGTCGCGCGATAGCTCGTCAAATTTGTAACTCGAAATGGCCCGGCCAAAATAATCGCTTGCCACGTCTTCGATTTCATGCGCTTCATCGAAAATCACTGCTGCGTACTCGGGTAAAATCGAGCCAAAATCATCTTGGCGCAGCGCCAGGTCGGCAAAAAATAAATGGTGGTTCACGATGATCACGTCGGCTTCCTGCGCGCGCTGCCTCATGGCCGTCAGAAAACATTGCTGAAATTGCGGACATTTCTGCCCCGTGCACGCGTCCTTGCGCGCGTCGATGCGGTTCCACAGCTCCGCGTCGTCCGGCAGAAAGTCCAGCTCCGCGCGGTCACCCGTTTCCGTCAACTTCTCCCAGTCGCGGATTTGCGCGAACCACTCGATCTCGTCCATTCCACGCAGCACCGGCTGATTCGCCATCAGATGAACCTTCTGGCGGCAAACGAAATTGTTGCGCCCTTTCATCAGCGCCACTTTCAAATCGGGCGCGAAGTGTTTGCGCAGAAAAGGAATATCTTTCTGGAACAGTTGCTCCTGCAGTGACTTTGTTGCCGTCGAAATCACCACGCGTCGCCCACTGCGAATCGCCGGAATCAAATACGCCAGCGTTTTCCCCGTGCCCGTCCCCGCTTCGATCAGCGTGTGCTGATGCTTCTGAAACGCCGTATCCACCATCTCGGCCATTTCAAGCTGCGAGCGCCGGAACTCGTATCCCGGATGGCATTTCTCCAGCATTCCACCCGGACCGAAAATATCGGCCATGGTGATGGTGACTTTCGCTTCACTTGTCGCTCGCTTCGCCATTTTGTTTGAGGTTACGGTACGGTGCGCACGACCCGAATAGCTAAAATAGCACAGGGCGGGCGCGCATTCTGGCTCGAGAGTGCAGCAACGTGCGCGACCGGCGCGCTTTAGGAGGCGGCAAGCACGCGCCGCAATTATTTGTTATAATTAAGTGTTTTGCTCACCGTTAACAACATCTCCATGCGCTTCGGCGCCAGAGTTCTGTTCGACGACGTGTCTTGCACGTTTGGCGCGGGGCGGCGCTACGCCATCACGGGGCCGAACGGCGCAGGCAAGTCCACATTCATGAAAATTTTGACCGGCGAAATCGAGCCTTCCAAGGGCACGATTGGCCGGCCAAAAAAACTCGGCGTCCTGCGCCAGGACCAGTTTGCCTTCGACAAATTTCGCGTCATCGACACGGTAATCATGGGCAACGCCGCTCTGTGGAAAGCTTTGGAAGAACGCGACGCGCTCTACGCCAAACCGCATGAATCGATGACCGACAAAGATGGCATGAGGCTCGGCGAACTCGAAGGCATCGTCGGCGAAGAGGGCGGCTACACAGCCGAAGCTGACGCCGCCATATTGCTCGACGGTTTGGACGTGAACGCGTCGCTGCACGAACGCAAAATGGGCGAATTGCAGGGCGGACAAAAAGTTCGCGTCTTGCTGGCTCAAGCTTTGTTCGGCAATCCTCCCGCGCTGTTGCTCGACGAACCCACAAACCACCTCGATCTCG
>DASYYI010000207.1:0-24318 GCA_035933995.1 Candidatus Acidiferrales bacterium | reverse complement strand
CCGCGCCCGCCAATTGCACGCCGTCGACCAACGTTTGCAAGTCCGGCGGATAACCTTCCGTCCCCGCTTGCACGCGAATCAAATTTTGATCCGCGGCATCCTTGTAGCGGTCGATCGCGTTGCGTATTTGCAGTTCGTCGTAGCGCAGCAGCGCCTCGCGTTGTCGCTTGATCTGCACGCGCGCCATGGGCACGGCCATCCCGGAGAGCACCACCAAAATCCCGCATGCCACGATCAATTCCAGAATCGTCATGCCCGCCGCCGAACGCACGGCCCATCGGGCTCCTTGCGTGTGCCGTCTTGTCGCCGCCTTGCTCATCACTGCACCTGAATCGTCGCCGTCCCGCTGGTGATGGGAAGCGGTTTCTGTTGCGAGTCGCGCGCGTTCACCTGCACCACCTGCAATTGCGACGTGCCGGGCGCAATCGCTTTAATGACGATGCCCAGCAGCGTTCCCGTTCCGCTGATGCCCGGAGTATTGGGTCGCCGTGTCGCCGAAACGATGGCCTGACCTTGTTGTTGGTCCTCTTGATGAACAACCGCAATTTCCTGCGTCCCGCCAGAAAGGAATCCGCCATTGCGAATATCTTCGATTTGAATCACTGCCGGGTCGTATTTCAGCAGCAGAGGAATCGAAAACAGATCGTGCGCATTGTCAATGGCCAGTCCCACCGTCATTGTGTCGCCGGGCTTCAGCGAAATACTTGCCGGCTGAAACTGCAGCGAAGTCGACGCGCTCCCTACCGGAGAACCAGGCGCTGGAGGTGTCGTTCCGGCTGCGCCCGTCGGGGCAGCGGAATTCTGCGCGCTCGGAGGAGCGACGGTCGCATTCGGCCCATCCACTTCCTTTTGGAATACCCGAACATTCGTATCCGTGCCCGCCGCCAGCGTGCGCAGGTCATCCGCAGTGATGCTCGGCATCCGCACCACATGCGGAGTCATGGCAATGAGCACTTCATCGTCCTCGATCTTGTTGTCCTGGTTCGAAAAGAAATACCGCAGGAACGGAATGTGCGCCACGCCGGGCCAGCCGTTCAGCGATTTCGTTTCGCTTCGCGTGATCAGTCCGCCCAAAAGATTCACTTCACCATCGCGCAAACGAATATCGGCCGGACCGATTTTCCGGCTGCTGATGATAGGCTGTTGAATTCCGCCAATATTACTCTGCGAGGTAACCGACGAAACTTCGATCGAGTAGTTCAGGCTCACCTCACCATCCGGGTGCACGCGCGGCGTCACGGAAATGATCACGCCAACATCCTTGTACTGAAAAGACGTGCTCCCAAGCGTGTTGAGGGATCCTCCAGCCGCGACTCCTATCCCGGGTGTCAGCGTGCTAACGGCGATGGGAACTTGATCGCCAATCGACAGCTTCGCTGTCGCGCCATCCGTCACGCGAATCGTTGGATCCTGAATGACCCGCGTCGTGCTGTCGGTCAGCAATGCGTTCAACGTCGCACCCGGCAACGTCAAACTGTAATCAGCCGTCGACAAATGTTTCAGGTTATTCAGCGTCACTTGGGGCGTGGTCGGCGTTGATGTTCCGGTACTCCCTGATGTGCTGGTCTGCGGTTGAATCGCGGATCGCGGCGTGCCCGTCACTGTCAGACTCTGCGGCGGCTGAATTCCCAGCTCGTGCTCTCGGTCGAGCCGCGCTTCGAGCACGTCTACCTGGATCATCACTTCAGGTTTCGCCTTATCCAGAGAATCGATAATCTTGCTTGCTAGTATCAGCTTATCCGGGGTGGTTCGCATCACAATGGCATTGTCAGCAGCGACGGGCTGCAAGCGGGTGATGTCCAGCAACTGCCGCAATCCGTTGGTTATCTCTGTCAGTTCGGCAGGCGTCGTGGTATTTCGCAGATAGAAGGTCTGCACTTGCTCGTCTTGGAGCTTCAGCCGCGTTTGCGGATTGTCCGGGGCGACCAAAATAATATTGCTCGTCACCGGCTTCCAGAAAGCGTCGCTCTCTAGCGCCACTGCATCCAGCCCCTGCTCGAGGGTAACATTCGGCAAATCCACGGAGATTTGCCGGGAAACGTAGCTCGGATCGAAAATCACGCTCAATCCCGCCAGCTGTCCAATCGTGCTGAAGACGACGCGCGCGTCCACCGGACCCATCTTCAAATTGATTGGTTCCCGCGACAGCGGCTTCAATTCCGGCGGCGCTGACATCAGCCCCGTGTCCTCTGGAGGAGCCACGCCGACAGGTTTCGGCTGCTCCGCTTCCTTGACTTTGGCAAGCAGGTCCAAAGTCTTTTGCGCTTCTTGCGACGCAATGGCGCTGGAGGGATCAATCCCCTCTGCCTTCTGAAATTCGGCGAGCGCCATTTCCAACTGGCCCTTGTTCAGGTCCTTCTCGCCTTGCTCCACGTGAAACTGGCCCGCCTCGAAGTGCGCGCGGATGCTCCGCAGCTTGTATTCAGCGTTCCCGGGATCGCTTTTGAGCGCCCGCGCATAGGAGACCACCGCTGTGTCGTAGTCGCCGGCAAGTTCAGCCTTTCGGCCAACTTTGTAATCCTGATTTCCTTTGGGACAGCCCGCGACAAACGTCACGGCAACCGCCACAAAAGACACCATTAAGGCGCGACGCAAATCGGCCCTCCTCGGTAAGCGGATTTTCTCGGTCAGTCTAGCACCCCGGGTAGGATGCAACAAGCAAACGCAGCGTTGTCGTTATCAAACACGTCACTGCCTGCCACTGAAGACCTGATCTTTACGCCATTGTTCCACCCGCGCCTCGCTCTTCCAGGGTGGATTCTGTTTTTGTGATACTGTTCAATTTTATACATGTTTCGTAGGGCATCCGACAGACAGTGCGCGGGACTTGTCGCATCCTGCCATGCAAACACTCATTTCTGTTTTCGGAGGCAGAAATGACCTTTGTTGATAGGGATGGAACGTTCGATATTTTTCGCCAGCACGAGTCGGGGCCGATCTGGGTTCAGGCTGTGCGCGGCCGCGATGAAGCGATAAGATCGCTGTTGAAATTGAGGGCCGAAAAACCCGCGCAGATTTTTCTCCTCTGGGATTCAAGAACCAGGCAATTCTTGGATTTGCCTGCCAACTCCCAGAATTCAGCGAACGAGTGATTGCGTCCCCGCCGTTGCTCGGAGTCGCAAAGCTTGTTGTTGAGCGCTGCCTTCTCGGCCTTTATAATTTGGCTCAGTGGCGGGCGAGGTCGCCTCTCCATGCACTCTGAAATCCACCGCGCTACTCGCTTTCCCTTCGCGGCTAGTGTTGAAGTCACCGATATTCGCTCGGAACGGACCGTCACCGGACACACCAGCGATCTGAGCGTATTTGGCTGCTACGTGCGCACAACGAACCCATTCCCGGTGGGAACGAAGATCACGTTGCGCATTACGCATGACGGTGCCAGCTTCACCGCTTTTGGCAACGTGGTCTATTTTCAACCGAAGACCGGAATGGGGCTCGCCTTTGCCAACGTCGAACCGATCCACCAAACAATTCTGGAGAAATGGATTGCGAACCTGAGAAAGAAATAATCCCGTGGGTGGTATTTCAATGGCTTGTTGTCTGCGTTGGCGAACTGCGCTGCTACATCGCGCAAACCCGCTTCTAGTTCACCGCAATAAAATCCTCGCCCTGCACTGCCGCCTCAACGGCTCGTAGCAGCGTTTCACCTGCTTTTGTTTTCGCCACGTATGCGCAGATGCCGATCTTCCTGGCCTCGTCAATAAGATGCTGGTCCACGCTGGACGACAAGATCACAATCGCGGAACCCGGCGATTTCGTTCTTATCCCGCGGGCAGCTTCGAAACCGTTCAGGATAGGCATGGCCAGATCCAAAACCACCACGTCGGGTCTGAGCCGTCGCGCGGCTTCGATGGCCTCTGCGCCGTTCTGCGCCTCTCCACAGACCTCTACCTGCGGATCCTGCTGCAAGGTTGACCGAACTATCTTGCGGACCAACGGATGATCATCCGCTATCAGAACGCGGACACGGTAATTGGCCGCGTGAAACATTGCTGATTGTAGTAGCCAGATTCCCGTCAACTACATACCCTGAAACGGGTATTTATCGCTCTGCGTGGCCGTACAGTCAGTTCTGCATTCCGTACATCGTTGATTCCGCACGCACTTATGAATTGCTCGCGGTGGCGAGAGGCCGAATACTGCGCGACGTAGAACGTTGTGGTGTTTGTCCTTTCGGGTGGGGCGGGGGAGTGAGCTCGTACGCCTGCCACGTTTCGCACCACCTCGGGTGCGGCCGCGTCCCTGCGCGGCACAACTTGCGTATCGCGCGCTGCGGCGGATATCATACGCACGGTGAAGCCTGCAACGAAATCTTCGACGAAGAAAGACTCTCCCGCCGTCAAAATTGTCGCTCAGAATCGGTCCGCGTCTTACAATTACGAACTCCTCGACAAGTACGAAGCGGGCATGGTTTTGGTCGGCACGGAAGTCAAAACGCTGCGCGAAGGAAAGGGAAGTTTGCGCGACGCCTATGCCGAAGCTCGCGGCGGGGAACTATGGCTCATGAACTGCCACATCCCCGAATATCAGCCCGGCGGCCCATGGAATCATGGACCCCTGCGCGCGCGCAAGCTGTTACTTAATCGCCGCGAAATCGACAAGTTGAGCGTTCAAGTTCAGCAAAAAGGCCTTACCCTGATTCCGCTGAAAATTTACTTTCGCGACGGCATGGCGAAATGCGAGCTTGCGCTCGCGCGGGGCAAAAAAGATTGGGACCGCCGCGCGGCCGAACGCGAAAAAGAAGACAAACGCGAAGCGAAAGATGCGATGCACCGTTACAAACGCCACTAATTCAAGAGACTGAAAGGGGAACATGGAAATTCAATTGGAAACTCAGGAATTCTCGTCCGTATCCGCGGACGCAGTCGTCACTTACGTATTTGGGGACAAGGAAGCGCGTTTTGACGGAACTGTCGCGGAGCTCGACCGCGCACTTGGCGGCAAGATCAAACCTCTCGCCGACAGTGGTGAACTGACTGGAAAGCCGCTTGAAATGATCTTGCTGCATTATCCTGCTGGACTTGCAGCCACGCGCTTGCTCTTGGTCGGCGCGGGAAAGCCGGAAAAGTTTTCGCACGCCGAGCTACGAAAAATGGCGGGAGCCGCTCTCCGCTATCTGAAGTCTCGCGGCGTGAAGACTTTCGCATTTCTGCCCGCTGAAAAAGATCGCACTCCCGCCGCTGCGCAGGCAATTGTCGAAGGCCTGCTGCACGCGGACTATGAGTCCGATAAATATCAAACGCAGAAGAAAAACAATAAAGGCATCGACCGCGTTTCGCTTCTCGGTTTTCCGACGGCGTCCCGCGCGGAAATCGAAGCGGCCGTCGAACGCGCGAAAATCATCGGGGAATCGGAGAATTTTGCGCGCGATCTGATCAACGAGCCCTCGAACCGTCTGACTCCGCGCATGTTAGCCTCGCGCGCGGAAGCCATGGCCAAGGATGCGGGCCTGGAGATCGATGTCCTGGACGAGAAACGAATCGCGGAGCTGAAAATGGGCGCGCTTCTCGGCGTCGCGCAAGGAAGCGACGAGCCTCCTCGCGTAATCGTTGTGCGCTATCGTCCCGCGCAGAAAAAAGCCGGCGCGCCTGTCCTCGCGTTGGTCGGCAAAGCCGTCACGTTTGATACGGGCGGAATTTCCATCAAGCCCGCCGCCAATATGGAAGAGATGAAGACCGACATGAGCGGCGGAGCGACCATGCTCGCTGCGCTGCGTGCTCTGGCGCGCCTCAAACCCTCCATCGAAGTCATGGCCGTTGTTCCCGCCACCGAAAACATGCCCGGCGGCCGCGCGCAAAAGCCTGGCGATGTGCAAATTGCGATGTCCGGCAAGTCCATCGAAGTCATCAACACCGATGCGGAAGGCCGCCTCATCCTGGCCGACGCCATCTGCTACGCCAAGAAACTCGGCGCCACTCACCTCATCGACGCCGCCACGCTCACCGGAGCTATCGTCGTCGCGCTCGCCAATGTCCATGTCGGCGCGTTCGGCACGCCGCGCGAATTTCTCGATCGCGTCCTCGAAAGCGCACGGGCGACAGGCGAAAAAATGTGGCCCATGCCCATCGACGACGAATACGAGGAAATGATCAAGAGCAAAATCGCCGACATCCGCAATACCGGCAGCGGCAAAGGCGGAGGGGCAATCACTGCGGCGTGGTTCCTCAAGGAATTTGTGGACGACACGCCGTGGGTCCATCTCGACATCGCCGGAACCGCCTGGCGCGACGACGCGAAGCCCTGGTCCGCGTCCGGCCCCACGGGCATCGCCATTCGCACCCTGGTCGACTTCGCCATGAAAATGTGAGCGGCCTTGTAGCTGAAGTCCCATTGCGGCGATGTGTGCCGCAACCGACGTGAGACATTTCCCTACATTTTCTCGGGGGCTTCGACGCCAAGAAGGTCAAGCGCCGTGACGAGCTGTTTTTCGACCAGCGCGCTCAGCAAGAGCAGAAAGTTTTTCTTGCCGGGGTCTTCTTCGGACAAAATATGATGCTTGTGGTAAAACAAATTGAATTGCTGCGCGAGTTGGAAAGCATATTTGGCAATAAAGGCAGGCTCGTGGGCGCTCGCGGCAGCTTCGATTTGCGCACCCAGCGAACCGGCGAGCAACGATAACTCCCACAGATCGTTGCCTTCAGGGGGCGCGAGCAGACGCTGTGCCGTCCCGGCGTCAGCAGTCTCTTCGAGGCGCTCGAGCGAAAAGCCCTGTTCCTGCTCGCGGGCTTTGCGAAAAATATTTCGCGCGCGCACAACGGCGTATTGCACGTAGGGACCGGTCTCGCCTTCAAAACTGAGGGCGTCCTTGAAATCGAATGCAATAATTGTCCCACGCGTGAATTTCAGCAGGAAATATCGCAGCGCGCCGATGGCAATCGCGTGCGCGACGCCGGCGCGTTCCGCGTCGGAAAAATCGCGGTGCCGCGACTCCACTTCCGCGCGCGCCCGTTGTTCAAGCTGGTCGAGCAAATCATCGGCTTTCACGCCCTGACCTTTGCGCCCGCTGACCTCGACGTACGGCTTCTTCGCTTCCTCTTCCGAAAGTTGATAACCCATTTCCGCAGCGCAACGCGGCGTCAGCGCGACCATCTCGTAGGAAAAATGCACGGAGCGATCCGCTTCGGAATTAAAACCCAAAGCTCGCAATCCCGCCACGACAACTTGCTGCGGATAGGCCTGCCGCGAATCGATCACGTTGAATACTTCCTGACCTCGGCCAAATGCGGGAGCTTCGCCTGAACCGCCCGCGCTGCACGTGACCCAGAGTTTCCGGCCGTCCGAATACGAGAGAAAGGGCGCGTAGTAAAAATCCTTGCCAAGCAAACCGAATTTCCAGAGCTGGTAGGCGATGTCTTTTCCAACATAGGTGACGGTTCCGTTCGAGCGCACGATTATTTTTGCATCCGCTTCGTCGTCCCGTTCCGCCGCCTCTTTATCTCCGGAGAGTTCCATCACCCAGCAGCCTGCGTTCTTTCCCGTGGCCGCCTTGTGAATGGCGCCGCGCGCGATCAGCATCTGAAACGCCGCATCCCAGAATTTCAAGTGCAGAATTTCACTTTCACGGGGCAGCAGGTCGTATTCAATCTCCAAGCGGCTCATGGTTTTCAAATGGCAGCGCACGATGGCGGTCGAAACTGTTTCCGCCATTTCTGCCGCCTCCCCGGAGCCATGCTCGATTGCTTTGATGACTTCGCCGCGCAATTCGAGGCGCGCTTTATCTTCTTGGAGAAAGTGCGTGACGCGCGCGTATAAGTCCCAGCACAGATAATCGAATTGTGGCCGTGCGGCGAGGGCGCGAACTTCAGCCTCCGTTTTCTGTTCGAGGTGAACGAAACCCAAAACAACATCGGCGACTTGGACTCCTGTATTGTCGATGTAGTTTTGCACTTCGACGCGCCGGCCGGTGTATCGCAGCAGGCGAACAAACGCATCGCCGAGCACGGCGTTTCGCAAGTGCCCGATGTGCGCCGCCTTGTTTGGATTGATGTTCGTGTGCTCGACGATTGCCTTGGGCGATTCCGCAGATGCACGAACGGTTTCGCGGCCGACCGCAGAAGACGCGGCGCGAAAGAAGGCGGCGCGGTCGAGATAGGCATTCAAATATCCGGCACCCGCGATTTGAATGCGCTCGACGCCGTCGATCTTGCCGATTGACGAGGCAATCTCCTGCGCAATTTGGCGTGGCGCGCGCTTTAGGCGTTTTGCAAGCTCAAAACAAACGGGAGAAGCAATTTCGCCCATCTCGATTTTCGGCGGCCGTTCCGTGACTACGTTGATTTCGACTCCGTACTTCGCGCGGATGAAAGCCGCCAAAGCCTCGCGCACGCGCTTTTCAATTGGCTGATACACGAATTCTCTTTTCGCAAAAAGGGTAAGCGATTATAGGGGGTTCCCGCAGCTCAGTCAAAATAGCAATTTGGCGCGTTTACAGAAAAATGCGTCCAGTGTGCAAGTTTGACAGCTTCCAGAGCGCAGCATAGTATCTAATTTTCGCAATTTACCGGCGGAATCGCCGTATCATCTGCGCGGCGAATTGACGGACGTGGGTGTGACGACCGAATGAATCTTGCGTACTTCGACTGTTTTTCGGGAATCAGCGGCGACATGGTGCTTGGCGCGCTGGTCGACGCGGGGGTGGATTTGCGCGAGCTTGAGTTGGAGCTGCGCAAGCTGAACCTCGAGGGCTGGGAGATTTCCGCTGAAAAAGTGCAGCGCAAGGCCATTCGCGCAACGAAAGTCAATGTGGAGACGAAGGAATCGCATCATCACCGGCATCTGTCACCGATTCTGAAAATGATCGACCAAGCCGCGCTTGCACCGCGCGCCGCCGACCGCGCGCGTAAAATCTTTCAGCGATTAGGCGAAGCCGAAGCCAAAGTCCACAATATCTCCATCGAGAAAGTTCATTTTCACGAAGTGGGCGCGGTGGACTCGATTATCGATATTGTGGGCTCCGCGATCGGGTTTGAGTTGCTGGGAATTGACGGCTTTGCATGTTCGATCATGGATGTGGGCAGCGGACGAGTGCAGACGGAACACGGTTTGCTGCCTGTTCCTGCGCCGGCGACAGCGGAGTTGCTGCGCGATGCGCCCACTTTCTCGAGCGGCATCGAGAAAGAGCTGGTAACGCCGACCGGTGCGGCGATTGCAACGACGCTTTCTACGCACTACGCGGCAATGCCGGCCATGACGTTGAAGGCCGTCGGCTATGGAGCAGGTTCGGCCGATTTGCCGCAGCAGCCGAATGTTTTGCGCCTGATGATTGGAGAATCGGCTGGCAGCGGGGCAGAAGCGCATTGGGATGCGCCCATCGCGGTGATTGAAGCAAATTTCGACGACATGAGTCCGCAGATTTACGGATACTTCGTTGAGCAAGCCCTGGCCGCAGGCGCGCTCGACATTTTCTCGACAGCAGTGCAGATGAAGAAAAATCGCCCCGGCCAGCTTGTCACGCTACTGTGCGAGCCGTCGAACCTGAAGCGGCTGATCGATTTGATCTTCCGCGAGACCACGACCATCGGCATTCGCACGCACGAAGTTCGCCGGCAGACGCTGGCGCGCGAATCCGTGCCTGTCGATACGCCGCTGGGCACCATTCGCATGAAACTTTCCCGTTTAAATGGCACCGTGCTGAATGCCGCGCCGGAATACGAAGACTGCCGGCGAATCGCCACGGAACAAGGCTTGCCGCTGAAGGAAGTTCTCGCAACGGCCAATTTTCATTTTCAAAAACGCGGCAAAGCGGCAAAATAATTCATGGCCAAACCGAAGTTTTACATCACCACGCCGATTTACTACGTGAATGCGCGCCCGCATTTGGGTCACACGTACACGACCGTCGTCGCCGATACCATCGCGCGTTATAAACGGATGCGCGGTTACGACGTGGTGCTGCTAACAGGAACCGACGAGCACGGACAAAAAGTGGAGCGCGCCGCGAAGGCGGCGGGCGTGTCGCCGCAGGAATTCGCCGATCGCATTTCCGCCGAATACCGCGCGTTGTGGAGGGAACTCGATTTGCCCGTCGACCGCTTCGTTCGCACCACGGAACCGCGCCACGAGCGCGCCGTGCAGGTGCTTTTTCGAAAGGCGCAGGATCAAGGCTACGTCTACAAGGGCGGCTACGAGGGCCAATACTGCGTTTTCGACGAGATGTATGTGGACGAGCCGCTGCCCGGGAACTTGTGTCCAGAATGCAAGCGGCCGACCGAGCGCGTTCGCGAGGAAAATTACTTTTTCAAATTGTCCGCGTTTCAGGATCGCTTGCTTGAACTTTACGAAAGACAGCCAGATTTCATTCAGCCCGATACGCGCAGGAATGAAGTGCTGGCTTTTGTGCGCGGCGGGCTGCGCGATCTTTCGATCAGCCGCACTTCCTTCAAGTGGGGCATCCCGTGGCCGGGCGAGGAGAAACACATTTTTTATGTGTGGTCGGACGCACTGACGAGCTACATGACCGGTGTTGGCTATGCCGACGATGAAGTGGAATTCGAAAAATACTGGCCCGCGGATATGCACCTGATCGGCAAGGAAATTCTGCGCTTTCATGCCATCTACTGGCCGGCGTTTTTGATGGCCGCCGGAGAAGCGCTGCCGAAGCAGGTCTTCGCGCACGGCTGGTGGCTCTTCGCGGACGAAAAAATGAGCAAGTCGCGCGGCAACATGCAATATCCGCAGCCAATCGCGCGCGTGCTGGGAATCGATGCGTTGCGCTATTTTTTGCTGCGCGACATGGTTTTTGGTCAGGACGGAAATTTCAGCCGCGACGCGCTGCTGACGCGCTACAACTCCGATCTCGCGAACGGCCTCGGCAATCTGACCAGCCGCACGATCACGATGATCGAACAATATCTTGGCGGGCGCGTTCCAGCGCGCAATCCCAAAGAGGAAAATGATCGCGATAGGGAAGTTGCGGAGCTTCAGCGCGGGACCTGCGAAGAGGCCTTGCGCTATTACGAGAACTACGAATTTTCTCGCGCCCTCGAATCGATTTGGAGCCTGATCGCCGAGATAGACAAGTATCTGGTCGAATTTCAGCCGTGGGTTCTCGTCAAGGAAAAATCGAAATGGGCACGCCTCGAAATGGTCTTGTACACGGCATACGACGCGTTGCGCGTGGTGACTTTGCTCGCGCATCCAGTCTTGCCGCATGCGACGCAGCAGATTTGGGAACAGCTGGGTCACAGCACTTTGCTTGCGAGTGAAAGTCTGTCGCCCGATTTGTCGCCTGGCCAAAAACGCGCGGCGCACGTGAGCAAGCCCGAAGGCGTGTTCCCGCGCGTGGATAAAAAGGAAGCATTCGAAAGGATTGAAGCCATGGAAGAAGAAATTCGCAATCCCGCATCACAGGCAGCCAGGGGAGGCGGGCAAGGCGCGGCAGCATCTGTAACAGCAGGGGCGGCTGGTCCCGCGAAAATCGGCATCGAGGATTTCGCGAAAATCGAGATGCGCGTTGGTGTGGTGAAATCCGCTGAACGCGTCGCCGGAGCTGACAAGCTTTTAAAGTTGCTCGTGGACATCGGCGAAGAAGTTCGCCAAGTCGTGGCTGGCATCGCCACGTCGTACGCGCCCGAGGATTTGATTGGCAAAAAAGTGGTGGTCGTCGCGAATCTGGCTCCGCGCAAGCTGCGTGGCGTCGAATCGAACGGCATGATCGTCGCTGCTTCCGTCGCGCCGGACGGGCGGCCCGTCCTTTGCACATTCACGGAAGATGTGCCTGCAGGCGCCCGATTGAAATAATTGCATTAGCATCAAAAGGGATTTTCATTTGGAAATTATCGATTCGCACGCGCATCTCGAGTTTCCGCAATTCGACGCTGACCGCGAAGACATGCTGGTGCGCGCGCGTGAAGCAGGCGTCACCACGATTCTTGCCATCGGCAGCGGCACGGCGTCGGATCGCCTGGATGCGGCAATCCCGTTCGCCGAAAAATACGACTGGATTTACGGAACCGTCGGCGTCCATCCGCACGAATCGAAACTCGCGACCGATGAGTGGTACGATGAATTAACGCGACTGGCCAAGCATCCGCGGGTGCTCGCCTGGGGTGAAATCGGCCTCGATTATTTTTACGACCATTCACCGCGCGCCGTGCAGCAAAGCGTCTTTCGCCGCCAGCTAACTCTGGCCCGTGCCGCGAGCTTGCCCGTCATTATTCATTGCCGCGATGCGTGGCCCGATTGCCTGCAAATTCTGGAGGAAGACTGGCGCTCGAGCGGCCTTGGCGGAATTTGTCATTGCTTCACGGGAACGCTCGTCGAAGCCCGGCAGGGAATGGACATGGGCTTCGTGATCTCATTTTCCGCGAACGTCACATACCCGAAAATGGCGCCGTTGCGCGACGTCGCGGCGGCGCTGCCGCTCGAGCAGATTCTCGTGGAGACCGATTCGCCGTTCCTGCCGCCGCAGCGTATCCGCGGAAAGCGCAACGAGCCCGCCTTCGTCGTGGAGGTGGCGCAGACCTTGGCGAGTGTGAGAAACTTAGCGTCGGATGAAGTTGCGCAAGTAACAGCGGAAAACTTCCGCCGTTTTTTTCATCTTGGTAGTGGGCACCTTGCAGATGGGGTGGAGCGCTCCACCCACCAGTAGTTGCCGGAGGGCGCCATCGCTGTCCTGACTGTTCGCGAAATGTTTGAACTGGTGCGCGACGATCTTGCTCTCGTCGAGCAGGAAATCGCCGCGCAAACGGGCGAAGCGATTCGGCCGATCGCGGAAATCGGTGGGTATTTGCGCGAAGGCGGCGGCAAGCGGCTGCGTCCCGCGCTGCTTCTGCTCGCGGCAGGCGCCTGCGGCTATCGCGGAGAGAGCGCGATTCCGCTGGGCGCCGTTGTCGAGATGATTCACAGCGCCACGTTGATTCATGACGACGTGATTGATGGCGCGAACACGCGCCGTGGGCGTCCGTCGACGAATGCGCGCTGGGGCAATCACATGAGCGTGCTCGCGGGCGACTGGCTGTACATGCAGTCGTTCAAGATCGCGCTGCAGGCGCGGAATTTTTCCGTGCTCGATATTTTGATTGAACTGACGCAGAACATGGTCGAAGGCGAGTTGTTGCAGCTCACTTGTCTTGACCGCATCGACTTGACCGAGTCGGAAGCGACCGATCTTTCGTATCGCAAGACGGCATGCCTGTTCAGCGGCTGCGCGGAACTCGGCGCAGTGCTCGGCGATGATAATGCGCGAATCCGCAACGCGCTCGCGGAATATGGGCGGCAGGCGGGTCTCGCGTTTCAGCTTGTGGATGATCTCTTGGACTTCACCGCATCGTCTGAAAAACTTGGAAAGCCGGTGCTGAGCGACTTGAAGGAAGGCAAAGTGACGCTGCCTTTGATTTTTGCCCTGCAAAATGGCGCGGGCCATGACGGGCATCCGAGCGGCCGCGAACTTGTCGCCACGGTGCTTCGCGAAAAGGGATTTGCCACCGTGCATCCCGACCAAATCACTTCGCTCGTTCGCAATTCGGGCGCGCTCGAACACTCGCGCCAATTGGCCGTCGAATACGCCAACCGCGCGAAGGCTTGCCTCGACGTTTGCAAAGATTCCGAACATCGCCGCGCCCTGTTGTCTGTTCCCGATTTCATCCTCGACCGCGAAAGCTGATACTGCACTTAGTGTCATTCCGAGAGGATGCGACCGGCATCCGGCGAGCCTGTCTGCCGCAGGCAGGGAATCTGCTTTGCCTTGTCTGACACAGGTTCCGGCCTATACTCTGACAGCGTTTGTCATCGTGAGGAACGCCTTTCGCGCCGAAGGATCTGCCCGGGCCAGCTGCCAACAGTCTTCCTGAACGTTAAATTATTTGTGAATTGGCCAGCGGAGTTTAGGGAAGACATCGTCGATGAACAAATCGAAGATGCCGATAGCGCCCACGGACCGCCCCGTAAAGGAGTTCGTCGGAAACTCGGCTGCCGCGCCGATTTCAAAATAGTGTCCGACATACGCCAGCCCCGGTCGAATAAAACCCTGCGGACGCAACCCACTTCCCGCGCTGCCTTGACCCCACAAAAAGTTAAATTCCGTAAAGGGGAAAAGATTTCCGGTGACGGCTTGCAGCGAGCGGCCCTTCCGGATGGCACCATCCTCAAGAGCAAATCCGGCGCCGGCGTGGCGCACGAAAGCATTGACGTAAGGCAAGCTGTACTCCACCACGATATCGGCGTGGGGAACTTTCCCTGGCGCAAGCTTGGAATCACCTTTGATGGGGAGGTCGAGCGCGAAATCTCCCTGCAGTGCCAGAGGTCTGAGCCATTTTAGAACAGGGCTGGGCGGCAAGTCCCCAAACCCTTTCGCGTACAAAAGTTCAGGTGTCAGCGTCGTGGAGGAATCCGCACCAACATGGGGATTCCCCGTGGGCGCTTCCAGGCGAAAAGCAGAAGACAGAATAAATTCGTGCGTCGCGTTCCGGTAGATGGCGTACTTAGCTCCAAATCCAATGTTGCCAAAACCCACGATGGAATTCTGCCCGTTGGGTGTGAAGGAAACGATGCTGTTATCGAAGCTCACGGAAAATCTCGGCATCAATTTCTTTTCCACGGAATAATTGAACGCGATCGTGTGACCGTCCGGAGTTTGGATAACTTCCCATACGGGCAGATCGAGTTCGTTCTTCGGATTGGCGTCCTCCGTCACCAACGGTTCGATGAACAATCGCTTCCCGACGATTCCGTGGGCCGGAGCACTCGGCGCAAAGCAAAAAGATCCGCCCAGCACGCAAAAGCTCCAAAACGCAGATACACATCGCCAACGCATAATTCCTCCCCCTATTCGAAATCAGAAACTCGAAACGGTGAAGTGGCGGAATTACGCTCTTGGCGGTTTGAATGGTTCGAAAATGAATCCTGGCGAAGCCATGTTACGAGGGAAAAACGAAAAGAGCCGCGCAGTTGTCGGCGCCGGAAGCGACAAACCATTGGCGAGTTGAGTCGGAGCGAGCGGCGACGCGAGTCCGTAATCGATATTTTTGTTCGAATTGCACTGCAGGGCGCATGCTGACGAGCCCGCCGATCCGCTGCCGGCGCAATTCATATTCATGGCGTGTTTATGGGGCAGGCAGCAGATCATCGTGCATTGGCTGGCCGTGCAGGCATAGCTGCGCGACAAAAGCGCGAGCGGCGCGGCCAGCAGCGCGAGGATGAGGGCGGCAGATTGAATGCGGCGCGTCATTTATTTGTTTCGTATCAAATATTTGTTTCGTATCAAATGCCAATCGCCCGCCGATGGTAACACAACCGGCGAATCGTGCTGTTTCCAATACGCATTGACCGGGCACGGTGGATTGTCATTTCCGTTTTTTCGGGCTACGCTCGCGTGGCGATGCTGCTTTTCAAATTGATTTACGACCACGGATACGATTTGCATCTGGGCGCGCACGTCTTTCCCTCGCAAAAGTACCGGCTGGTGCGCGAAACATTGCTGCGGGAAGGGTTGGCCGATGAATCTGATTTTATTTCGCCGGCACCGGCGGCCGATGAAGATGTTCTGCGCGTTCATGAGCCCGAATATGTCCACAAATTAAAAACGGGCACGCTGAATTATCTCGAAATCCTTCGCATGGAGGTTGCCTACTCAGAAGAGCTGATCAATGCCTGCTGGCTCGGCGCGGGCGGCTCAATCGAAGCAGGGAAGCGCGCGCTGGCCGACCGCTGCGCGGTGAACATCGGCGGCGGATTTCATCATGCGTATCCCGATCACGGCGAAGGCTTCTGCGTGATTCACGATGTCGCCATCGCCATTCGACGTTTGCAATTCGATGGGGCGATCAAAACGGCGATGACCATCGATGCGGACGTGCATCAAGGCAACGGCACAGCCGCGATTTTCGCCGGCGATGACTCCGTTTTTACTTTTTCAATTCATCAGGAAAATAATTATCCGCATCCCAAGCCGCCGTCAGATCTCGACGCGAACCTCCCAGATCGAATCACCGACGCAGATTATCTTGCAATTCTGGAGGCGCACTTGGTTCGAGCGTTTGAAATGTTTCATCCGGATTTGATTTTTTATATCGCGGGCGCTGATCCTTACCGCGAAGATCAGCTTGGCGGCCTGGCGCTGACGATGGAAGGCTTGCGACGCCGCGACGATATGGTTTTCGACCATGCGCGGCGGCATGGCGTCCCTATCGCAGTGACGCTGGCGGGCGGCTACGCCCGCCGCGTGGCCGACACGGTGCGCATCCACGTCAACACAATTCTGGCCGCCCGGGATGCGATGCGCCAGGAATCGGTGCGTTAGCAGGGCACTGAAAAAGTTTTCCCCGGCCATTCTGACCGACTCGAGGGGTCAGTTTTTGTCCGAAAAAACAAGCAAAAGCAGATTCCTCGTCGCATAGCTCCTCGGAATAACACGCACGGGCATTTTTCAGCAGCCTGCTAGACCGCTACGCAGAACGAATTTCTTTGAGCGCGAAGCCAAATAAAATGCAGATCCGTGCCTGCGGCAAGCAGGCCTCGCCGCATGGCGGCTCCCTTCGTGCCTCAGGGCAGGCGGGATGACAACCAAACTGTCGTACGCCATTACGCCGCGGTTCCGCTCTTGATGCGCATGCCGTAAAATGATTTGTAGACGAAGAAGAACGAGACGAGGAAGAACACCGCTGACAGGATGTGCGTCAGCCCGCTGCCGCCTCTCTCTGCCGTCAGTTGCACGCCGAGCTCGACCGCCAGCAATCCGAACAGCGTGGTGAATTTAATGACCGGATTGAGCGCGACGGAGGAAGTGTCCTTGAACGGATCGCCGACTGTGTCGCCGACAACCGTGGCGTCGTGCAGCGGAGTTCCTTTCTGTTTCAGCTCGACTTCGACGATTTTCTTTGCGTTGTCCCATGCGCCGCCCGCGTTGGCCATGAAAATCGCCTGATAGAGGCCGAACATCGCGATGGAAATCAAGTAGCCGATAAAAAAGAATGGTTCGAGAAACGCAAAGGACAGCGCGGCGAAGAAGACCGCGATGAAAATGTTGAGCATTCCTTTTTGAGCGTACTGCGTGCAAATCTCGACGACTTTTTTGCTGTCGGCGATAGAAGCGCTCTTGGCGCTTTCGAGATGGATGTTGGCTTTGATGAATTCGACGGCCCGGTAGGCGCCGGTCGTCACAGCCTGCGTGGAAGCTCCCGTGAACCAGTAAATCATCGCGCCGCCGGTGACGATGCCGAGCAAAAACGGCGCGTGCAGCAACGAAAGTTTGTCGACGTTCACCGTGATGCCGTTTGTCAGCGCCATGATGATCGAAAAAATCATCGTGGTCGCGCCGACGACGGCGGTGCCGATCAGGACGGGCTTTGCAGTTGCCTTGAACGTGTTGCCCGCGCCATCGTTCGCTTCCAGCATGTCCTTGGCGTGCGCGAAATCCACGTCCATGTTGTAATCGATTTTCAGTTCCTGCTTGATATTCGGAATCTGATCGATCAAGGAAAGTTCGTAGATGGACTGCGCGTTATCGGTTACCGGGCCGTAGGAATCCACGGCAATCGTCACCGGGCCCATTCCGAGGAAACCGAAAGCCACCAGGCCGAACGCGAAGACAGGCGCGGCAATCATTAAAGCGCTCAGTCCCAAGGTGCTGATCAAGTACCCGATGGACATCAGCAACACCATCGTGAGTCCGAGGTAATACGCCGAGAAGTTACCCGCAACGAAGCCGGATAGAATTCCCAACGACGCGCCGCCCTCTTGCGCGGACCGCACCACTTCGCGCACATGACGCGATTCGGTGGACGTGAAAACTTTCACCAGTTCCGGAATAATCGCGCCGGCCAGCGTGCCGCACGAAATGATGATCGACAATTTCCACCATTGCGATGGGTCGCCGCCAATGTCCGGAATGATGAAGTAGGAAATCAGGAACGTCAGGGCCACGGACGTGAGCGAAGTGATCCAAACCAGGGAAGTCAGCGGAGACTCGAAGTTCATTTCCGTGACATGGCCGAAACGGGCCTTCGCGATGGCGTCGTTGACGAAGTAAGCGACGGCACTTGCGACCAACATTGCTACGCGGATAATGAAAATCCAGACGAGCAATTGCACCTGCACTACAGGATTTTTTACGCCGAGCAAAATGAAGGCAATCAGCGCAACGCCTGTGACGCCGTACGTCTCGAAACCGTCGGCGCTGGGTCCCACGGAATCCCCGGCGTTGTCTCCCGTGCAATCCGCAATCACGCCAGGATTGCGCGCGTCGTCTTCCTTGATTTTGAAGACGATTTTCATCAAATCGGCGCCAATGTCGGCGATTTTCGTAAAGATTCCGCCCGCGATTCGCAGGGCGGACGCCCCGAGCGATTCACCAATCGCGAAGCCGATGAAACATGCGCCGGAGTAGTCGCCGGGCACGAAAAGAAGAATGATGAGCATCATCAGCAGTTCCACGCTGACGAGCATCATGCCGATGCTCATGCCGGCGCGCAACGGGATGCGGGAAATCGGGAAAGGCTTGCCCGGCAACGCCGCGAAGGCCGTCCGTGAATTCGCGAATGTGTTGACGCGAATTCCGAACCACGCCACTCCATAGCTGCCGGAGATTCCCAAAACGCTGAACGCGAGAATGACGATTACTTTTATCGCCGTGTAATGCAGCAATACGCCGAAATATAAAATGATGATCACGGCGATGAAAGATTCGAGGAGTATCAGGAATTTTCCCTGCGTGATGAGGTACGTTTTGCAGGTTTCGTAGATCAGCTCAGACATTTCGCGCATGGAGCGATGTACCGGCAGGTTACGAAGCCGCACATACATGGTCATTCCAAACAGCAGTCCAAAAATGCAGAACAAAATTCCCCAAACCAGCAGGGTATGCCCGTTGACGCCGAGAAAATTTACCTGTGACAAATCAGGGACTTTCAGATTCGCTTCGCCGCCGGCAGCTTCCGGGGACGATTGAGCATGAGCCGCGGCGGCGCTCAAAAACGTGAGAGCCGTGCCAGCCACGCCAAACATCATGAGTTTATGCGCGACACCATGCGCGATTCTGTTCGTGATTCGGCCTCGTAGCGACGAAACGCCCGCGAGCCACTTGCGCATCAGAAATCCTCCCGTGAGCGTCGGCTCACACGTATGAATCGATTCGTCCATGCTTCGAGTGACATTCTTCCTCCGGTGATTTGAAACTCCCGCTGGAACCCTATGGGTCGCATGCAGACAGGTTTAGAAACAAACGTTTGTAACAGGATTCCCACGTTTCGTCAAGAATACCCCAAGCGTGCCATGAACTCGTCAATCTTCGCGCGCCGATATTTCCCCGCAACCGGGGACTCACCAACCGCCGGTTTGGGAGTCTATACACAATATTGGCAAAGGCGGCCGTAACCTGGCCTGGTATCGAGCTTAGGGGTGTGGAATGCAGAACTTGCTTGGCAATCTTCGCTACGCACTGCGACAGTTTCGACTGTCGCCCGTGTTCACGGCTTCAGCGGTACTCACGCTGGCGCTCGGCATCGGCGGTACGACCGCAATATTCACGCTGATCCACGCGGTAATGCTCCGCTCGCTGCCGGTTTCCGACCCCGCCATGCTCTACCGGGTGGGCGAAGGCGACAATTGCTGCGTCGAAAGCGGCCTGCAAGATCGCTGGGGAATGTTTTCGTACCCGCTATACGAACGGCTCAAGACCGAAACGCCGGAATTTGAGGATGTGACTGCTTTTCAAGCCGGCGGCGCACGCATGAGCGTTCGACGCGCACGCACCGAATCCGTTCCCAGGCCTTTGCGCTCCGAATACGTGACGGCCAGCTATTTCTCGACTCTCGGCGTGCGCTCTTTCGCGGGTCGGCTGTTTACCCAGGCCGATGACACGGAAGGCTCTCCGCCAGTTGCTGTCCTCAGCCACCATGCCTGGCAAATGACCTACGGCTCAGACCCTTCCGTTGTTGGCTCAACTTTCGATGTCGAAAGCCATGCGTTCACGATCATCGGAATCGCACCGCCTGGATTTTTCGGCGAAACTCTGCTCGGCGACCCGCCCGACATTTGGATTCCGCTACATCAGGAGCCGCTAATCGACGGAGCGGGCAACCGGCTGCATCAGTCGCCGCCTGCCTGGCTGCGCATGATTGGGCGGTTGCGCCCCGGTGCTTCTGTTGCGGGAATGGCTCCGCGGCTCACGGGCGTGCTGAGGCTATGGCTGCAGCATGACTCCGATTATCCCGCTAATTGGATGGCCGACGTCATTCGCGACCTTCCCAAGCAAAGCATCGACGTTGTGCCGGCCGGCGCGGGCGTTGCCGTCATGAAAGAAGAATACGGCCGCAGCCTTCAGATTCTCCTCGCCGTGTGCGCGTTGGTGCTGCTGATCGCGTGCGCCAATGTCGCCAATCTGCTTCTGGCCCGCGCCGTCGCCCGCCGCGGACAAACCGCTTTGCGCCTCGCCGTAGGTGCCACTCGTCGACAAATCATAGTGCAAGCTCTCACCGAAAGCGTCCTGCTCGCCATTGCGGGCGGCATTGCTGGATTGCTCGTAGCCATTGCGGCGGCGCGGCTGCTACTGGCACTGGCGTTCCGCGGCGCGCATTTCCTCCCCATCAGTACAAGCCCGTCGCTGCCGGTGCTGGCCTTCGCCTTCGGATTGGCGCTGATAACGGGGATCATTTTTGGCGCGGCTCCCGCATGGTTCGCGACGCGGACCGATCCCGCGGAAGCATTGCGTGGCTCGTCGAGCCGCAGCGCAACCGGACACTCCACGTTCGCACGCAAGGCCCTGCTGATCCTGCAATTCAGTGTTTCGGTCGTGCTCGTCGCCGGGGCCACGATGCTGGCGCGCAGCCTGGGCAACCTCGAAGGTCAGAATTTCGGGTTTCAGATCAAGGATCGCGTCCTAGTCTCGTTGCACAATCCGGAATCAGGGCACACACAACCCGAATTGGCCGCGCTCTACCGCCAGATCGAAGACCGTCTCAATCGTATCCCAGGAGTGCGCGGCGCCGGCCTCGCGCTTTACAATCCGCTCACAAACAATTGGGGCGAGATGATTGAAATCGCCGGTCATCCTCCCTCATCCGAGACGAGCGACGAGTCCGGCGCATCCTGGGATCGCGTCAGCGCCAATTATCTTCAAAACCTGGGCGTCCCAATCTTGCGCGGGCGCTATTTCACGACCGCCGACAACGAAACCACGGCGCCCGTGGCCATCGTCAACCAAGCCTTCGTAAAGCGCTTTTTCAAGAACAGCGAGGATCCGCTGGGACGGCACTTCGGCTTGGACTTGCCCGAGAACGCGGGCACGTTTCGCATCATTGGCATCGCGGGCGACGCGCATTTCGCGGGCTGGGGATTTACACTGCCGCCGCTCCCGATGTTTTACGTGCCTCTCGCCCAGTATGTGAATTACAAGACAGAGTTGATGCAGAAGCTCGAATTCGGCTCGCATTTCATCGGGGGAATCATGCTGGTGACGAATGCCTCTCCCGGAGCGCTGGAACCGATTCTCAGAAGCGCGCTCGCGGAACTGGATCCCAATATGACCATTATGAGCGTGCGCACCATGCAGCAGCAGGTTGACCTTTCCTTCGATCAGGAGCGCGCCGTGGCAAGTCTTGCAGGTCTATTCGGGATTGTGGCGCTTCTGCTGGCTGCGGTGGGGCTTTACGGCGTCACTGCGTACACGGTCGCGCAGCGCACCAACGAAATCGGCATTCGCATGGCGTTGGGCGCGAACCGCTCAAACGTCGTCCAACTCGTCCTGCGCGGCGCGTTTGAGCGGGTGTTGATGGGGCTGCTCTTAGGATTGCCGCTCGCCGTGGGCGCCGGACGATTGATCTCGTCCCAGTTATACGGCGTCGCCTCTTGGGACCCGCTGGCGCTTACGCTTGCCGCTGGAGCGCTCGCGCTGTGCTCATTCGTAGCCGCGGTTATCCCCGCAACTCGCGCGGCGTCTATTTCGCCGATGACCGCCCTGCGAATTGAATAGCCGTTCGTTGGTGGTGGATTTGCCTGGGGCGTTCCGCCGACTCGTGGGGGCACTCTCAACAACCGAAAAAACCCCACCCGTCGCGAAAAGGCGCTCCCTTCCTGCGTCAGGGCAGGCAGGATGGGGCGCCCGCAAAGGCAAAAACGAAGCGCCGATGTGTCGGAGCTATCCCGTCCGCGTCGTCACGGGCGGGAATAGTGCGTTCTGGGCTACTTTTTCTCTTTGATCGTGACGGAGGCGCGAGTGGTTTCCCAATCCGCGTGCATCGTGCATGTGTCGCCCGCGTTGTCGAATGAAATGGTGAAGTCCTCGACAGGTGCGCTGAGTTGCGTGACCTGCACGTCGTCGGTACGGACAAGATCGGACTGCGCGCCGGGATAGGGAATACCCCAGACGGGGCCACCCTTGGCGTTTTTGGTCGTCTTGTTGACGATCAACGTCCACTTATCCGCAGTCGGAATCGCGTCAAGCGTGTAGGCGCCGGTGGGCACGTCTTTGTCGCCTACCGTGACGTCCACGGTCGGCACGAAAGTGGTCGCCTCATTCGCGCCGAGCCGCCACACTTGTCCCCACGGCACAAGTCCGCCGTAGATTTTGCGGCCCTTCATTCTCGGGCTCGAGTAATCCACCGTGATTGTATTTCCATCGGAGAACTTGCATTGCGCGTTCGCCGGCGGACTCGGTCGCTTGCTCTTGTCCTGTTGCGCGAATCCGGGAACGGCCAGAATGGCAATGCCTACAAACAGCGCGCAAAATATCGCGACGTATCTCTTCATTTTCGCCTCCTCAGCAGGAAAATCCAGACACGCAGTATACCGTAGTTCTTCTTTCTTTTGCGTCCACGCCCATTGCGGGGCCGGATGACCGCGCGCCACTATCTGTCGACGGCTAGCCCCGAACGGCCGCCGAAGCATCTCTGCTACAATGCGCCGGTTGTTTGCGCGCGAAGAAACATAGGACATTGTGAAGATCCCCAAGATTCCCGGATGGCTGACGCGCATCGTCGCGTTACTGGGTGGCGGCGGCCTGTTCGTCATCGCGTTCCTGGATTCGTCCGTGTTGTCATTTCCGTTCGTCACGGACCTGCTGTTCATGGATTTTGTAATTCAGCGCCCGGGGCGAATGGCGTATTACGCGGTGATGGCTACTTTCGGCTCTCTTGCAGGCTGCATCTGGCTTTACCTGCTGGCGAAAAAGGGCGGCGAAGCCTGGCGCCGCAAGCGCGGGCCGAAGCCAGGCGGCAGAATTCGCAGATGGGTCAACGAAAATGCATTCCTCAGCGCATTCGTGCCCGCGATTTTGCCGCCGCCGATGCAATTCAAACTGTTCGTCATCGCGGAGGGAATCGCGGAGGTGCCGCGTTCGACTTTCGTGCTGGGAATCCTTTGCGGGCGGGGACTGCGTTACACGGTCGAGGGATTGTTCGCGATTCACTATGGCGAAAACGTGGAGCGCGTCATGTTGCAGCACAAAGTGGCCACGCTGCTGATACCGATCGCCTTGCTCACCCTGATTTATTTTGTCAGCCGCTGGCTGTTGCGTCCCGCGCCTGCCGGCCAATCGAAATAGCCACGCCACAATTTCAGCGCAAGCGGCTTTCCTGGCCGGAGGCAAACTGTATTCCTTGCGCACGCAGAGTAAAGTTCGCATTCAGCTCGATGACGGTGATCAGATTGTTCGGCGTGTCGGCATCTTCGGGGAAGCGAAGGTCGCGCAGCGTTACGCGATAGCCATCGGCGGTGTTTTCAAGATCCGCGAGCGGGAATCGCGCGTAGCGAACAAACTCTTGCGCGAAGGGCGCACCGCGAGCTGCGTCGATAGCCAGAGAGCTTCCGGGCTTGTAATGCGTCAGGCTCGAATTTGCATCGAATACGTCGCCCCCGCCGACGGGCACACTGACCACTTCGATTGTGTTTTTCGTGTCGATCACGCCACGCCACAGAAAGAGCGACGCGGAATCGGGAAACGCTCCCGCAACCAGCGGCATTTTGCCGTGGTAATCCTGCGCCAGAAGCATTTGCACCGCCGTGCCGTGCATCTCGGCGCGCGCTCCAATATAGAGCCCGACGATAACCAGCGCCGCGACTGCGCCTTTCGATGGCCGCGCACGCTTTTTCTTGGAGCCAATTTCCTCGCTGACAAGGTGAAATAAGGCCGGCAACAGCAGTCCCGCAGCGAGGACCGCCAAAATCCACGGATCGACGCCGCTGAGCAAGTCCCACGAAAACCAGCGGGCGCGAAAGGGCCAGAGCAACTGCACGCCGTCTGCTGTGGCCACGTCGAGCAATAGGTGAGCGGCGATTCCGATGACGCACAACAAAAGCACGCGCGAGAAGCGCAATGGCGTAGTTTGATTGCCTCGGGCCGCCCGCCAGAAAGCCAGCGCAATCACAATCGCGAGAATCGGCGCGCCA
>DASYYI010000184.1:0-5932 GCA_035933995.1 Candidatus Acidiferrales bacterium | reverse complement strand
GATGGCGCCGGAAATGATGGAGTCGAAAGTGAATTTCACGTCGGCGGAGGTGAGCGGCTGGCCGTTCGAGAATTTCACGTTGTGGCGGAGATGGAAGACGTAGGTTTGCGCGTCGGGCATTTCCCATTTTTCGGCGAGGTCAGGCGCGAGGTCGAGATGATCGTCGCGCTGGAGAAGGCTGTCGAAGAGGAGGAAATCGAGGTGCTCGGAAAAGGCGTCGGTGCCGATGCGCGGGTCGAGGTTGGTAGGCATGGACTCGAGCAGGAAATTCACGGTATTTGCGTCGTTGAAGCTGGCGTGTGAGCAGCCGGATATAAAAAAACAAGAAATTAACAGAGCAGTGACAGCGAACTTTGAGAGCAAGCCAACAGCAGATTCCTCGCTGAATGCTGGTCGCATTCGCTCGAAATGACAGACCATTTGATTTTTGCGAGAGATGACTGTTGCGGAAGCAGGGAGTGCACCTGGCACCCGACGGTCAGCGTGGGCGAGCATAGGAGATTTTTCCCATTACGACAGGATGGCGCGCGCCGGTCGCCCTCGGCAGATTGTTTGCGCGCTGATGCCAGGCTTCGTAGGCGAGGACGGCGAAGACGAAGGCTTCCTTGGCGTCGCCGGGGACGCCGAATTCGTCGGCGGAAATGATTTTCATCGAGGGCAACAGCGCGGCAAGGTAGGCGACGAGCAACGGATTGCGCGCGCCGCCGCCGGAGATGATGAGGTCGTTCACTTGTGCACGAGGAAAGATGAAATTCTCGAAGGCGCGAGCGATGGAGACGGATGTGAAGGCTGTCGCCGTGTGAATTAAGTCGGCGGGACGGATGCGACGGCGTTTCGCTGCGGTGATCAGACGCTCGACATACGGCGCGCCGAATTCTTCGCGGCCGGCGGTTTTGGGCGGGCGCATGGGGAAGAAAGGATGCACGAGCAATTCGTTCAGCAATTCGGGGAGAAGATGGCCGCCGCGGGCGAGTCGCGCGTCGCGGTCATAGCGGAGGCGGCCGCGAGTGAAATGCGCGGCGAGCGCGTCGATGATCATGTTGCCGGGACCAGTGTCGAAAGCGAAGACGTTTTTCGGCTGCACGGCGGCGCCGAGAACGGTGAGGTTGGCGATGCCGCCGATGTTGAGTGCGACGCGGCCACGGCGCGGATGGCGATAAAGAACATAGTCGACGAGAGGGACGAGCGGAGCGCCCTGGCCTCCGGCGGCGATGTCCGCGGGACGAAAATCGGCGATGGTGGTGATGCCAGTGCGCTCCGCGATGATGGCAGGCTCAGCGAGTTGAAGAGTGGAAGAGACGCGCGCGCCGAGGAACAAACTGGGCGCGCCTTGATGGTAAAGCGTCTGGCCGTGCGAGCCGATGAGAGAAACGCGTCGCGGCGAAATGCGAAATGTGCGGCAGGCGCGCAATGCGGCGTCGGCGAATAATTCTCCGAGGCGGAAATTCAGCTGGCTGCTTTCGCGCGTGGTTGTCGCGTCGCCATTGGCAAGACGAAGAACAGCTTCACGAACGGCAGGCGGGTAAGGGAACGCGGCGAAATTTTCGAGATGAGCGCGTGGAGCGGCAGGCGGACCCCCGAGTGAATCGGTGACGCGAACGAGAGCGACGTCGATGCCGTCGGCGGAAGTGCCGGACATAAGGCCGAGCACGAGCATGCCGCGAGGCGAACGGGTCACGAGAGCTGCTTTTTGAGCGCGTCGAGGAGATTGAGCGCTTCGAGTGGTTTCAAGTTGTCGAGATCGGCGCGGCGAAGTGCGTCGAGAACTTCCTTGTCAACAGCAGCGAACATAACTGGCTGAGGAGGAGGTGCGGCACCGGGAGAAAGCTCCTCTGTAAGTTTGTGCTCGCTTTTTTCGTGTTCGGCGAGAATTTCGCGGGCGCGTTCAATGACCAGTGCGGGCAGGCCGGCGAGACGCGCGACTTCGATGCCATAGCTCTTGTCCGCGGTGCCGGGCTCGACGCGGCGAAGAAAAATGATTTCGTTTCCGGCTTCGCGAACGGAGACGTGGACGTTCTTCACGCCGGGGAGCAAGCGTTCGAGTTCGGTAAGCTCGTGATAGTGCGTGGCGAAAAGCGTGCGCGGGCGGGCGTTTTCGTGGAGATGTTCGACGACTGCCCACGCAATGGAGAGGCCGTCGAAGGTGGCGGTGCCACGACCGACTTCGTCGAGCAGGACAAGGCTGGCGGGCGTGGCGGTGTTGAGGATAGCGGCAACTTCGCTCATCTCGACGAGGAACGTCGAGCGGCCACGCGCGAGATTATCGGAAGCGCCGATGCGCGTGAAAATGCGGTCGACGAGCGGCAGGCGCGCTTCGGCGGCGGGAACGAAGCAGCCGATTTGCGCCATGATGACGATGAGCGCGGCTTGGCGAAGATACGTGGATTTGCCGCCCATGTTGGGACCGGTGATGATGAGAATGGGCTGAGCGACATCGTCGAGATAAAGATCGTTGGGGACAAAGCGCTCGCCGCGCGTTTCGAGAAGCGTTTCGATGACGGGATGACGGCCGGCGGCGATGAGCAATTCGCCGCGTGCTTTCTGATGACCAGCGTGATCGCCAGCGGCATGGAGGGCTTGCCCGGGTTCGGATTCGGTGAACGCGTGGCGCGAGTAATTCTGTTCGGCAGCGAGGCGGGCGAAATTCGTAAGCACATCGAGCTGCGCAATCGCGGAAGAAGTCTGCCGAAGACGCGAGGCCTGCGCGGCGATGGATTCGCGAATCTCGCGATAGAGGCGGCGCTCGATTTCGAGGATGCGCTCGTCGGCGTCGAGAACTTTGCGTTCGTAATCTTTCAACTCGGGGGAAGTGAAGCGCTCGGCGTTGACGAGGGTTTGCTTGCGTTCGTAATCGGGCGGCGCGAGATGGAGATTCGCTTTCGAGATTTCGATGTAATAGCCGAAGACGGAATTAAAGCGAATCTTGAGCGAGCCAATGTTGGTGCGTTTGCGTTCGCGCTCTTCCATTGACGCGATGATTTGCTTCGACGACTTGCTGAGAGTGCGCAGCTCGTCGAGTTCAGTGTTATATCCGGCGCGAATGATGCCGGGCTCGGTCGGTTGGGCGGGAGGGTCGTCGGCGATGGCGCCGGCGATCGTTTCGCGAACGTCGGCGAGGTCGTCGAGCTGGGTGTGAAGAGCAGCGAGGCGCGCGGAAGCGAAGCGGGTCAGGAATCCGCGCAGAAGCGGGATTGCGATGAGGGAACGGCGAAGGGCTTGAAGGTCCCGCGGCGTGGCGGTGCCGAGGGTGACGCGGCTGGTGAGGCGTTCGAGATCTAGAATTTGGTCGAGGTCGCGGCGAATTTCCTCGCGGACCACGGTGGCGGATTTTAGTTCAGCGACAGCGTCAAGGCGCGCGGAGATTTCTTCGAGCGAAATGGAAGGGCGCAAAATCCACGAGCGCAAAAGGCGCGCACCCATGCCAGTGGCCGTGCCGTCGAGCGAGGCGAGAAGCGTGGCGGAATCATCGTCGCCGACACTGGGCGCAACGAGTTCGAGATTGCGCACGGTGACGTAATCGAGGACCAGGGCGTCCTGCTGCTCGTAGAAAACAATGCGGTCGAGATGCTCGAGGCCGCGGCCCGCGGGACGAAGCTGCATGGACGCGGTGCCATTGCCGGAATCCGTGGCGGAGATGGCAGAAGTTTCGCGCAAATAGTGGAGAAGACCTCCGGCGGCGGAAATGGCTTGCGCGTGGCCGGAGAGGCCGAAGCCGTCGAGCGTGGCGACGCGGAATTGTTCGGTGAGGAGGCGCTCGGAATAGGAGGATTCGAAGACCCATTCGTCGAGGCGCGTTTCGGTGGCGCCGAGGCCGGCGAGTTCAGGAGCGGCGGCGCGCGGGAACAGAGAAGTGACCTGGGGGAGAAGAACCTCGCGTGGGCGCAGGATTTCGAGTTCGTCGCGCAGACGCGTTTCGGCGGCGGGCCCGGTGAATTCGGTGGCGCGAAATTCTCCGGTGGAGAAATCGACGAAAGCGAGGCCGACCTTGTTGCTGCTGCCGTTGCGCGCGACGGCGGCGAGGTAATTGTTCTCGCGCGTTTCGAGGAGCGGCGAGCCGGTGGCGGTGCCGGGCGTGAGAACGCGAATGACTTCGCGGCGCACCAGTTTTTTTGTGCGCGAGGGATCTTCCATCTGCTCGCAGATGGCGACTTTGTGGCCGGCGCGAATCAGGCGCGCGATGTAATTTTCGGCGGCGTGATACGGGACGCCGCACATGGGGACGGCCTGGCCCTTCTCGCGATTGCGCGAGGTGAGAGTGATTTGGAGTTCGCGCGATGCGGTGACGGCGTCGTCGAAGAAAAGTTCGTAGAAATCGCCGAGACGGAAAAGGAGCAGGGCGTGGGGATGCTGGCGCTTGATGGCGTGATACTGCTGCATCAGCGGAGTGGTTGGTTCGGTCATGCGCAGGTCGTTTTTCGGGCCATTTCTCGGATCATCTTATGGCTGGAAACGAATGATTATCGCGGGTGAGGCGGGGTTTGGCAACAGCGATGGAAGATCGGCCTGGCAGGCACTTGCGACCTGGCGTCAAGCCGCGTAACGTGGTGCGGCAACTCACTTGCTGGATTGCGATTCCCAGAAAGATCGTATGAAGCAGCTTGTGACCTCAGTGCTCTTAGTCTTGATGGCCTGCGTCGTTGCTGGCATGGCGGAGGAACGCGACGGCGTAATTGACGGGACTGTCGTATATGAGGACGGAAAGCCAGCGAAAGGTGCCACGGTTTACGCTGTCCCGCTGGGCCGACCGCTGGGTGCGATCATTCCCCACGACGACACGGACCGGGCCGGACACTTCGCCATCCGCATCTCTCGTTCGTGGTTCGGAAAGTTTGCTGTCGCTGCAAAGAAAGAGGATGAAGACTATCCTGACATGAGTCAACAGTTCTACAGCGACGGGAAGTTTGACACCGTCACATTGGCCTCGCGTCATCCCACTGCGAACGTCACAATTCGACTTGGACCGAAAGCAGGCATCTTAGTTAGCACCGTGGCCGATGCAGTTACGGGTGCTCCTTTAAATCCCTGTGTTGATTTCGCCCGAGCATCAGAACCGAATAATTTCTTGAGCGCAACTGGCCTTGTGAAGGCGAAGTACCGCGTCTTAGTGCCATCCAACACTGATGTCCTTATGAAAATCTGGCTCGAGGGCTACAAACCTTGGTATTACCCAGGTACGACCAACAGGTCTGAAAGCCAACCTGTGCATCTCAGTCCCGGAGAGGAACGAACTTTAGATATTCGACTGCAACGTGGCGGGGTTTCCGGCGACGCAGGATGTGGGGCGCTTACAGCCGCAGCAGGCAGCGAAGCGGCGAAACGGATGCACACGCATTCTCTGCACCGATGACGACCAAGAGGGAAGTGGAAATAAAGCTGAGGGTGCGCGATTTGGCGTGGCTGCTCGGGCGGCTGCGGGAGCTTGGGGCGACGTGCGCCGGTTCGGTACACGAGGAAAACACGTTGTACGACACGACCACGCGGGATTTTGAGCGGATGCAAGCAATTCTGCGGATACGTCGAGAAAGGGCGGCGCGACCGCCGGGGAAAGCGCGAAGGAGGGGGAAGCGCACGAAGGGTGCAGGCGGGCTGATCACTTACAAAGGGATGGTGAGCGGGAAACGCGGGGCGAGCGGCGGGAAATACAAAGTGCGGGAGGAGATTGAGTACCGGGTGAAGAATGCGGCGAGGATCGAAAGGCTGTTTGCGCGGCTGGGGCTGCGGCGAGGGTTTCGATATGAAAAGTACAGGACGAAGTACCGGCTGGAGAGCTTCCCGGAACTGGACTTGGACCTGGATGAGACGCCGATAGGGACGTTTTTGGAGTTGGAAGGCTCGCGGCGCGCGATTGATGGCGTGGCGCGGGCGCTTGGATACACGGAAAAGGACTACATTGCGGTTTCGTATCTGGAGTTGTATTTGGCGGAGTGCGAGC
>DASYYI010000168.1:0-10800 GCA_035933995.1 Candidatus Acidiferrales bacterium | reverse complement strand
AGCCGCTCCGGCCGTTCCAGAAAACCCACTTTACACAAAGGGATCAATGACTCGGCGCGCGCCCGCGCGTAGCTGACCATAAACGAACTCGCCATCGCCACCGCGGCGAGCCCCATGTAGAAAGGCCGTCCGACAAGCGTGTAATGAACGACGAGGCCCATGTAAAGCCCGAGATCGGAATAGCGGTCCAGCGTGGAATCGAGAAACGCTCCAAAGGCCGTGACCCGGCCCGCTCGGCGCGCAACCTGGCCGTCCGCCATATCCAGAAATCCAGCGAGAAAAAGAACCGCGGCGGCGGCGCGAAATTCGCCATATGCAAAAAACACAGCCGCCCACACATTCACCGCCATGCCAACGACAGTCAGCACGTTCGGCGTGATGCCCGTTGCGGCCAGGCCACTGACCACATGGCGGAGCAGCCAGCCCCCGCCGGCTCCAATCCAGTGCGTGACGGGCTTCCAGATTGGCTCTTTAGTCTTTTCCATTTCGGCAGAGATCATACGCCATGCGATAACCCGTCTCAATACACGAAAAAAGAGCCGCGCAATAAAGGGGCGACTTGCGCGGCCCTCGTGCTACAAATCCACGACGTCAGCGCGTGTCGCCTCCGGACGCATCTCCGTGTGGAACCGGAGCTGCGATCGCCGGAATATCCTCGCTGCGAATCCGCTTGTTGAAATCAGCGAGATCCTTGTCCTTCAGTTGCCGGTATTTCGCCATCTGCTCGTCGAGCTGTTTGCTCAATAGATCAAACACCTCATGCGACGATTGCGTCGGCGCTGTGTCGGCACTCTGAACCGTGCCGTCGAGAGCCATCATTTGATCCGCGATCATGATTGGGAAATTCAGCGGGTCCTCGCCGGATTTCGATTTCACTTGGATTAGCGCTTCCTCGACATCCGTGAATTTCTTATCGAGATCCTTCGCCGCGTCCGCTGTGGCCTTTGTTTTCTTGTCATCCGCGAGTCGTTTTTCGAGCGCGGTAAGCTGTCCATGAATTTCGCGAATCTGATTCACGGCGTCATGAGCCTCCGTGATTCGCCCGCGAATTTGTAGGCTGAAATCAAGTTGCTTTTGCAGGTCTTCCGCAGAAACCTTGATGCGCGGATCCTCTTCAACTCTAAGCGGAGCTGTATAACTTTTCCCTTCCGCCGTCAGCTTGACTTGATAGTCTCCGGGAACAGCCAGCGGCCCAATTGGCCTACCACCCCACGCAACGGCGCCCGGCACCACACTGGGCGGCTCATAGCGCAAATCCCATTCGAATCGGTTCAGGCCGGCTTTTGCAGGGAGATTCGCCATTCCGCCTCGGAAGAATGACTCCTGTGGCGAGGGCGCAGCCGGTTTCTCGCCCTTGCTCTTATATTTCCGGATCACTTTTCCCTTTGAGTCCAAAATCTCGAGCGTGATCGGCTGCTTCGGCTCGGTTTTCAACGAATAATCGATTACCGCTCCTGAAGGAGGGTTCTCGCCCGCAGCGAAACCTCCGGGAAGGCGGAAGCGCCCGCCGCGGAAACGATAGGTGGTTGCCGGCTTGAACAAATAAGTATCCGCGCTCGCGTCTTCAGGATTCATCTGGCGCAGCGGCGTGATGTTGTCTAGGCTCCAGAAAGCTCTGCCATGCGTGGCGATAATCAAATCGTTTCCGTGAATCGTCATATCGTGCACCGGCACGGTGGGTAAATCCAACTGAAGCGATTGCCACTGCGCGCCGTCGTTGAACGAAACGTAAATTCCCGTTTCTGTTCCCGCAAAGAGCAATCCCTTGCGCACCGTATCCTCGCGAATCGCGTGCGTGAAAACATTGTCCGGCAGTCCGTTCGTGATTTTCGTCCACGTCTTGCCGTAGTCGCTCGTTTTGTAAAGATACGGGCGGAAATCGTCCCAGCGGCTGCGGTCTGCTGCAAGATAGGCCGTGCCCGCCGCGTGCGTCGATGGATCAATTAGGTCGATACGGCTCCAATCGGGGAGATCCTTTGGCGTCACATTTGACCAAGCCTTTCCGCCGTCGCGCGTTATGTGCACCAACCCATCATCGCTGCCCACCCAGATCAATCCTCGTTCAACAGGTGATTCCGCAACAGCGAAAATCGTGTCGTAATATTCGACGCTGGTGTTGTCCTGCGTCAGCGGACCTCCCGCCGAACCTTGCTTGCTCTTGTCGTTGCGCGTCAGGTCCGGGCTGATCACCGTCCAGTTCTGGCCCTGGTCGGTGCTCTTAAACAGCACCTGCGCGCCGTGATAAATCGTATTCGAGTCAAACGGCGACATCGCAATGGGGGCGGTCCATTGGAAGCGATACTTCAGCGTCGCAGCTCCCCAACCCATCGGATTCAGCGGCCACGCGGTGATGTCCTGCTCCTGACCGTTTGCCTTGTCGTAGCGCGTGATCAAGCCGTCGTAGGAACCTGCGTAGACGATGTTGGGATTCTTGGGATCGGGAATAACGAATCCGCTCTCGCCGCCGCCCACGTCATACCAGTCCCTCTCCGTGATGGCGCCCGAGTCGCTGCGGCTCGCAATTGCAACCGTCGAGTTGTCCTGCTGCGCGCCATACACGTAATAATTAAATCGGTTGTCTGTCGCGACGTGATAAAACTCCGCCGTCGGTTGATTGTTTTCCGTTGACCACGTTTGCCCGCCATCTTCGGAAATCGTTGCGCCGCCGTCGTCGGCTTCGATCATGCGCCCGGTGTCTGTGGGGTCGATCCACAAATCGTGACGGTCGCCGTGTGGCGCATTGATGTTCTTGAACGTCTGGCCGCCATCCGTGGAGCGGTACATTCCCGTATTCAAAATGTAGAGCGTGTCAGTGTTTTTCGGATCGGCATAGACGTTCATGAAATACCAGGCGCGCTGCGTGAAGTTGTGATTGCCGTTGATGAATTGCCAGTTCTCGCCGCCGTCGTTGGAGCGGTACAGCCCGCCCTTTTTCGCTTCGATCAGCGCGTAAACACGCTGCGGGTCCGCGCCCACGGCGATTCCGATGCGTCCCAGCACTCCGTCCGGCAAGCCATGCCCTTCAAGTTGCTTCCACGTCGTGCCGCCGTCGGTGGACTTATAAATCCCGCTGCCCGGCCCGCCGCTGGAAAAGCCCCACGGCGTCCGCACTTCCTGATATAGCGCGGCATAAAGCACGTGCGAATTCTGCGCCGCGAACGTCAAATCGATCGCGCCTGTCTTGTCATCCTTGTAGAGAACCTTTTGCCACGTCTTCCCGGCGTCCGTCGAGCGGAACACGCCGCGCTCCGCGTTCGGCCCATACGCATGGCCAATGGCCGCAACAAAAATAATATTCGGATCGTGCGGATCAATGAGTATCTTCGCGATGTGGCGCGTATCGTTCAGGCCGATGTGCATCCATGTCGCCCCACCATCAACGGACTTGTACATTCCGTCGCCGTCGGAAATGTCGCCGCGCAACGCCGGTTCGCCCGTGCCCACGTAAATCACGTTCGAATCCTGCGGATCCACCGCAATCGCGCCGATTGACGCCACAGACTCGTGCTGGAATTCCGGCTTCCACGACGCGCCGGCGTCCGTCGTTTTCCACACTCCGCCCGCGACGGCTCCAAAGTAGAAAACGCTGGGATTACCGGCCACTCCTGTGACCGCTTCCACGCGGCCGCCGCGGAACGGCCCGATCAGCCGCCACTTCATCCCGGCAAGCGAATCCTTGCTGAGCGTTTGCGCCGCGCCAGGCACGGCTGCCGCAAGCGCGCAAATTCCAAGAACTGCCAATGACACAAATAAACGAACACGCGTGATGGCACGCATTTAATTCCTCCTATGCGAAAAAAATTAAAATCCCACGAAAAATACCGCAAAACAGCTAAATCCGGTCTATTTCTCAGGCCAATTGGGCATTGTTCCCGGCGTCCACGGCGCGCCGGCATCCTGCATTGCTTTTTGCAAATTGGCGAGATCGACCTGCACCACATTGCGCAATTGCGCGAGCGTTTGCGCGAATTCCTGTGATGCAATCTCGTAGCCTTGCCGGTCGGTGCCGCTCGGCAGCGAAGACGACATGCGTTCGTTCTCCATAATCGTCTGGACGCGCTCTTCGATGGACTCCGGAACCGCCGCGTTTTGCGCCCGCATCACGTTGTCTCCGCGCAACGTTCGCAGAATTTCGTCGTTCTTCTGCCGCAACGCATCGGCTTGCGCGATCAACTTGGGATAAGCGCCGGGCGTTTCTTCGAGAGCGCGCGTGATTACGCCGAGCCGCGTGTTGAGGTCGTTCGCCGTCTGCAGCGCGCCATAGAGCGAGCTGTAAAGACGCGCAACCTTCTGCTGAAACTCCGCCAGCGCCGCGTGATCCTCGGCCTTCATCTCGCCTGCACCGAGCGCGTAAACTTCAAACGGCTGCGGCCCGGCAATCTGCGTCACCACTCCATCCACCTGCTGCGACAACGTAACGGCATATTTTCCCGGCATTACAAGAGGCCCGCGATATGCCCCGGGCGAAAAAATTTCCTCTTCCGGATTTGGCGCCTGCTCGGGCACTGCCGTCGCCGGGTACCGCAAGTCCCAAGCTGCTCGATGAATACCCGGAGCATTTGTTGCCGCAATTTGACGCACCGCTTTGCCGGATGCATCGGAAATCGTAAAAAAGACCGATGGCGGCGGCTCCTCGGCTTCCGCGTGAAACTCCGCCGCGGTCGGATACGGCGGCGTTTTTCCTTCTTTCTCCGCTGCTTTCTCGGCCTTTTCGCGTGTTTCTTTTTTCGTCAGCAGCTTGCTTTTCAGATAGTAGGTGAATGTCGCGCCAAACGGAGGATTCGGCTCGCTGAAAAACGCCGAGCCTTGAAAACCGTTGCCCCGCAACCCAACGCGCATCGATTCGATATACATCGGCGTCTTGCGCACCGGGAAAAGCGCGCTATTCTTTTCGAGCTCTTCCGGTTTCAAACTGCGCAGCGCGGTAATGTCGTCCAAAACATAAAAACCGCGGCCAAAACTCGCCACCACAAGATCGTTTTCTCTTTTTTGAATCTGCAAATCGTGCACGGAAATCACCGGGAAATCGCCCGTGAGCTGAATCCATTTCTCTCCGCCATTCACGCTGAAGTACAGGCCGAACTCCGTCCCCGCGAACAAAAGATTCGCGTCCACTGGATCTTCCGCGAAGGCCAGCACCGCTCCATCCTCGGGAAGATTCGAGGAAATCGAAGTCCATGTATCGCCCTGATTCGTACTCTTAAGCAAATAGGGATGAAAGTCGCCGCTCTTGTGATTATCAAACGCGGCATAAACAGTATTCACGTCATGGCTGGACGCGACCACGCGCGTGACAAATGCGCGCTCCGGCACTCCGGGAAATGTCTCGTGCTTCTTCCATGTTGTGCCACCGTCGGGCGTGAATTGAATTAAGCCGTCATCCGTACCAACGTAGATCGCGCCCTCTTTGATGGGCGATTCTGAAATCGACACAATCTCTCCATACGTGGATGTGGAGCTATTTTTCGCCACGGCGTCCGGTCCCCAGATTTTGCCCATCACCGGCAGGGTGTTGGGATCGATTTGCCGGCTCAAATCCGGGCTTATCGCTTTCCAATTGTCGCCGCGATCGTCGCTGCGAAATAAAATATTCCCGCCGAAATAAAGTCGCGTATGCGAAAACGGGCTGATAATAATCGGCGAATCCCACCACCAGCGCAGAGGAGGCGCGCCGGCGGCCTCTTGCGGCTTGATTCCCTTTTGCTGGCCTGTGGCGCGGTCGTAGCGCACGAGCCCGCCGAATTGCGACTCCGCATATACGGTGTTGGGATCTTCCGGATCGGCCTGCGAATGAAACCCGTCGCCGCCCGACGTCACGAACCAATCCTCATTCGTGATTCCCGCGGCGCTCACTGTTCGCGAAGGCCCACCCACCGAAAAATTGTCCTGCGTGCCGCCGTAGACGAAGTAAAACGGCTCCGCGTTGTCCACCGATACATCGTAGAACTGCGCCAGCGGCAGATTCGCTTTCCAGGTCCAGTTTTTCGCGCGGTCGTAACTCTCATACAGGCCGCCATCGCAGCCCACCAGCATGTAGTTTGGATCGTTCGGGTCGATCCACATCACGTGATTGTCAACGTGCTTCCATTTCTCGCCGAGCGGATGCACGGTCTTCGCGCCGTCGTCGGAAACCATCAAAATCACGTCCATGATGTACAACCGGTCCGCATTCTTCGGATCCGCCGTAAGCTGCCCGTAGTACATGCCCTGCGCGCTGAACGGCGTTTGGCGCTCCCACGTCGCGCCGCGATCCGTCGAGCGAAAAATTCCACCCTTTCGATCCGCCGCTTCGATCTCTGCGTATACGACGTTGTGATTCGCCGGAGAAATCGCGAACCCAATGCGCCCCATGTCCACCGTGGGCAGGCCACGAGTCACTTTGTTCCACCTTTTTCCCGCGTCCGTGGATTTATAAATCGCGCTCCCTGGCCCGCCATCGATCATTGTGTACTGCCGTCTTTCACGCTGCCACGCGGCCGCATAGAGCACATTGGGATCTTCCGGATCCATCGCAACGTCACCCACGCCCGTGTGCTCGTCCACGGAAAGGATCTTGCTCCACGTTTTTCCTGCGTCCGTGGTCTTGTAAAGTCCGCGATCTCCGCCAGCGCTCCAAAGCGGCCCCGCCGCCGCAACGTACACCGTATCGGTGTCCTTGGGGTTGATGACGATTCGCCCAATGTGCTCCGAATGCTTCAGCCCCATATTCTTCCAGCTCACGCCGCCATCATCCGAGCGGTAAACTCCATCGCCATACGCGACGCTGCGTTGGCTGTTCGCTTCGCCTGTGCCAGCCCACACCACGGACGGATTTCGCGGATCAATCGCTAGCGCGCCAATCGAATATGAGCCCTCGTGATCGAATACCGGCTTCCATGTGCCGCCATCATTCGTTGTCTCCCACACGCCGCCGGAAGCCGCGCCAACGTAATAGTGCGCGCGGTTCGTTGGATCCACCGCAATGGTCACAATGCGTCCGGAAATCAGCGCGGGCCCAATTGGCCGCAGCGTAAGCCCGGCAAACGTCGCCGGCGACATGCGATCAGCTGGCTTTTGTTCCGCGGACTTCGCGGCTTGCCGCGGCTCCTCTTTCGCTTTCTCTTTCGCTCTTTGCGATGAAGAAGCGGCCAACGGAAAACATAGAAACAATAACGCCGCAAAGAAAAACGCTCGCCGCAAGCTCACGATGTCACTCCTTGCACAAACGATTAAAGAAGAGGCGTATGTATACCTCATTCGCATTCAGAAATGAACACTCGATTGTTCTTGTGTCGCACCCCGCCCGGTTCGGGCACGCAGTTAACAGACGATTGGCCGCCATTGCGGGTTACAACGATTCGAAACTCCGGAAAATCGGCGGACTATGCGTGGCCATCACGAAAAACTTCTGGCTGAATTAGAGCGCGTTTTGAAACGTATTGTCGTCACCTCGCGTCTGTACATGCAGTTCGCGGATCAATATTCAGCTCGCATACAATTGCCGGAATGTTTTTGGAAATGGGAGGAGAAATGGCGCGCAACGTCGGTCGCAATTCGCCCTGTCGAGTCAAATGGACCGCGATTTTGCTGGCAATGGCCGTGTTTGCCTTTGCCCCGAATCTCTTCGCGCAAGATAAGTACCAAAAGCCGCCGAAGGAAGTCCTCGATGTGCTGTTCGCTCCCGCGCCGCCTGTCGCGTTTGCCAGCCCTCAGGGGGACGAAATTCTTGTTGCGGAACCCGTTCGCTATCCGCCCATCTCCGAGCTGGCGCGCCCCATGCTTCGGATTGCGGGTGTGCGTATCGATCCCGCAAATTCCGGCCAGCACAATCCGCAGCGATTTTTGCATCTCGCGTTGGTGCGAGTCGCTGACGGTCGCAGCAAGCCCATCGTATTCCCGGCAGGTCCAGGCTTCGGACGTCCCGAGTGGGCTCCCGACGGCAAGCATTTTTTCCTCACCGTCACGGCCGACAAGAGCGTCGAACTCTGGATCGGCGATGCCGCTGCGGGCACGATTCGCCGCCTTCAGGGTATCGCGGTGAATTCCACGATCGGCGATCCGTGCACATGGACGCCCACGAAAAACACACTTCTGTGCAGAACGGTTGCAGCTAACCGCGGCCGCGCTCCCGCTGAATCGAGTGTCCCCGTAGGCCCCATCATCCAAGAGAGCTTCGGCAAAGCGGCGCCCGCTCCCACATTTGAAGACTTGCTGCAGAGTCCGCGCGACGAGCAGCTATTTGACTATTACGCCACATCCCAACTCGCCTTCATCGACATTTCCACGGGCAAAACCACGCCCGTCGGCAAGCCTGGCATCTTCGAGGCCGCCGATCCCGCGCCAGACGGACATTACATCCTGATTGCGCGCATCCACCACCCCTATTCTTACATTCGCCCATTCGAGAATTTTGCTCATATCGTGGAAGTTTGGGATCGCACCGGCCACGTCGCCTACAAACTCGCTGACCTGCCGCTGCAGGAAACGATTCCGATTGGCGGCGTCCCCACGGGGCCGCGCAATTACCAGTGGCAGGCCAGTGCGCCAGCGACGCTCGTTTGGGTCGAAGCATTGGACGGCGGAGACCCGCATGCAAAAGTACCGAATCGCGATCGCATCATGTGGCTCAAAGCGCCATTCACAGACGCTCCCGCCGAGCTCGCTCGCACGGAATATCGCTTCGCGGGACTTCTGTGGGGCGAACGCGGCGATCTCGCGATGTTGCGCGAATTCGACCGCAGCCGCCTGTGGGAACGCGCCTGGTTTCTAAATCCCCAGGATCCTTCCGCGAAACCGCGCCTCGTCTGGGACATGAGCTCCCAGGAGCGTTACAAGAATCCTGGGCAGCCCGTCATGAGCACGCTTCCCAACGGCCACGCGGCGATGCATCAAGAAGGAACGGACATTTTTCTGACCGGCCCGGGCGCGTCTCCTGAAGGCGACCACCCGTTCCTCGATCGCTTCCATACACAATCGCTTCAGGCCAGCCGCATTTTCCATTGTGACAACAAAAGTTACGAGGAAGTTGTGGCGCTCGCCTCCGCGGACGGCTCGAAGTTCATAACGCGCCACGAAACACCCGCCGATCCGCCGAATTATTTTTTGCGTACGGCCGGCGGCGATGCTCCTCGCGCGCTCACGCATTACGCCGATCCCACTCCGCAGTTGCGCGGCATTCGCAAAGAACTGGTTAATTACACGCGCGCGGATGGTGTGCCGCTTTCCATGACCGTCTATCTTCCCGCCGATTACAAAGAAGGCGAACACCGCCCCGCCGTGATTTGGGCTTACCCGCGTGAATTCACCAACGCGCAAGTCGCCAGCGAAGTCACTGGCTCGCCCAATCGTTTCACCGAATTCACGGGTTTGTCGCCGCTTTGGTTTTTGCTTGATGGCTACGTAGTGCTCGACGGTCCCACGATGCCGGTCATCGGCCCGCCACGAACGGCCAACGATAAATATGTCGAGCAAATCGTCGCCAGCGCGAAAGCGGCCATCGACAAAGCGGCCGACATGGGCGTAATCGATCCACATCGCGTGGGTGTCGGCGGCCACAGCTACGGCGCTTTCATGACCGCTAACCTTCTCGCCCACTCCGATCTTTTCCGCGCAGGCGTCGCTCGCAGCGGCGCATATAACCGCACGCTCACCCCATTCGGCTTTCAAAACGAGCGCCGCACGCTGTGGGAAGCTCCAGAGGTCTATCTCAAAATGTCGCCATTCATGTACGCGAATCAATTCCACGCGCCCATCTTGCTGATTCACGGAATGGCCGACAACAACTCCGGCACCTTCCCAATCCAGTCCGAGCGTTTGTACATGGCTCTCAAAGGCAACGGTGCTTCCGTGCGTTATGTTCAATTGCCCGACGAGGCGCACGGCTACCAAGCGCGCGAATCCATCGAGCACATGATTTGGGAAATGCTCCGCTGGTTCGATAAATACGTGAAACCGGAGACGCAGCAATAAGGCAGGCGCTTTTCGCATATCAGAGCAGCCTGCGATTTGTTTACTTTGGTTTACCGCCACACCTAACTGTCCCGAAACCGTGTACGGACTTTCCCAGACGTTTATGGGGAGTTGTCCCTATATCTTTTCGCCGCACACTGCCCCACCATAACTGACGTAGTGCGCTGTCAGGCCTCAGAAAGTTTGCGCGTCCGAGTGGCATTCAGACCGGATTGCCACGATTGGCGCCAGCCCAAAGTTGTCACGTCGTACTCGTAACCAGCCCCCGAGAATTCATAGGAGAGATCAATGAACGCAAGGCAAAATCACATTTATATCAGGATCAAGAAAGCGGCCATCGGAACAGCGATGACCGGCGCACTGCTCGTTTTCATCGGAGCCGCCGCTCCGCAGTATGCGCACGCCCAAGACCAGGATGAACACCATGAAATGCGCGAGCGGGACCGCAAGGGCATGGAAAAGTGCCAACAACGCACTCAGAAAGCGGAAGCCAAGCTCACCGAGGAAATGCGCGAACACGGCAACCGCAGTCGTCAAGCAGACAGGGCCTGGCTGGAGCTTCGCGAACAGAGACAGCGCTGTTTCACCGCCTATCATCAGTGGTGGTATGGGCGCGATCAGCAATGGCGTTCGGACAACGACTGGGGTCGTGATCCTCGTGGCGACCGTGATGATCGCGATCGTGGCCCCGGCGGTCCCGGCGCCCTCCGCCAGTAACGTTCCATGACTTCTCCCCGCCTGAGCCCTCGCCATAATTCGGGGCTCAGGCCGGGACGAAGCTCAATCGCAGCTCTTCATTCACTTCAGCAATCGCGCAATCGCGGAACTGGTACCCGGGGTGGGAGTCGAACC
>DASYYI010000158.1:0-27465 GCA_035933995.1 Candidatus Acidiferrales bacterium | reverse complement strand
TACATGTCGCCGGAACAGGCGCGCGGACGCGAGCTCGACGCGCGCACGGATATTTTTTCGTTCGGCGTGGTGCTCTACGAAATGGCGACGGGCCGACAGGCGTTTTCCGGAAGCACTTCGGCGGAGATTTTCGATGGAATTCTGAATCGCGCTCCTGTTTCGCCAGTGCGTCTGAACCCTGAAATTCCCGCGGAAATGGAGCGCATCATCAATAAGGCGCTCGAAAAAGACCTGGCGCTGCGTTATCAGCACGCGTCGGATTTGCGAACGGATGTGCAGCGAATGAAGCGCGATTCGGATTCGGGACGGCGCGCTGCGAGCAGCATGGAGACGTCATCTCCGTCGATGGCCGCGACAGCGTCCTTCCCAGTCGGCCCGGCCCCGTCCGGTACGGTTGCGGCCGCATCGCGGGAGACGGGCAGCGGCAGCGCGCACACTTCGGGATCTTCGGCGGTGGCGGCGGTGGCGCGCGAGCATAAATTGAGCCTGAGCGTAATCGTGATAATTGTTGTCGTTCTGGCCGTGGCGGCAAGTTACGGGATTTATGCATTCCTGAACCGCGCGCGGCCAGCGCCGTTTCAAACTTTCAGCATCAATCAGGTGACAACATCGGGCAAAACCCTGCTCGCCGCCATCTCGCCGGACGGCAAATACATCCTGAGCGCACAAAACGACAATGGAAAGCAAAGCTTGTGGTTGCGCAACGTGCCGACCGCGAGCGACACGCAAATCGTCCAGCCCGCGGCCGTGTCTTACCAGAGTCTCGCCTTTTCGCCAGACGGGAATTACGTTTATTTCAGACAGGCAGAATCAAATGTCAGCACGGAATTCAATCTGTATCGCGCCCCGGTGCTGGGCGGGATGCCGCAGGAGATCGTCCGCGACATTGATAGTGGCGTGACATTTTCACCGGACGGCAAGCGCATGGCATACATACGCGCCAACGATCCGGAAGTTGGCAAATGGCGCGTGCTTACGGCGAATATTGACGGCGGCGGCGAAAAGGTGCTTCAAATTGAGCCGGGGCAGAATCCGCCGCAGTTTTTGGCGTGGTCATCCGACGGAAATGAAATCGCCGAAAGCCAACTCCAGCCCGACAACGCTCTGGGTGGAATCGACGTGCTCGATGTGACCAGCGGTAAAGCACATCCTGTTGCCCGGTTCGATGACAAACGTGTATTCGAATTGGCGTGGCTGCCTGACGGTCACGGATTGTTGATGCTGTACATCGCCAAGGGCATCGGTCGCGGGCAAATCGGATTCGTGTCCGTTCCTGACTGGAAGTTTCAGACCCTTACCCGGGATACGAACGCTTATCGGACACTCACGCTGTCGGCGGATGGCAAGAGCCTGGCTACGGTGCAAGCTAAGGTCACGCGAGAACTCGATCTGCTTCCCGGCTCGGGGAGCCAGGAGAGCGCGCCCAGCCAGGCGCTTGCGCAAGAGCAGCCGATTAACGGTTTCAACTGGGCGGCTGATGGCGCTCTGTTGCTCGAAGAGAAAAACCAGATTGTGAAGATCGGGGCTGATGGGAGCGCAAGAAGAATGCTCATCAACGGCTCTGGCGCACTAGCCAGTGGGGCTGCGGCCTGTGCTAATGGGCGCTACATCGTCTTTGTGGCGTTCTCGGGAAACTCGAACGCAAGGAACGTTTGGCGCGCAGACGCCGACGGCTCGAACCTTGTTCAATTGACGAATGAAAAGAATGCCACAGAACCCGTCTGCTCCCCCGACGGAAAGAGAGTCTATTATGTGGATAACACTGCGGATCAGTTGATGAGCGTGCCGATTGGCGGCGGCCAAGCGGAAATTGTTCGGGGGTCCTCGATTCCAAATGGCATCTATGCCGGCGGTGCACCCGCAGTCTCCGGCGATGGCAAGCTAGTGGCGTTCCTTGCGTCGGTGACGGATCCAGAAACGCGGAAAGGCAAGCAGATCGTCGCGATCGTCAGCATAGGTGCAAACGCGAGATCCCCACAGCGCCTTCTGGAGCCCAACCCGAACATTGCAGGACCCCCAGGGCCACAATTCACCCCGGACGGAAAAGCGGTAGCGTACCTTGTGCGCGAAAATGGAGTGGATAACGTGTGGGTCCAACCACTCGATGGATCGAAGGGCCACCAGATAACGAATTTCAGCTCTCAACAAATTTTTGAGTTTCACTGGTCACCTGATGGCAAGACGCTGGGAGTCCGCCGCTTTCGCACCGAGTCAGACGTTGTGCTGCTGCATGATTCCGGGTCTTCAGCACAGTAAGAAGAGTCAGACCGTCCGGGGTTTGTGTTGAGCTTCGCGTATTCGGTTCCCCGCACACATAATGCATATGCAGAAAAATTTGCGAATTGCCAATGAACAGAGAAACACCCGAAGTCAAGGATTTTCTCGCTGAAATTAATGACACTTGACGCTGTGGAAAAGCTGTGAATGAACTGTGAATGACGCGCACCAACCTTGCGCAGTTTTCTCTTGCTCCTTTGCTTCCGTTTAGGCAGAATCCGCGCTCGCACTTAAACAAGTGCAGAGAGCTCGTACTCCTCAGCAGTCTCGCGACAGCACCGCGTGGGGCGGAGATTCTGTCGCGCGATTGAATCAATAGGATAGCTCGACAAAACCCCTTACGCGGGGTAGGGTTTTCCACAATATTTCCACTGGTGTGGAAAATCGGCGGAGTCTTGTTGCTACTGTGAACGCCTGGGACAAAATTCTCCAACACATGGAGCGGCGGGTTAACGCTCATAGTTTCTCGACGTGGTTTCGTCCAACGCGCCTGGAAGCAGCGGAAGATGACCGCCTGCTGATTCGCGTTCCCACCGCGATATTCCGCAAGCGTCTGACACAGACTTACGGCGACCTGCTGCAGGCGGTGCTGGCAGAGGTAGGGAGCCCCAACACGCGGCTGGAGTTCATTTGCGCGGAAACAGAGTCGGAGACCGGAACGGCAGCGGCACCGGCTCAAGCCAAGCTCGATTTCGACTCGGCGAACCACCAACTGAACCCGCGATACACATTTGAAACGTTCGTTGTCGGCAGCAGCAACCAGTTCGCGCACGCAGCCGCGCAAGCGGTGGCGGAACAGCCATCCAAATCGTATAACCCGCTGTTCCTGTATGGCGGAGTGGGGCTGGGGAAAACCCACCTGATGCATGCGATTGGGCACGCGATCAAGCGACGCAATCCGGGCGCGCGGCTGATTTATGTGAGCGCCGAGAAGTTCACCAACGAAGTGATTGCCGCGGTGCGCTTTGACCGCATGAGCGCATTTCGCGACCGCTTCCGCACAATGGACGTACTGCTCGTTGATGATATTCAATTCATTGCAGGCAAAGAGCGAACACACGAAGAATTCTTCCACACGTTCAACGCTCTCTACGAGCAGCAGAAGCAAATCGTGATTTCGTCGGACTGTCCGCCAAAAGAAATTTCCGCGATTGAAGAGCGGCTGCGCTCACGCTTCGAATGGGGGCTGATCGCCGACATTCAACAGCCTGACCTTGAGACAAAAATCGCCATTTTGCAGCGAAAAGCCGAGAGCGAACAGGTGAAAATCGGCGAGGATGTCGCTGAATTCATCGCGCGCTCGATCAAATCAAATATTCGCGAACTGGAGGGGGCGCTGATTCGCTTGCTGGCGTATGCGTCGCTTACCGGAGTGGAGCTCAGCGTCGCGACGGCGCAACAGGTGTTGAAGAATTTGATCGACACGCAAGAGAAGAAAGTCTCCATTGAGCAAATCCAGCGGCGCGTAGGCGAGCATTTTGGATTGCGCGGGCAGGACCTGAAGGTGCGCAGTAATTCGAGAGAGATCGCATTCCCGCGGCAGGTGGCTATGTACATGGTGAAGCAGTTGACGTCGGCGTCGCTGCCGGAAATCGGGCGTCAGTTCGGCGGAAAGCATCACACGACGGTGCTGCATTCGATCCACAAGATCGAGAACCTGCGTCATACAGATAAAGAATTGAATAAGACAATTAACAGGCTACTCGACTCGTTTGGATAGGGTTGAATAGGTTTTCCGCAGTCGCGGTTCCTGTGGGCATGTGAATTTCGTGTGAATTCATCTTCGATCGCTCGTCGCGATGAGTTTCCTCACGGGCGCGCAAATCTCCACAAGCATCAGAAAGGCGGTAAGGTGAATGGGCAAAGCGGCGTGGCGAGATTTTCGAGAAATCTACAGGTGCGGCGGCTACTACGGTATTTCCCTTGTTTATTCAAACAAAGAAAAGAAGTAAAGTACAGCGCAGCAGCCAATGAGGAAAATGTACGATGGAATTTAGTGTAAAGAGAAGCGACTTGCTTGATGAATTGGATTTGACGCAGGGCGTAATCGAGCGCAAGACGACGATCCCCATCCTTTCGCACCTTCTTTGCGAGGCGAAAGGCAATCGTCTGTTCATTACGGCCACGGATCTTGAGTTGAGCATTCGCACGTCATGTGAAGCCAAAGTGAAGAAAGAGGGCGCGGGTACGATTCCCGCAAAAAAATTACTGGATCTGGTGCGCCTGCTTCCCGAGGAAGAAATTCGCTTTAAACTACTGGACAACCACTGGGTGCAGATTGTTTGCGACCGCAAGTCATACAAGATGGTCGGCATGTCGAAAGAGAATTTTCCGGCGCTTCCCGAGTTTCCCCACACGCTCGTCAAGTTGCCGGCGAAACTTTTTTCAAGCCTGATCTCAAAGACAATCTTCGCGATTTCGCAGGAAGAATCGCGCTACACGCTGAATGGCGCGCTTGTCGTGCTGAATCCCAGCACGCTGACTATGGTGGCGACCGACGGGCATCGGTTGGCCATGGTGGAGATGAGTCACAAGCTTACGGGGCTGCCCGGAGAAGTTCGTGTCCTGGTGCCGAAGAAGGCGATGACGGAAGTGCAGAGATTATGCAGCCAGGTGGACGACGACGCGGAAATGGAGTTTGCGCAGGACGAAAGCCACCTCTTCTTTCAGTTTGGCGGGCGGTTGCTGACATCGCGTAAATTGACAGGGACGTTTCCGAATTACGAGGCCGTGCTGCCCCGCGAGGTCAATAAGACCGTCGTGCTCGAGCGCACCGAACTGGCGGACGCATTACGCCGCGTTTCGCAACTCGCCGACCAACGCTCGCACGCGGTGAAGTTCATGCTGGCGAAAGAGGGCGTCGAAATTTCCGCGTCGAGCCCGGAATACGGCGAAGCGAAAGAAGCCATTGAGAAGGAATTCAAGGGCGAGCCGATCAGCATTGGGTTCAATGCGCAGTACCTACTCGATTTTCTTTCGGCGGCGGCGGACGGGCCAATCTCCGTCGAATTGAAGGATGACCAGTCGGCGGGCCAGTTGCGCCCCCTAGCGGATGAATCGTGCCGCTACCGCTACGTCGTCATGCCCATGCGCATCTGAAGCGCTCGCCGATTAAGACAATGGTTGCTGCAGTTGCACCGCCTTATTATCCGCCCGTCATATCTCCGTTAGGTCTCGCCAGGACTCCCCTGACCATAAGGACAGGGGATTCGTTGAGGACACCCGCGCTAGGATGAAGCCACAAAGTTGCCGGTTGCGCTTAGGCTAGAGGGGGGCATGGACCTCTCTGGCGGGGCGCGTTTCTCCCAATGATTACTTTGCGAGGCGCACGAGCGAAGAGGCGGGGTGTCGATGAAATTCAGTTTTAATTTTTGGCCTTCGGCAGAAGAGACCGAGCAAGCGGCTGTGGTCGAGGAAGAATCGAAGGCGGCAACGACGCTCAATTACTGGTGCCGGAAATTCGGCGATCCCGAACTGGATGAGATCGTCGAAGACCATCGCGCCTGGGTGGAATCGCGCGGCGAGGCCGGCCGAAAAGCCGATCTTATCGGCGCAAACTTCGAAGGCGTCGACTTGATGGGCGCTGAGTTGCCCGGTGCGAACCTGTTGCGCGCGAATTTGAAGGGCGCCGACCTGCTGCTTGCCGATTTGCGTGGGGCGTGCCTGATTGAAGCGGACCTGAGCGAGGCGAACCTCGTCAGCACAAATTTGCGCGGCGCGAGTTTGGCGGGCGCGAATTTGGCGAATGCCACGGGCCTGGTGGCGCGCCAACTCGCGGGGGCGAGCCTGTTCGGGGCAGAATTGCCCGAATCAATTTACCCTTTCGAAGGCCTCGCGAAAATCGCAGAGGTATCCAGAATCCTACGCGTGCTTCTGATTGCGATGACGATCGTATGCGCTCTTGTGTGGTTAGTTGTCGCCAGGACGAAGGATGTGCAACTCCTCCGAAATTCCCCCGCGGTGGGCAGTGCAATGCCAACGCTTGCTTTTTACTTGATTGCGCCGCTGCTGCTCGCGGGAGCGTACATCGGTTTCCATTTCTTTCTGCAACGATTGTGGGACGCCCTGGGCGAATTGCCGGCCGTGTTTCCGGACGGCCGGAGAATTGCGGAATATGTTCCGGCATCAGTCATCGCGCTCGCGCCTGCGCGTCTCGACGAACTGGATGCGGACCGCGCGTCTCTTCGTTTTCTGCAGCGCATAATTTCGAAGCTGATGGCGTATTGGATCATTCCGGCAACGCTGGTTCTGTTGTGGGCGCGCTATCTGACCGAACAGGACCTGCGCGGCAGCCTGTTGCAGATATTTTTTATTCTGCTTGCGGCGGCAATGGGCGGGTTTCTGCCCGGCAACGCGACCAGTATATTTGTGCCGGCGCGTCGTGCGAGTGACGGGAAACGATTCATGGAGTCCTGGCAAAGCGGCTGGTTCACGGCGTTGACGCTTGGCGCATGTTTGCTATTGATGATGCTGTCGGTGGGCGCGATTCTAGGCGCGCCACACGGGAATGGACGCGCTCCAGGATGGAGGCCTACCAACTTTCGCCGCTGGAGCGCCGATATTTTCTGGGTGGCGGGTTACGACCCATTTCCCGATATAACGAGTGCCGCGGTTTCGGCGGCTCCTGCGGGATGGTCCGGAAAAGACGAGGATTTGAAGCTGGTGAAAGGAGCGCGGCTGCCGTATGCAAGTCTTCGCTATGCGCAAGGGTCTGGCGCTTTCTTCGCAAATGCACGGATGCAGAGCGCTGACTTGCGGGGGGCATACCTCTCACAGACGGATTTTCGCGGCGCCAATCTGCGGCAGGCGAATTTCAATTCAGCCGTTCTCGATCGGGCAGACTTGGCCGGCGTGGATCTCACGTACGGTTCCTTGGCTGGCGCGATTCTTGTGAGTGCAAGACTCGACGGCGCGAATATGTATGACGCCAATCTAACCAATGCACAACTGTCGCGCGCGAGCTTCGAGAAGGCTGATCTGCGCGACGCTGATCTGGATAACGCGGAAATGAACCAAACCGATTTGCGCGGCGCCTATCTCGGCTCGGCAAAACTGGCGGGCGCAAAACTCGAAAACGCTCAATTCAACGGAACGTTTCTGGATGCTGGGGACATGCGTGGCGCCGACCTGCGCGGTGCGGTTCTGCAAGGAGCCATTCTGAGTGGGGCGCAATTCAATGGCGCAAATCTCGACGGTGCCGATTTCCGCGGCGCGCTCGCGATTTCCCCCGCGCAGATCTGTTCCGCCGCAAGCCGTCACGAAACCCAAATGGACGCGGCTCTCGAGCAACAAGTCACGGTTCTGTGTGGCAGCGCGCACTAAGAATTGACACTCTGGGAGTTGCTGTAAGGCGAGCTTGCGATTCCTGTGTGGAGTTATTTGGTTTTAGGAGTCGGCGTGGCGGGCTGATCAGGGCGGGCGAATTCGAATACGCCGTGAGGATCATCGGCGAGCAGCAAGCGATGCGGCTCGACGAGGATTGACGTCGGTGTCAAATCCTCGCCGCTGGTCGTGAGTGTGCGGTATTTTTCGATGCGGTTGCCGTCCTTGTCGAACTTCATCAAATCGTCGCCCAGCGCCACCCACACTTCCTCCGTCGCTGGGTCCACGCCGATTGCATTGATCACTTTTTGCAACTGAGGAGCTGTGTTTTGCTGATCGAGCCGGTAAATCGCGCGGCGCATGGCTTGCGCCGTGGGATAGATATCAATTGTTTTAAGCGAAATTTGGTAGGCGCTATAGCCGAACGCATCGTATTTGCGGACGGTCGGCTCCGGCATGTAGCTGAACGCATAGTAAATGTGGTTCGCCGGATCGCCGGCGAGGCGTCCAATATTGAGCAAACGATTTAAGTCCTCGTGCTCAGCCAGGTCAGAGATATCGCCGAATTCGCGCAGATCCTTGCCAGTCATGCCGTAAACCGTGACAAGTTCGCCAGACTTCATGGCAGCGACAGCGATTTCGCCGGTGGGCAGGGCGACAACGGAAGTAGGCGCCTTCACCGGAATGGAGAGCGCTAGCCTGCCGTCGTGCGTGTAAACCTTTACGGCATTCGCGCCGCGATCCGCTACGTATACGCGGCCCGAAGCGTCGACGTCCATATCGTCGCCATAAACAATTGCTGCCGCGCCGGTGGCGTCGGCGGGGATTTGACCGAGGAAAGTGTTATCGGCGGCGTAAACGCGGACGGCTGGATCTGTTGTCGAGAGGAAATAGTAGTGGCCGGCGGCGTCACGCCTGACCGCTTTGATGCCCGGGCCAATGTCGGGGAACAGCCGCGCGCGGGCCGTAATCTCGATCTCCATGTCGTCGTCTTGCGCGCGAGAATTTCGTGGCGCGAACAGGACAAAAGCAGCGCAGAGAAGCATTCCTGCGGCGGCGGCAATCATCATTCGGCTGGGCGAAATTTTCATGGCACAGAATTATACATGGAGCGTCAGGTCAATTGAGATGCGAGGACTTGCGTTTAGGATTTATGCGCGCTGGGCAGATTATTCGGCGCGGAAGACGAGAGGCTCGATGGAACGAGCGTGCCCGGAGGATTCATCCACGTCAATGCGCACGGCGTGCATCTGGACATCGCCTTCGGCCACTTCAAAGCGCGCGGGAAGCCCATTCAGGAAGCGTTCGATGATGCCTTCCTTGCCCATGCCAATGATGGAATCGTGTGGCCCGGTCATGCCGACATCGGTGATAAAAGCGGTGCCTTTGGGCAGCACGTGGGCATCTGCCGTGGCAACGTGCGTGTGCGTTCCCACAACAGCTGAAACCTTGCCATCCAGGAACCAGCCCATGGCCTGCTTCTCGGAAGTCGTCTCCGCATGCATGTCCACCAGAATCACCTTCACTTCAGGAGGCACGCGGGCGAGTTCGCGCTCGGCGGCGCGAAAGGGGCAATCGAGCGGCGTCATGAACGTGCGTCCTTGCAGATTCAACACCGCGTAGCCCACCCCGTCGCGCGAGGTACCAATGTAGAGACCGCTGCCAGGCGCGCCAGGAGGAAAATTTGCCGGACGCAGCAGGCGCGGCTGATGCGGCAGGTAGTCAAAAATTTCCTTGCGGTCCCAGATGTGGTTCCCGCCGGAAAGCACTTCCGCGCCCGAGGCGAAAAGATCGTCGGCCAGCCGAGGTGTGATACCGAAACCCGAGGCGGCGTTTTCACAATTGACGATGGCGAGATCGATCTCTTGCTGCGCGATGATATCCGCGAGGTGGTCGTGCACGATGCGTCGGCCGGGCGAGCCTACGATGTCTCCTACAAAAAGAATTCGCATGAGTTAGAAGTTGGATGCTAGAGGTTGGAGGCCGGGAAAGACAACCAAAATTTGCAAAATCCTTTCCGCTCGGCATCTGCTCCGAAAAAAGCGGAGCGGTCCACTTCGCCGTACGCAGCTAGGCCCCTGAACCCCTGATCTAAGTGGGCGCCCAACGCCTGCCTTCAGGCTTTCCTGGCCCGATTGCTCGAGAGAGGACATGCACACCGGCAGGACGACAAGGACTCCCGGGGTTTCAGTGTTGGTTCAAAGTAGCCATCGCGGCGAAACGCGCGTCGCAGGCCAACTCCGCAATTCATTATAAGCGGGGGCAGCGGAAATGGCGAATTCCAGCGGAATCACACCTGCAAGACATCGCCGTCGCGGGCGACGGCGCGGTAAATCACGGGGTCAATGAACACAGCGAGGCACAGGCGCGAAATCAGTCCCGCGACGATCACAATGGCGAAGGGACGTTGCGTGTCTGAGCCAATACCATGCGACAGCGCGGCGGGCAGCAAGCCAAGACACGCGACGAGCGCCGTCATCATGATGGGGCGCAACCTCAAAAGAGCCGCCTCGCGCGTGGCCGTGCGGATGTCCTGGCCACTCAGGCGCAGTTTATTGATGAACGAATATAGAATGACCGCTGTTTCGACCGACACGCCCATAAGTGCAAGCAAGCCCAAAATGGATGAAACGCTAAACGGCGTGTTGGTGAGCTTCAGGGCGATCAGCGCGCCGACGGGTTCTGTGATGAGTACGCCGATGGCAATCCCGACTGGGAATTTGAAATTACCGTAGAGAGCAAAGAGAATAAAAAAGATGAGCAAGATGGCGAGCGGGCCGATCAAATCCAGCTGCTTTTTCGCTGTAACGAGCTCGCTGTATTCGCCGCCCCACGTGACGCGGTATCCCTGCGGCAGCGTGACGACCTTCTGGACGGCAGCCTGGCCGGCGAGGACCGCGGTTTGAAGATCGCGCCCCTCGATGCTGTACTGCACGCCGATGTAGCGCGAATTGTTCTCGCGATAAATAAACGACGCTCCTGAACTCTCCTCGATATCAGCAAGTTGAGTCAAGGGAATCAGCTGACCGGATGGCGTGCCGACGAGCAAGTTGCCGATTTGCGTGGGGCTCGAGCGGAACTGCGGCTCCATGCGCACCACGAGGTCGAAGAGCTTTTCGCCCTGGATCACTTGGGTGGCCGCTTGTCCGCCAACCGCCGCCTGAATCACGGCTTCGACGTCAGCCACATTGATTCCGTAGCGGGCTATTTTGTCACGGTCCACATTGATCAGAAGGCTCGGCTGGCCGAGCTCCCGGACAACAGTGAGTTCCGTGAAGCCCGGAACCTGGTCCAGCGCCCGCTTGATCTGAATTGCCTTATCCTGCAGGACATTCAAGTCCGGTCCATAAATCTTGACCGCCAAAGCGCTCTTTAGTCCGGTGAGGGCTTCATCAACGGCATCTTCCGCGGGCTGCGTGTAATTGAAGATCACGCCCGGGAATGCGGCGAAGCGCTTCTGGAGATCTTCAGTCAGCTCTTGTTTGTTCTGAATTGCGGTTTGCCGCCATGTTTTGTCGCCATAGGGTGCCAATCCGACATAAAACTCGTCGTTGAAGAAACCCGTGGGGTCCGTGCCGTCGTCAGGACGGCCAAGTTCAGAGCCCACCTGCGTCACCATGGGATAAGACATCAGTATGTGCCGCACTTCGGGAGAGAACTTACTGGCCTCCTCGAAGGAAATCGTATACGGCATGGTCGCGCGCACCCAGAGCGCGCCTTCATCGAGGTGCGGCATGAACTCGCCGCCGATAAAAGGCACCAGCAAAAGAGTCAAGCCGAAAATGACACCGGCTGCAATCAGCGTCAAAGCAGGGTGGTCGAGGCACCAGTCGAGCCTGCGTCCATAGAAATGCTTCAGCGATTCGAAGGGCTTGTTGGCGCGTTCCCGGACATTTTTGAACCAGTAGGAACACATCACCGGGACGAACGTCAGCGTGAGAATCAGCGCGCCCAACAAGGCGAACGCCATCGTGTCCGCCATCGGGTGGAACAATTTTCCGGAAGCGCCGCCCAACGCGTAAATCGGAATGTAGCCGGCAACAATAACCGCAATGGAGTAAAAGACGGGCCGGTCGACATCGGCCGCCGCTGCGCTGATTACGTCGTGGAACTTGTACTCCTGTCCCGCGCGCAAGCCAAGTTCACGGTAAATATTTTCCACCATCACAAGTGTGCCGTCGATGATGATTCCAAAGTCGATGGCGCCTATCGAGAGCAAGTTCGCGTCAACACCCTTGGCGTGCAGGCAGATGAATGAGAACAGCAGCGCCAAAGGAATTGTGAGAGCTACGATGACGGCGGCGCGCACGCTGACCAGGAAAATAAAGAGCACCAACAAGACGAGCAGCATGCCACGGATGAGGTTGCCTTCAACTGTGTCGATGGTTACCTGAACCAGGTCGCTACGATCGTAAAATGGGTGAACTTTGACGTCCGGCGGCAGGATATGCTGGTTGAGGTCGTTGGTCATTGCCTCGACGCCCTTCAGCACGTCCTGCGTTTGTTCGCCGCGGCGCATGAGAATCACGCCTTCGACCGCGTCGTCCGTATTCATGAAGCCAAACTCGCCCAGGCGTGGCGCGTGGCCCATGACAACCTGGCCGATGTCGCTGATGCGTACCGGCACGCCGTTCTGACTGCCCACTATTGTGTTACCGATGTCCTGCACGTCGCGCATCAGGCCAAGGCCGCGCACGTAGTAGAACTGGCCGCCTTGCGAGTAGAAGCCGCCTCCGGCGTTGGCGTTGTTATTGGCAAGCTGCTGGAGGACCGTGGGGATTGAGAGATGATAGCCGTAAAGTTTAGCCGGATCGAGCAGCACTTGATATTGCATCACTGTGCCGCCAAAACCGGAGTCGTCCGCGACGCCCGGAACGGCCTTGTAGGCGCGTTCAATCACCCAGTCTTCGAACGTCTTCAGCTCCTGAGGACTGCGGTCCGGGCTGTCGATCACGTAGCGGTATACAAGGCCGCTGGGGCTCGAAAGCGGCGAAAGCGAAGGGACGATTCCGGGAGGCAATGTGGCGTCCGCGATGCGCTCGAAGACGACTTCGCGCGCAAAGTAATCGTCCGTGCCTTCGTCGAACGTCATGATCACGTCGGACAGGCCGTAGAGGGAAATCGAACGCATGACCTGCATGTGCGGCACGCCGTTCATCTCGACTTCGAGGGGGATGGTGATGAGCCGCTCGACTTCTTCCGACGCGTGGCCGGGCCATTGCGTGATTAGTTCCACCATTGGAGGCGAAAGATCAGGGTACGCATCAACGGGCATCCGCTGAAAGGAAATCGAGCCGCCAATAATGAGAGCGACGACGAGCAGAAGGACCAGGAAGCGCTGGCGCAGGGCGAATTGGACTAGGCGATGGATCATGGTTGGACCATTGGCTGCTACCGTTGCAACGAATTCTGGAATTGCAGGAACAAGCTGCCGTCGGTGACAACTTTCTCGCCCGCCGACAATCCACTGAGAATTTGAATCCGTTCCTGTTGTATTTCGCCGATTTCCACCATTCGGCGGCTGAATTGCGCCGCGCCGGTCTGCACGTAAACGAATGGCTGATTTTCGGTGTTGCGCATCACGGACGCCACGGGAACCGTAATGGCTTTAGGGATCGTGCCTGCCACGACGATTGCCGTCACATACATCTGGCTCTTCAGTTTTTCGCCGGGATTTTCCGTGACGATGCGCGCTTGCAGAGTGCGCGTGTTGGGGTCGACCGCCGGAGCGAGATAAGAAATTTTCCCGTGGAAGATCGTGGGGTAGGCATCGGTCTGCACCGAGACAGCGTCACCATTGTGAATATACGACAGCTGATTTTGATAGACGTTCACGAGCACCCACACGGTGCTCATATCGGAAATCGTGAAGCATTGCGTTGCGCCGGCCTGAATTAGCTGCCCCGGCGAGCATTGGCGGTCCACTACTTCGCCGGAAATAGGTGCGCGCAGGGGAATTTGCGCCGTGGGGGGCGCGCTGGCGAGTGAATCCAGATTCGTGATTCCCAGGATGTGCAAACCCTGCTCGGCAGCATTCATATCGGCCTGCGCTTGCGTGCGAACCGATTCCGCTTGCAACAAGTCCGCTTCCGCGATGGCATGGTGGGCGTAGAGATCCTGCGCCCGTTGGTAGTTCTTATCGGCCAGATTGTAGCTGTCGCGAGCCTTCAGATAGCTGGCGCGCAACTGGGAATAATCCGGGCTCGAGACTTCAAGCATTGGCTGGCCCGCCCGCACGTGCTGTCCCGGAAAAACAAGCACTTGGCTGACAGGTCCGCCTACCGCGGTAATCACCGGCGTAGTCTTGAAACCGTTGTAAGCGACCTGGCCGGACAGCCTGAGTGTTCGAGTGAGCGGGGCGGCGGAAACGGTCACAATTTGAATGTGCGATAGCTGGTCCTGAGGCACAGTGAAAAGTGTCGCTTCCGCGCCGGAGTTTGCTGAAGTGTAGGAGGTCATTTTCTCGGCTTGGCGGCCGCTCGACGCGCAGCCGGCCAGCACTATCGCAGCGGCAAGACTGATGCCGACAACGAAAGCAATCGAGCGCGCGAATTTCGTTAAGGCGTACGTATGCATGGGATTCATGGCAGGGTCCTTGTGCCGACCGCTTCCCGCAATTGCTCGAGGGCGAGCATGTAGGAAGCGAGTTGCTGGCGGTAGGCCAGCTCCGTGTCGCGATAGCTGCGTTCCGCGTCCAGGAAATCGAGCAGGCTCGCTGCGCCGCGTTTGTAAGCGTACTCGCTGATATCAACCGATTGCTTGGCCTCGTCCAGATAGCCCTTTTGATAGATCTGAAGCGTCTGCTCGTTGGTTCGGACGGTCTCGTACGCCGTGCGCACATCGGTCATCACCTGCTCGCTCGCCTCTTGCTGCAGCTGCTGCGCTTGGGAGATCGCCGCGTTCGTGCGCGCGATTTCGCCTTGGTTGCGGTCGAAAATCGGCAAGGGAAGACTGACGATGATCGAGGAAGAATCGTAGCCGGTGATATGCGTGAAATTCAGCGTACCGGTCACGTCCACCTTGCCATTGGCCTTCGCAAGGAGATACTGGCTTTGCGCCGCCGTCACGCTCTGTTCCGCCGCCAGCAAGTCTGGGCGATCCTTGATGGCCTGCGCCTGCAGATCCTCCAACGTGTACGGAATCTTCTGATACTCGAGACTGCCAGCAACGTCATAATCTTCGGCCACCGACTCAAATCCCAAGAGCTGGCGCAGGGCCGCGAGCGCCTGTTGCTTGGCGAGTTGCGCCGCGGTCACATCGGTTTGAAACTGCAAAAGCTGCAATTTGATTTTCAGCAAGTCGCCTTCGCCAATCGCGCCCGCCTTATACTGCGCCTCGCTGATGTCCACGGTGTTCTGAAAGTCTTTCAGGTCTTGTTGCGCAAAAGACAGGGCCGACTCGGCGAGCAGCGCGTTCGTGAATTGAGTAGCGACATTAAAGGTAAGGTTGCGCTGGTTGTCGGCGACCGTCGACTTGGTCACGGCGGTTTGGTCTTGAGCAGCCCTCAGCCGGTGCTGGCGCTTACCGCCTCGCTCGAATAGGTAACCCAGCCCGATGTCAAATTCGGTCTGGTCAATATTGTTAGCGGTAAACTCTTTCGGCGTGACCGGCAGCCCGACGACATCGGCTCCAAATACGGGATTGGGGCGTAAATTAGCAGTGATCTCCTGGTCTTGGCTCTGCACGATGTTCGAACGGGCCGCGAGCAGGGCGTGATTGTGCGCGACCGCGAGCCGGATGGCTTCATCCAGCGTAATGCGAACGGCGGATTGCGAGGACTGCCCGAATGCCAGGGCGGCAGCGCCCAACAACACAGCCAGAAGGGCCGAAATACGCAATGCACGGTAATACATGGTCTGTCCTCTACGAAAAATGGAGCAAGTTGGGGCGAACGATGCGCCCGAAGGAATACCCGGAATCTTAGATGGAAGGAGGCGCGCGGGTTGCGAGGCGCGAGAAAATCGGGCTCGCATGGAACAGCGGTTCGGGAACGAACGGTCCTGAGCCTTCGGCCAGCATCACTGGGGCTGACTGCACCACGACAGATTGCTGAACCGGCTGGTGGCCGAGGTGGCAAATCGGGCACGTGGATTCGGCAGCCGTCGTGGCGTGGTGGTGCCAAACGTTTCCCGCCGTCGTCGCCACCGCCAACATCAGCGCCAGCGACAACACAAACAGGATCAGCCGTGTTTTTCTGTGCCCGAGAATTCTCATATCGGACTACGTACTAACAATGGCCGGGATCGTAATCCCCGATTGTAGGTCAGACGTGCCGCTCGGGCAATAGGTTGCAATGCAACGCGGCCCGGAGAGTAAACCCGTCAGTGGGAGCTTTCCAGCGCCTTCTCGACCAGATTCACGCATTTTTCCACCCGCTTACGCAGCGGGCCTTCGAGCTCTTCCTGGCGCCGGCGCAGCGTGAAAAGTTCGTCGGCAATATTCAAGGATGCCAGCACGGCCAGGCGGGTTGAGTCGACTTGCCGCGTCGCCTCAGCAACCGTGCGCATTCTCTCGTCGACGAAGGATGCCAACTGACGAAGGTACGCTTCGTCGCCTTCCGCTTGCACGTTATATGTCTGGTCGAAAATTTCTATTTTCATCAGCTATCCCCCGGGGCGGGTCCGTTCATTTTGCGGCATCGTTGCGGCCAAGGCAAGCGGGCATCTAATCTCAAAGGGCCTGGCAAATGCGCAGGAGTTCTCAGAATGGCATGCGAACCGAAAGGATTATGTTGTGATTGAACGTGTGGAAGTGCGTTGCGGCAATTTGAAATCCGGCGCCAAGCGTCAAACCTATACGATTATGGATGGGCAGTTTCCCGTAGACGATTCCCGGCGTCAGGAAAACCTGCTTCTTGCCCGCTTTCGTTCCGTCTGACCACCACGTCGAATTCACTTCCATTTCCGGCCAGAACTTGCGGAAGACGCGGTATTGAAATGCGTTGTTTGCAATGATTGGCGTTCCGATGCGACTTGCTGCTCCGATGGGTATCGTCGTTCCCCATGTGCTCTGAAAATCGAAATCGCCCCAACCCTTCCCGAAAGCGAGAGTTGGCGCAACGCTTCCATGCCCGGCGCCGTTACCATTGGTTGCTGTTGCCGCTGTAATGCCGAGAAATGCACTGAGAATATAATTGCCGTGACTTTCATTTCCCGAGAGCACGCGATACTTCAGCAAAAAAGAGGTATCCCCAATGCCGTCGCGCGCGCTCGAGTTGTGGTGCACGATGTAGGGCGGCACACCCAGAATGATTTCCACGCGTCGCGCGGGTATAAGTTCAAGGCCCTTGCCACCGTCGTAATTCGTCAGTGACGCGCCGCCGGCTAAGCCGCCCTCCCAGAAATTATCGTAGCGAACTTCCTGTTCCAGGCGCGGTGTGACCGTTGCGACCGGCGTGATCCAGAGCGGTTGTTCCGTCTGCGTCGCCGAGACGCGCGCAAGCCACCCATGGTTTGCGGCCTGACCCGCACTCTGCGCGTGGCAGGCAGAACCGTACGTCCCGGGCAAAAAAAACAATACAATTGGCGCAGCGCTGTAAAACCTTCGGAAAGGTACACGAGCAAGTGGCCGCATCAGGCTCCCCTGGAATGATGTTGGCACCACCAAACACTGGCGCAGTGTTCGTTTACAGAATACACTAACACATATCGTTATTTAAGTACGATTATATACGAATCAATGGATTGCGATGGGAATCGCGCGCGGTCAGACGCGAAGGATCATCACTTCGGTGGATTTGATCAACGCGGCGACCATGTCTCCCGCTTTCAAGCGCATTTCGCGCACCGCGTCCGCCGTGATGATCGAGGTGATGTGCTGCTCGCCAATCGACAACGTTACCTGGGCGATCAGCCCGCTGGTCTTGATGCCCACTACGCGCCCGATGAGTTGATTGCGGCCGCTAATTCGCCGAAACGTTGTGCGGCGCTCAGCGACATCGGCGCGACGAAGCGTGCGCGATAGATACCGGTCAATTTCTGATTCGGGTACGCGGTGGTGGCCGCCCGCCGTTTTTATCGTGCGCAATTTACCGTGATAAATCCACTGTTTGAGCGTTGGATAGCTGATGCCGAGAACTTGCGCAGCCTCACGCGGCGTGAGCAAGTTTTCCGATTTGCGGCGCATGGGACTATTCTGAGGCAACCGAGGAACCATCGCAAGGCCAAGGGATGGTCCGATGCGACGATGGGAGGGAACTCAGAGCGACATGCGGGCGGAGAGGATCACTTTGTGGTTATACGCGTGGTAGTGAGCGGCGGCAATCTGTATGCCCGCGCCAAGCGTTAATCGGAGGCAATCGGAGATGCGAACTTTGCCGTAAACGAAGCCTGGTGTCAGGAATATCTGCTCTTTTCCCGCCTTCTTTCCATTCAGCCACCGCGTCGAATTGACTTCAACTTGCGGCCAGAATTTTTTGGCGACATTATACTGGAATGCGTTATTCAAACTGACGAACGTTCCCGTGGCACTATCCACGGCGCCGATGGGAAGCGTTATTCCCAATGTGGATTGAATGTCGAAGGACTGCCAGCCCTTGCCGAACGCTACGGTTGGTCCATAGCTCCCGTGGCCTCCACCCGCGCCACTTCTGGACACAGCCGCCGCAGCGTTGAAGAACACAGTCAAAACATAGTTGCCGCGGCATTGATTCTGAGAACGCAAACGATATTTGAGACGCACGGGAATGTCATCGAAACCATCCGCTTCTGGCGAACCGTGGCGCACCATATATGATGGCAGGCCAACTCGAATCCCGAAGCCATGATCGTCCGAAAGAATATAGCTGACCCCCTTCATTCCTCCGAAGTCTGTGACTGAGCCGCCGCCAGATACGCCGTTTTCGAAAAAAGTGTCATTGCGAACGCCATTGTTGAGACGCCCCGTGCTGGTAACGAGAGGGGATGCCCAATCTGGCTGCTTGGCTTGCGTCGTGCAGGTACGGGGGCCAGCGGCGTCATAAAAGTACTCGGCTGTATTCTGGGCGCGACAGGGAATTGCGACGCAAGAGATCAAGACCGCCAGAATCATCGCTGCCGCGTGAACGCGCGGTCGCGCGCGCGATCTTAGGACTTGCACCTGAGCGGAACTCGTGAGGTTTTCACGCAATCGACGCATCGTAAACGCGCCGGAATCGTGGTTCAATTAGCATCTTGTGCGTTTGTGCTTAGATAGTTCCTGATACGCAGAAACACGCGGAAGGCGAAGGGTAAAATCAGTAGCGCCAAACGCCAGCTAGACGGTCCGGAGCGACGCGCCGAGCTTTTGCGTAAGCGCCGAAACGATGCGCGCGGACAATTCCGTTAACTGCGCCTCGGTGAATGTCGCTTCATCGCTTTGGAATGTGACGCGCACAAGCAGTGAATATTTGCCCGCGGGAATCTGACCGCCTCGGAACAGATCAATTGCCTCGATGCACTGCAGCTCAGGGATATTTACAGAGCGAACCGTCCCTTCAACTTGGGCAAATGTCGTCCCGTCCGCCAGCACAAGCGAAAAATCACGTTCCACCGCAGGAAACCGCGGCAGCGGTTCATAGTGCAGCGAACGGCGAGCCTGCGCAACGGTCTGAGTGAGTGGCTCCAGACGCAACTGGGCCAAATAAACTTCCTGACGCAGCTTGAACCGTTGGGCGAGATTCTGCGCGAGCTGTCCAGCGCGGCCCGTTAGTTTGCCATTAGTTGCCGGCACTGAAATTTCCGCCGCGTGGCCCGTGGCCAGCCATGCGGGACCGCCAAGCTTCCAATGTGCCCCTCCGGCGAGTGCAATAATTTGATCGAGATCGCCCTTCAGGTCATCGAAAGAGAATTCGCGAGCCGGTTCGTGAATCGATTGTTCGCGCGCCAAGCCCGTGGCTCCGAGCGTTAAAATGCGCATTTCGACGGGGTTTCCCGCGCGCACTTCGTACGCTTTGCCGAATTCAAATAGCCGTAGGTTGCGCTGTCCGTGATTCAAATTCCATTCGAGAGCCCCGATCATGCTGGTGATACCCGACGTACGCATCGTCGAGGCATCCTCGGACAGCGGGTTTGCTATTATTGGCGCCGTGGCGTTTTCAGGGCGAAATGCGGCGTCACGCTCTGGATCGACCAGCGGGATAGCCACAATTTCCTGGTAGCCGAGTGCAACCAGCCGTTCATGCAGCCTGTCTTCTTCCATCGCGTATGGCAACCGCGCAGCAGGTTGTTTCGCGGGCGGCAGGCGCGGAGGAAATTTGTCATAGCCATAATGCCGCGCAATTTCCTCGATGATGTCGATCTCGCGCGTCACGTCGCCGCGCCATGACGGCAGCGCACATTCCCATGTGGCGACGAGCGACCCTGTGCTGCCGCGGTTCGCATCGATACGTCGCGGCGCGAAGCCCAGCGCCGAGAGAATTTCCTCGATCGCGCGATCCGGAACGTCTGAGCCCATAATGCGCAGCAGCTCTTTGCGCGACAATTCTATTTTCTGAGGCGGCACAGGATGCGGATACACGTCAATCACGCCCGCGAGCACTTCGCCTCCCGCCAGTTGTTGAATCAGTTCCGCCGCGCGGCGCGAGGCGAGACCAGCCAATTCGATGTCGACGCCGCGCTCGAAGCGCATCGACGCCTCCGTGCGCAACGCGAGCGCTTTCGATGTGCGGCGAATCGAAATCGGATCGAACCATGCCGATTCGAGCAGCAGATTTTTCGTACTGAAGCTGATTTCGCTTTCCGCTCCGCCCATTACGCCGCCAATCGCCACCGGCGAGCGCGCGTCGCAAATCAAGCACATGTCTTTCGTCAGCTTGCGCTCGATTCCATCGAGCGTGCGCATCGTCTCGCCCGGGCGCGCGCGCCGCACCACGATGCGATGCTCGGCAAGGCGGGCGTAATCAAATGCATGGAGCGGCTGGCCGAGTTCGAGCATGACGTAATTCGTGATGTCCACGACGTTGTTGATGGACGACTGCCCCAGCGCTTCGAGGCGCTGCCGCAGCCAGTCCGGGGACGGCTGAATTTTCACGTTGCGTATGATCCGCGCCGTGTAACGCCCGCAAAGATCAGGGCATTCAATCTCGACGCGAGCCGCCTTCGACGCCAGTTCCGGCGATTCCTTGAATTTCGGCTGCACGGGTTTGAGGGCGAGCCGATAGAGCGTCGCGATTTCCCGCGCGATTCCCACATGGCCGAGCAAGTCCGGACGGTTGATCGTGATTTCTGCGTCCAACACCGGGCCAGCGGGAGTCTCTTCTACCGAATCCACGGAAACGCCGGACATGGAAAGGCGCGAGCGCAACTCAGCCGCCGGCGCAGTGAACTCCGCGAATTCTTTCAGCCAATTGTAGAGAACCTTCATTGTTTTTTTGCGCCGCCTCCGTTACGCGACGCCCGTTTTGCGAGCTGCATCATGCGACTTTCTTGATCGCTACGCCCGCGATATGTGGCCGCACGATCGGGACGGGCCCGTCGAAATGTTCGAGACGAACTTCCACAAATCCGGCCGATTCGATGGCGCGCCACGTCTCGCGATCGGGATTGCATCCGTCGGCGAGAAAATGAAACCACGGGCGCAAGCGGCGCTGCCACTTCCGTAGGCGTGTGCCCGGCGGGGCCGCAACGTGCTCGATGAAAACAAATCGTCCGCCGGGTTTTAGCACGCGCAGAATCTCTGCTAGCGTTCCGCGCAAATTCGGCACCGAGCAAAGTACAAGCGTGCTGACCACTACATCGGCGGAATCGTCCGGGCACCCGATCGCTTCGGCGGTACCTTCGCGCAATTCCGCCTTGACGCCGATACGTTCCGCCTCGCGCCGCAAGTACGCGCGCATGTACACATTTGGTTCAATGCCAATCCAGCGCACCGTCTTTGCGTAGTAGCGCAGATTCGGACCTGTTCCAGGACCAATTTCAATCACGGTGCCGGTTAGCTCATCAAGTAATCCGCGTTTGCGCGCCGCGATTTCCCGCTCGTAACCCCCGTTAAACCTATACAGCGTCCACGCAAAGAGCCGTTTCCGTAGGCCGCGCTTTTCCCCGCGAACCCGCTGCGGATTTTGCGAGACAGACATGGTCGTCATGGTCTTCGCGGCCACTTACGGGAACTGGCGCAAAAAACGCGCGTCATTCCTGAAAAATTGCTGCAAATCGTCGATGCCATGTTTCAGCATAGCCAGCCGGTCGACACCCAATCCAAACGCGAACCCGCTCACTCGCTTCGGATCGTAATCGACGAAACCATAAACCGCTGGATCAACCATGCCGGCACCGAACAGCTCGATCCAGCCGGAATATTTGCACGTGCGGCAGCCCGAGCCGCCGCAAACGTGGCACGAAGCGTCGAATTCCGCCGAAGGTTCGGTGAATGGGAAATAACTCGGACGCAGGCGCACGCGAGTTTGCGGGCCGAAAAACTGCTGCGCGAAGTATTCGATCGTGCCCTTGAAATCGCAAAACGTAATGTCTGTGTCGACCGCAAGCCCCTCGAGCTGGTGAAACATGAACGAGTGCGTCGCGTCCGGATTGTCGCGGCGATACACCTTCCCCGGAACCACGATGCGCACGGGTGGCTTTTGTTTTTCCATTGTGCGCACTTGCATCGGCGAAGTGTGCGTGCGCAACAGATACCCGGGCGCGTTGGCAAGATAAAACGTGTCCATATTGTCGCGCGCGGGATGATGCTCGGGAATGTTGAGCGCCTCGAAGTTGTAATAGGGCGTTTCAATCTCCGCGCCCTCGACAATCGAAAAGCCAATCGAATTGAAAATGCGGTACAGCTCTTCGTATGTCTGGGAGATTAAATGCCGCGTGCCAATCGGCCGCGTCACGCCGGGAAGGGAAAGGTCGATACTGCTAGCCGCACCACTCGTCTGAAGCGCCGCTTTCTTGGTAGTCAGATTTTCCTCTAACCTGCGAAAGCAACTGTTGAAGCTGGAACCCACCCACTTTTTCGCCTCCGCTGGTGCGGGCTTCAGCCAGTTTTCCTGCACCCGCAACTTGACGCTGTTGTTTCTCCCTACCCAGCGAACACGGAAGGCTTCCAACTCTTCGGCGCTTCCAACGCGCAGCAATTCGGTGTCGGCCACACTGAGTAATTCATCGAAGAGCGGCTGAACGCTCGTCTCGGAAGGCACGCCCAGTTTTTCGAAAGTGAGATCCGTTTTTTCGAGGATGTTCGCCATTGCGATTAACGTGTCAAAACGAGCCGTGACCGCGGCATGCAAAAGCTTGGTTTAGCCGACGCCCCAAACGGCGCAAGCCAAACCTGAGTTACGCCAAAAATACGGTTACGCGGAAGCTGGCGCCGGGGTGAGGTGCTGCTTCGCCTGCGCCACCAGCGACGTAAACGCCGCCGCATCGTGCACTGCAATGTCCGCCAGGATTTTCCGGTCCAGATCCACCCCGCCCACCTTCAGCCCGTGCATGAACTGGCTGTATGAAATGCCGTTGTTGCGCGCGGCTGCGCCAATGCGCTGAATCCACAGCGTGCGATAATCGCGTTTCCGCGTGCGGCGGTCGCGATAGGAATAGCGCAGCGAACGGTTCATCGCCTCCTTTGCCGAGCGATGCAGCTTGCTCTTTGTGAGGAAAAATCCCTTGGTGTATTTCAGAATCTTTTTGCGGCGTGCGCGGCGTTTCGTTCCACGTTTGACTCTAGGCATCGAAAAAGCTCCTCGAAAGAATTGTAGAGATTGGCCGGCGCGCGGCCGGCAACAAAAAGCTCACGGAATAAAGCAAATGAGGAGACAATAGGTCGCGGCACGCCAAACGTAAGCGTGACGCAACGGGTTTGTCTCGTAGGGACTGCTTGCTGCCATGCCCCAAAAATTCCGGAGCTGACCCGGCCGGCAGGCACCCGTGAAGCGCTGCCTGGCGCGGTTAGAAATCAAATCTTCGAATTCAAATTATCACAAAAGCTAAATGCTACCGGTAGCGGCCGTACGGCAACTGAAGCCGGATCTTCGCGGCATCCCCCGGCGTCACCTCGATCTGTTTCTTCAGCCTGCGCATCCGCTTCGGCTTTTTCGTGCCGAGCAAATGCCGCTTGCCGGAATGCATACGCATAATTTTCCCCGTCGAAGTGACTTTGAAACGCTTGGCCGCTCCTCGATGGGTCTTCAGTTTGATTTTATTTCTCGGTTTTCTCGGCACAATCCCCTCACAAATTTTGAAATACTTGAATTTCAGGCTTGGCCCGCGGGAGCCGGCTTCGCGCCCACCGAGCCTTTTTTCGGCGCCAGCAGCGCGAGCAAAATATTTGCTTCCATGCGCGGCCCGAATTCCACCAGCGCGTGTTCCTCGATGTCCTTCAGCAAGCGCATCATTTTCCCGCGGCCAACGTCTTGATGAGCCATTTCGCGCCCGCGATGGAAAATCATCGCCTTCACTTTGTAACCCTTGCCGAGAAACTCGATAATCTGGTTCTTGCGCACCTGATAATCGTGCTCAGCTGTCGAAGGGCGGAACTTCACTTCCTTGATCTGCGTGCCCTTTTGGTGCTTGCGCGTCTCATGAGCCTTCTTGTTCTGCTCGTAGAGAAACTTGCCGAAATCGGCGATTTTGCAGACCGGAGGCACGGCATTCGGAGAAATCTCAACCAGATCGAGCCCCGCCTCGCGCGCCGCCTTCATGGCGTCGAAGTAAGTCATCACCCCAAGCTGATTCCCCTGGTCATCGATCACGCGCAGTTCACGCGCGCGAATACGTTCGTTCACCCGCGGACCACTACTCGCTCCAGCTCGTTCGGCGATAAACCCACCTCCAGCCCCAACTAACCAGCGACCACCCTGACAGAAACGCCCGCCAGGTGGACGGGCCATGAAGTATAGCACGGCCCGAGCGGGGAGCCGCAAGCGGCAAGCAAGTCACTTTACCGTTAACCCTGGATTTTGACGAGGGAAGGGTTTTCAAACTGAATATCGTGGCTCGGCTTTCCGTGCGGGTGTTTTCCGGCATGTGCTAGACTTAATTCCCAGCTTCGGTTCGCATATTCGATTCTTTTTTCAGGCGCATGCCCAAAGAGCTTTTTGGTACCGACGGAATCCGAGGCCTTCCCGGCAAATATCCTCTCGATGACGCGACGCTTTTTCGCGTTGGCGTTGCCCTGGGCGAGTACATCGCAAAGCATCGCGATGCCGCTAAGTCGCCAAGGGTGCTCATCGGCATGGACACGCGCGAGTCCGGCCCAGAAATTGCCAGCCGCATTGCGCAAGGCCTGCGCGTTGCAGGGATCGAACCAGTCTCGGCGGGTATTGTCACTACTCCGGGTGTCGCCTGGCTCGTCCATACCGACGATTTCTCAGCTGGCGTAGTCATTTCCGCGTCCCACAATCCCTATCACGACAACGGCGTGAAATTAATTTCCGGCAATGGAATGAAGTTCCCTGACGCGGCCGAGGCGCAAATCGAGATGCGCATTCTCGCCGCGCAAGCGGACAAATCGCCGATCCCTCCTCTCGTTTCCGGTAGCCTTCCTGCGACGATGGCTCTACATCTTGAGTATCTCTCAGCCTTGCGCGGCAAAATGTTTTCAGGGGCCAACCTTTCCGGCATGAAAATCGTTCTCGACTGCGCGAATGGCGCGGCCAGCACGCTCGCGCCGGAGCTTTTTCGCGGACTCGGCGCGAAAGTCCTGACGATTTTCGACCATCCAGACGGCCGCAACATCAACGATCACTGCGGCTCCCTTCATCCCGGCAAAATGCAGGAGAAAACCGTCGCTTCTGGCGCCGATCTGGGAGTGGCATTTGATGGCGACGCTGACCGCGCGGTGTTTTCGACTTCCAGCGGGCGGTACGTCGATGGCGATGCGGTTCTTTTCGCCGCTGGCCGCTTCATGAAAAAGACGAAGCGCCTCAAGGGCGACACAATCGTTGGCACGAGCATGTCGAATTTGGGTCTCGAACGCGCCCTCGAACGCGACGGCTTGAAACTTGCGCGCGTTCCTGTCGGCGACCGTTATGTGCTGGAAGAGATGCTGCGCATCGGCGCGAATCTCGGCGGCGAACAATCCGGCCACATTATTTTCCTCGACGACTCAACCACCGGCGACGGAATGCTCACGGCGGTGAAAATGGCCTCGTTGGTAGCCATCGCCGGGAAACTTGATACTCTTTTGCATGACCTGAAAGTGTATCCGCAGAAAATCGTCAACGTGCGCGTGCGCTCCAAACCCCCGCTTGACTCTCTGCCGCTGGTTGCGAGCGCGCTTGCCAACGCGGAAAAAAACCTCGGCAGTTCCGGCCGCATTGTTGTGCGCTATTCCGGCACAGAGCAACTGGCGCGCGTCATGGTCGAGGCAGAACGCGCCGAAGACGTCGACCGATACGCCCAGTCCATCGCCTCCGCCCTCGAGTCCTCCGTCGGCGCGGCCTGATTCGCATTTTCATTCAAGAAATACTTGCCTTCGCAGCTACTCTCGTGTATCTGCTTGCGCAGCTCAGATAGGTACAAACGGGAGACCTTTAGTCGTGCATTATCGTCGGGCAATTGGCATTTTCGTCGTTCCGTTGCTATTGGCTTTGTGTACGGGCTCTGCCGCGTTCGCACAGCAATTGCCGCCTCAATCCACGGTTCCTGCGCAACAAACTTCAACGCCTTCCGTCGCACCGGCCATTCCTTCGTATCCCGATTCATCCGCCGGTCTTGAGAAGCTGATGAAAGACATGCTCAAGCTCGAAAAGCGCGGCGACACCAGTAGCCTTGCGCCTTATCTCCAATCCTTAGTCCTGCCTAATCCTGATGCGTGGTTCAAATCCGTCTTTGGCGGCGATTTGGGATCGGGATTACTCTCCTCCTACTCAAGGATCAAGAGCGACATCCCGAAAAATATCGACACGGAACTTATCCGTTTTGCTTCAACGAAAGGCATCTCAGCCACCGAGGCGTTCCCAACCTGCGAAGGTCCTCCGCCTCCAGCAAAATTCGTGGCTCTGTCGATGCGACGACGTCCCGTCCCGCTCTATGTAATCCGTCTCGGAAAAGGGCATGGCCAGTCGACACTAGGATTCTTCGCCTACGTTAACGGAAGATTTCGGCTTGTAGGTTCCCTTGAATTTTCTTCGCCCCCACCCGACCCGAGGTCACTCTTAGGCGGAGGCCCCTTCCTACGGGTAAACGGCAATGCGGAAAAGGCGAATCTCTTGCACTGGGGTTCTCCGGTATTCCCTTTGGGCGCAAAGGGTGATCACGTCAATGGAACGGTAGTTCTCCGCGAGATCGTCGCGAAGGATGGAACCGTTCGCGATGTTTTCTATTTCTCTGGCGCTGAGTTTTTGGCGGCTCCGGCGATGGACGCAGTCCGGCAATGGACGTACAAGCCGACCATGCTAAATGGCGTGCCAGTCGAAGTGGATGCTTGCGTCGATATAATATTTAACCTAGGAAATTAGGAGGGCTTCAACCTTCAGGCGGCCAGGGGCGATGGCTGGCACTCTTCGCAGACGATTTCGACTTGCCGCTCATCCGATACCGGTTTTGATTGCATTTTTTTCTGCCCGTTGGACTGGCTAATTTCAGCTACACCCCGAAGTGCTGCCGCAATTTTCGCATTTGTAGCAGCTCCCGTTGGGAGTCATCAACATGCCGCATTCGGAGCACGAAGGCGCGTCGTCAATCGCCGCGCGAGGGCGAAACTTTTCTTCCGCGGTCGCAACGGCGCTCGCCGCGGCAAGCGAAACCGGAACTTTCGCCGCCGAAGGCTCGTCCGCTGTTTCGCCATTCTGCACCAGGTAATCGCGCGAGATAAACTTCCCGCCGAGCCAACGTCCGATGTAATCAATGATGGACTTGGCGTACGGAATTTCTTTATTTCCCGTGAAGCCGGAAGGCTCGAAGCGCGCGTTCACGAATTTGTCGATCATCGCGCGGAGCGGAACGCCGTATTGCAGCGCAATGGAAACCGAAA
>DASYYI010000133.1:0-4101 GCA_035933995.1 Candidatus Acidiferrales bacterium | reverse complement strand
CCCATTCCGCTGAGCGAGCTAGATGACATTCGCTCTCAAACTCGCAGCGCCTTCGAGAAGCTGTTCGGCTGACAAATCACCGCTCAATCGTCAGCGCCTGCAAATAGCGTTCCGCGGAGCGGCGGATCAAGGACTTCGCATCCGCGTGGACAACGAATCCGGACCACGCGCCAAACAAATTTCCAAATTCGAAGGGTTCGAGCGTCGCAACGATTCTACGGACACTGGCCGCACTGAGCGGCAGGTAATTGGGATAGCTGTACATGAAACTGACCCAGCGGCGGTCCATGCATACTTGCGGCAGATCACTGTTAGCCCCGGAGTAAAATGACCGCATTTCCCCCGGTTTCGACTCCCTAGGGAGCCCCGATCGGGATGTCCGCACACACGACGGCGGCCACGCCGGGGACGCAAACGTGTGGAGATCGCCTTGTTGGCCGTGCCGGAGTGTGGATTAGTCGATAGGCGACCCTCCCGCGCCGTCGACGGGAACGGGAACAGGGGAGCACCGCGAGTGTTTGGTGTCCGGCCGGACCGATTCGATCACGAGGTAGAGTTTATCGGCGCTGTTGACCTTGCCCGCTATGCAGTAGGCCACGCCGGGCCGGATGAGCTGGGCTTTGGTGAAGTCATGGAGCCGGTAAACGCGCTGCGTGTCGAGGTCCTTGAGCAGGAACACCGCGCACGACGGGTACTCCGTGCGTGAGAGCAGGAACAGATGATTGGCGCTGAAGTTGAACATTGTGGGAACCGGAGCGGAGGGCGGCAAGGCCCTCCACCCATTGGCAGCGCCGTTGAGGGGTTCCCCCGGCGGACTCCTCCGCGCGGGGTATCGCACAGTGCGGCGCCTGATCGGGGCCGGAGTGGAACTACTCTTCCGGCGGAGGGGAGTTCTTGTTGGCCTTGCGCAAGCTGTCGCCGCCCAACAGGAAGATTTCGGAGTTCTCCACCAGCCTGTCGGCGATGGCGGTCGCGATGGTCGTATTAAATAGGATGTTGCCCCAGTCGGAAAACGGTGTGTTGGTGGTGATGATGCTGGAACGCTTCTGCGAATGCCGCGTGGAGATGACCTGATAGAAGAGGTTGGACGTTTGCTGATCGAGCGATAAATAACCGAGTTCGTCCACAATGAGCAGCGCGGGTTCGGTGTAAGTCTTGAGCTTCCGCACCAGCGAATGATCGACCTGTGAAGCCAGCAGATGATTCAACATGTCCATCGCTGTGGTGAACAAAACACGTTGATTGGCCTGGCAGGCTTTCCACCCGAAGACGCGGGCGAGGAATGTTTTCCCCACGCCGGGATTGCCGATCAGCACAAGGTTCGTCCCTTGTCGCAGGAAGCTGAGATCGAGCAGGCGCAAGATGCGATTCTTGGCCTGCACGCGGCTCTTGTGATGATGAAAGTGGAAGGCGTCGATGCTGGGCTGCGATTGCAGGCGTGAGCATTTGAAGCGGCGCTCGATGGCACGGCCCTGGCGCGATTCCAGTTCCAAGTCGGCCAGCAGTTCGATGGTGGCCGAGATGCTGAGGTTTCTGGCCGAAGCTTCAGCCATCGTTGCTTCGATCTGGCGGCTCATCGCTTTCAGGTTCAGTTGGTCGAGTTTCTGTTCGAGAGGAGTCATCGCGTTCCTTTCCGGATTCAAGAATGAAGGCGTCGTATTCCAGCAAAGAGATGGGATCGGTGGTGAGTTCGTTGAGCAGCGGATCACGCAACTTCAGCGGTGGTTGGGGACGCCGCGGCGAACGTTGCTGGCGCAGGATGTTGGCCACATAGTCGGCTCCGAAGGCTCGGGCAGCAGCAGCTTTTTCGATCGCGCCAGCGACATCTTCCGGGCCATACTGGCGCATCAACTCCAGAAGCTCCGTGATCTGGCGGCCGAGTGAACGGTCCGTATCGGCCATGTCGCGAAGATACGCTTCCACCAGCGATCGCGAGCAAAGTCCGTCGAGAGAATCGAGCAACCGTTGCTGAGCTTGCGAACGGCGAGCTGCGGGGCGCTCCTCGGCCAGGACCTTTTCGAAACGCTCTGCTCCGAAGGTCTGTCCGCGCCGCCACGAACGCTCATAACTGACGACCTCTTCCATGCGGTGGTAAATGGTGACGGAGCCGCTGTCCGCTTTGATCGTAAGCCGCCGGCCCACGTAGCGGTGCGGTACGCAGTAGCGGTTGCCGTCGAACGAGAGCCGGAGATCCTTGTGAACCAGCGCTTCGGTGGACTCGCGATAGTCGTACGGCAGGATCGGCAGAGGACGCAATGCTTCGCGCTTGAATCGATCCAACGGGCGCTCGCGTGTCTCGCGATGCAAGCGTTGATTGGCGACCTCAGCCAGCCACTGCCTCGCCTGGCGATTCACGTCGTGCAGATCGACGAACTCGCGCAATGGCCAGAAGTTTTGACGAAGATAGCCGATGGCGCGTTCGACTTTCCCTTTCTCCCAGCCGCTGGCCGGATTGCAAGCATGCGGCACAAAGCTATATTCGCGGGCAAAACCGAGGAATCGCGGATGAAAGCGGACTAGGCGGCCGTCGTGTTCGGCAACGGCTGTGGCCAGATTGTCGTAAGCGATTTCGCGCGCCACCCCGCCCATCGCGGTGAAGGCGTGCATGTGACAACGAGCGAAGGCTTCAAAGCTCTGGCTGTGCGTGAACTCCACATACAGCATCCGGCTGTGCGCTTCCACCAGCGCGAAGGCATACAGCTTGCGTGCATCGCCCGAGTAGCTCAGCCCACCAAAGTGGCCCCAGTCAACCTCGAATCTCTCTCCAGCGGGCGGCTCCATTCGCACGAAGGCGCGGCGCGGTCCCGGCTGTGGACGTACTTTGCGGACATGTGCCTGCAGGATGCTATGCCCGCCGTTATAGCCGAGCGGACGCAAGCGCTGCTCGATCACGGCGGCCGTGACTCGCGGGTCCTTCTCCAGCCATTCGGCGATCTGGCCCTGGAAGGGATCCAGCTTGCTGGTACGGCTCCGCAATGCCGGAGCCTGCGCGGGCGCATGGAGATACTTCCGGATCGTCTTCCAACCGATTTTCAGGTGGCGTTCAATCTTGCGAATGGCCCATCGCTCGGACCAGTAAAGCCGGTGTAGGTCGTTGATCTGATCGGTGGAGAGCATCGCCCCAGTCCTTTATGCAGCAGGCGTGGCGGCGGCACCAGAAGGATGTTGTTTGCAAGACGACGGCGCGGAAGCCCGGCCGGGCGGAAATGCTTCAATCACCCAGATCTGGGCGGAAGCTGAGTTGTTGTTTGCAAGATCCACCGCGCCGCGGCCCACCAGCCAAACCTGTGCGGCGCAATGTTTTAGGTCCAGAGCTGAGGTGTTGTTTGCAAGCTGGCACAGCCGCTGTTTCCGGTCGCGGGCCTTCTGCTGCTCACGGTTTTGTTGGGTGGAGGCCGGGTGCTCCTCCCGGTATTGCTTCCAGTAGCCGGGATTGGCGGCGCGCCACTTGCGCGAACTGTCCTGGCAAACCTGGCGGTATTCGGGATCGGAGGCTACCTTCTCTTTGTGATAATCCGCACGCCGCCGCCGCTGACAATCGGTCTCGCTGCAAACCGTCTGCCGCGGCTGAAACTTGGACCGTCGGAAGCTCTTCTGACAATAGCGGCAACACGGTTCTCCCATCCTGCCGTTGTCGCATTGGACTTCCGCACCGGGAGAGAACCAGATTTAGAAACTGCTGTAGAATGCCTACCGCGTCCCCGCCAATGGGCCTGTCCCGGCTACATCACCGGGGAAAGTGCAGGCGTTTTATTCCGGGGACAACAGATCACCCGAGAACAGCGAACCCCTCCCGTCGTCGCCTTCACTCCAATACAGAACCTGGTATCCCGCAAAGTGTGCGCCGATCCGAATCAAAGTGAACCCGCGACCTAGCGCGTGCGTCTCACCTTGCCAAAACCGAATACATGGATGCGGGCGCTGGACCCAGCCTCGGTCGTCTTCGTGAAGGTAAATTGGCGCGCCGCCAAAGGCCTCGCTCCACTCGACCATCGATGAGTAGTAATGCGGGTGAGAGATCGCGATCGCGGAAATTCCGCCCAAGGCTCGGATCTGATCGACCGTGTCGGTATCAATGAGGCTAATGCAATCCCACAGAAT
>DASYYI010000124.1:0-6040 GCA_035933995.1 Candidatus Acidiferrales bacterium | reverse complement strand
GTGCGTGGCGCTTACGAAATCCGGAAAGGCACGCGAGTTGACAACCTCCGCGTCTTGCTGATAGATGATGTATTTACGACTGGCGCGACTCTTGACGCGTGCGCGCGGGCTTTGAAGCAGGCGGGGGCAAAAAGCGTGGCTGGAATCACCGTCGCGAGGGTGCTTTCGGGCGGCAGTGCCTTCTCCGGCAGGCCCGCTGAATTAAGCAAGAACCAGCCGCCCGTCGGGAGCATCTAAAGTACCGGAAGCGAGAGACAGTTTGAACTAAAGATGGACTACCGCTCCAATTCGAAGAACGTGCTCCGGCCCCGGCCGAAGATTTCGATCTCGGCGAGCCACGCGGCGGCCGCATTAACCAACAGAGACGCAGCCCCGCGGCGACCGGCGCTGATGCAAGCCCCGGTTCTCGTCCTCAACGCGACATTCGAGCCTATCAACGTGACCGCAGTGCGGCGTGCGCTGGTGCTGATGCTCAAGGGCGTCGCCCAGGCCGAGGAAACGCAAACTACCGAAGTTCACTCGACCAGCAGGTCCGTCTCCGTGCCTTCCGTGATTCGCCTCCTCAGCTATCGGCATATTCCGCAGCAGAGCCGCGCGCTTTCGCGCAAGAACATTCTTCTACGCGACCGTAACACGTGCCAGTTTTGCGGCCAGATGCTGTCGGCCTCCGATTTGACTCTGGATCACGTGATGCCTCGTTCGCGGGGAGGGCGCTCGTCCTGGGAAAATTTGGTGGCCTGCTGCTACCAGTGCAATAACCACAAAGGCGACCGCACGCCGGAGGAAGCCGGCTTGACTTTGGCGCGCCGGCCCCGTCCATTCACTTTGCACACTTCCCGGCAACTCATGCGCCTCATCGGGCATAAAGACGAGAAGTGGCGTAAGTACCTCTTCTACTAAGAATTTCGTTCGATATCACGGCACGGCTACAGATTTCTCCCGACAGCGCGTGTACGGACTTCTCCTCTTTCGAGCAACCTTTCGGGAACATCAGCATCTATTCAAGTAATTCACTTCTAGGACACACCCCGGGAAGTGGCTTAGGGCAACCTAAGGCTGCTTCCCTAATTTTTTTTCCTCACGTTGAAAATACTATTGCCGGAAAACAACGCGGATACCGCGCCGCCAATTTTCGCTCAGACCAATGCGGCTCACCTGCAAATCGGGCGTGAGGTAACGCACAACGACTTCGTTGGCGGGATGAAAGCGCAGACTCGGAGCAACCAGCCAGACAAGGGGCGGATCGGGCTGAAACTCGACTCCCGGAAAATAGCCGTAACTCCGAAAATCCCCTTCGACGAGATGGCGGCGAACGCGCAACCAATAATCGACAGCTTGTAGCGGCAGTTGCAGATCTTCAGACGCCTTCAACTCAATGACGACCAGGCGCCCCTGGCGCGTCACACCGAGAAGATCAATCACGCCGCGCTCGCCTGCCGCCAGCGCTGGAACTTGTGAGTAAAAATACCGCGGATCGAGACGCGCATCGAGCCTGGTAGGGTCCGCGCGAATCACTGATTCCAGCCAGCGCTCGGGCGCTCCGCGATAGAGCGGATCGTGCGTGTCCGAGGCGAGCGAACTGCGCTTCAGCGAAAGGTCACGCAGGAGAGCCTTCAAGTGTTTGAAATCACCGCCCGGGAGAAGACGACGATCGTCGCCTAGGCCGAAATAGATGCGGCCGTCAATCCAGCGCGCAAATTCAAGGCCGCGAAAGCGGAAAGAAACCTCGCGAGTGGCCGGCGGGACGGATGTCTCAATCGCTTCAGGCTCGTCTGGGAGTAACGAGCGAATGTGTTCGATCTCGTTCCGCGCGGCGGCGAGCGTCAGTTCGATTTCTTTGCGCGGCGTCAGCCAACTTTCCACGTTGCCGTGGCTGGATGCTTCCTTCAAGCGAACGCGCCAATCCCGCTCGCTGAATTCGTAAACCTCCAGCCCCACGCCCGGGCGCAGCGCGTGCGCGCGCTCGAGCGTTACGCGGCACTGCCCTTCGGGCAAAAATAATCGCAAGCCCTCAATGGCGCGGCGTTCGGCGCGCCGGCGCGTCCAATCCAGCCACAACAACCCGAAACTCAGAATTCCTTCGAACGCCGCCGCGCCTTCGGCAGGTCCTGCGCCCATCACGGCCCAGGAGGACCGGCCCTCCGTCATCACCCCGCGTGTGTATAGCGCGGAAAAAGAGTGCTTCAGATCAGCGGCTGTCGTCAGCGACTCGACCCGCGCATCGGGAAATTGCTCGGCGAGCATGCGGGCGAAGCGTTCACGGAATTGTTCGCGGCCAATGCGCGCCGCGGGACGCCGAGCCGTCGTGCTCAGAAATTCCAGGCGGCCGGGCTTGGTGCGGCCGAAGCGCTGCACTTCCAGTTGAATGCGGGCCGGCTCGCACGCGGAAATACGCGTAATTGTGCGGACCAGGTTGCTCTCCGAAGACCACAGGTGAATCAGCGCCTGTTTGCCTTTGCGGCGGACTTCGCTGCGGAAACCGTCAAGACCCGCAAGCCATTCGCCATCCTCGTGAACTTCGACGGCGCCGGAAGCGGCGAGTTGCTCGATGGCCTGCTCGAGATTGCTCCACTCATCCATGGAAAGCGCAAAAAAATCACCGCGCGCGAGCGCAATGATTATTAACGATTATTCGAGATCGAGGCCGCTGAGATGGATCGCTGGAAATTTGTGGTCCCAGCCATCGGGCAGCGTCTCAAATCCAATCTGGAAATCGCGCGTTTCGCCGCTTTCCAGCGGCCGCGTGCCGTTGCCCACAATCCGTCGCGTCTCGCGTAGCACAACTTTGTGCGCCGGATCGTAGAACTCAATCGTGACGTCGGCGGCGCGAATCGTACGCGTGCCTTTATTCGAGATGTCGCCGTTCAAGTACGTCACTTTCTGGTGCAGCATGTTCTCGAATGCCGACATTTCCAGGTTTTCGAAATCAACATTCGCGACATACGCCTGTTCCGCAGCGCCAAACGCGAGCGGCTGCTCCGCCACTGGCTTCGACTGGCTGGAGAAACGCATGGCAAAATAGAAGCCACCGAAGATCAGCAGAACAATGACTAGTCCCACTCCGAACGATACGCTGAGGCGGCTCTTGTCTTCCTGTTCCAACGAATCTCTCCGTCAAACGAGCAAATCTGCGGCAAAACAAAATCGCCATTAACGGCCGAACGAAAGCCTCAAAATCAGTTGCTCGGGCAGGCCGGCTTTCTCCATCCGCTGCTGCACGGATTCCACTTCGTAGGGCACGCGCCAGAATTCGACTTCGCGGCGCTCTATATCCGCGATGGCGAATCCAGCGCGCGGATCGCCGTCGCGCGGTTGGCCGACCGAACCTGGATTCAACAAGTAGCTCGTTCCTTTTTTCAGCTCCAGTTTCGCAAATGCCTCGCCATCGGCCGGCTTGAAACGCAGCGCATTGATTGAATTATCTTCCGCCAGCGAAAATCCGCCCTGCAAATGCGTGTGGCCGAAAAAAGTGAGCGGCGAAGGGGCTTCGAGCAAGGAATCGAGCGCCTGAGCCGGCGCGACGACGTACTCATCTTCATCGCGCAGCGCGCCATGAACCAGTGAAAAACCGTTGATTGAAACGGGGCCGACGGGAAGCTTTTCGATGTATTCGCGATTTTCCGGCCGAAGTTGCTCGCGTGTCCAAAGGACGGCGGCGCGCGCGATGGGATTGAAATCATCCGCGCTGGTGAGGCCGCAGGCGACCTTGTCGTGATTCCCGCGAATCGTCACCGTGGCGAGTTCGCGTATGCGGTCAACCACTTCATTGGGATCAGGACCGTAACCTACGATATCGCCCAGGCACACGGCTTTGTCCCATTTCCCTTTCGACGCGGCCAACGAGGCTTCGAGCGCCGTCAGATTTGCGTGAATATCGCTGAGAATCAAAAAACGCATCCGCTCGCGCGCTCCCGAATGACGCAGGGATTATAGACGATGCCCCCGCACGTTGCACCAGCCGGATCACCGTCAACTGGACTCCGGCTGCTCGACTATCGAATCCACATGCAGTCGCCATAACTGTAAAAGCGATACTTTGCCTCGACTGCGTGACGATACGCTCGCAGTACATTTTCGCGGCCCGCAAATCCGGCAACCAACGCGAGCAGGCTCGAGCACGGCAAATGAAAGTTTGTAAGCAATTGGTCGACAACGCGAAATGGTCTGCCGGGAAACAGAAAAATATCGGCTTCGGCGCGGCCCCCGGCGATGGTCAACTTTTCGTTTGCCTTCACGCCGATGCCCGTACGCTGTTTTGCGCCATGCGTGGCCGCAAATTTCTCTGCCGCGTCTTCGAGCGCACGAACCACTGTTGTCCCCACGGCGAGTACAGGTCTGCGTTCCGCATGAGCCCGCGTGATGGCTGCCGCCGTGTTCGCCGGAATTTCGTATGACTCAGCATGGATGTGATGGTCCTCGAGGCGCTCGGTGCGGACGGGCTCAAATGTGCCCAAGCCCACATCGAGCGTGATTTCGGCAACTTCCAGCCCGCGCTCCCGCAGACGCGCAAGAGTCTCCGGAGTAAAGTGCAAACCTGCGGTCGGGGCTGCAACAGCCGCTCCACGCCGCGCAAAAACTGTCTGATAGCGTTCGCGATCAATGGCCGAGTCGTCGCGCTTGATATAGGGAGGAAGGGGAATATGACCCAGCCGCTCGATCGTCTCGTTCAGACTGTTCCTGTTTGGGCCTGCGAATTTCAAACGTCGTAATCCGTAGCCCGCCCGGCCGACGACTTCCGCTCGCAATTCCCCATCGCCGAAAACGATCGTTTCGCCGACGGGAATTTTCCGTCCAGGACGCACAAGCGCTTCCCACTCGTCCCCTTCGCGCGCCCGCAGCAGCAGGACCTCGACCTCCGCGCTTAGGTGCTCCTTGCGAATCGAGCTGTTCTTCCCAATGGGCTGCGCGCGAATGCCTTTGCGATGTCCCCAGAGACGCGCGGGAAGGACGCGGGCATTGTTGATGACGATAAGCTCGTCCCCGCGCAGCAGTTCCGGAAACTCGCGGAACTGCCGATCCTCCCAAGCGCCGGAACGCCGGTCGAGCAGTAACATGCGCGAAGCGTCGCGCTCTTCGAGCGGCCATTGCGCGATGCGCTCCGGCGGCAGATCGTAATGCAAATCGCTCAGGTTCAATTCGCTCGCTTCTCCTGACGCGCAGCCAGCAAGAGCATTGGCAAGATGTTGGCGCGCCGCGACAAACTATGCTATGACAGCAATCAAGTTCAACCGGCCGCACGGTCCCGCCTATGACGTATAGCATCCGCGCGGCCGCGTGAATCCCATTGTAACGAATACCTGTAGCTTTACGGCGAGGAGGCCATGGCCGAGGGTCAAGTCACCATCAGCCAACGAGGCGCCGAGCGCCTGCGCTCCGGGCATCTCTGGGTCTACCACAGCGACGTTCGCAGCGCGGAGGCCGAAAGCGGCGATATCGTCCGCGTCAAGGACGAGCGCGGCAATTTCGTGGGACGCGCCTTCTTCAGCAGCCGCTCGCAAATCACCCTTCGCTTGCTGACGCGTGAGGACGCGCCCGTTGATCGCGAATTCTTCAAGGCGCGCATCCAAGCCGCCGCTGAATATCGCAAAATCGTGGTCGAGGACACGGAAGCCTTCCGCCTGGTTTACAGCGAAGCCGATTTACTGCCGTCGCTCATCGTTGACCGCTACGCTGACTGGCTGGTCATTCAAACCCTTAGCCAAGGAACGGAACGCCACAAGGAAGAATTCGTCTCGATTCTGAACGAACTTTTTTCGCCGCGCGGAATTCTCGAACGCAACGATCCTCGCGTTCGTGAACTCGAAGGACTCGAACGCAAAGTCTCGCTCCTCTCTGGCGAAGTTCCGGAGGAAGTCGTCGCTACGCGCAATGGCATACGCTTCGTGCACGATTTGTACAAAGGCCAAAAAACAGGCGGCTTCCTCGACCAGCGCGAAAACCAGCGGGCAGCATCCGCTTATGCCTCCGGCGAAGTACTGGATTGTTTTACATACCACGGCGGTTTTGCTCTGACGGTGGCCGCGCGCGCGGCACAGGTCGA
>DASYYI010000062.1:0-6738 GCA_035933995.1 Candidatus Acidiferrales bacterium | reverse complement strand
CCCTGATCGTATGTGCTATCGCGCACGGTTCCTACTTCCTGACCATCCACGAAAATAGTGATCTGGTCCCCGATGTCGTCGGCGGAAAGTTCCGTTCCGGGTGGCGCTGCTTCCGCGACAGTTGTCCACGGAACGATTCGCGTTTCGGCGTAGTCCTGCTGAGTGTCCGGGAGAAAATCCCTCCTGACGAGCTCCACGGATAATTTCTTCTTTTTGACGATGCCACCAATGAGCAGCGCGTAATATCCCTTCGAATTCATCCGAAATACCAGGCCCGCGGCGGGGCGAGCGGCGTAAGGGAACTGCGACCTAGCGCCGTGCGACTGGGGTGGCGGAACTACCTTCACTGTAACGGATGCGTGAAAATCGGTCCACCACGGCCCGTAGGCGGCAATGATGTTTTCTCGAAATGCCATCGACTTTTCGGCCGTCCCAACACTGTACGGAACGGACCCACCCATGGCCGATGCCCGCATCGCATCATTGACATTACCCGCAGGTACCGGGACATTCGAAAGCTCGTATCCCCCCGAGACGTAGTGGGAGTCTTCATGAATCGGCCAGCCGCTATGAGAATCGGAGAAATCTTCGTGGTACGTCATTCCACCGGGACCGCGCGTTAGATGGGTTTCATAAGGATAGGGATAGGATTGGGAAGAAACGGTGCAAGTAGCTTGGTCGAAATGCACGAATTGCGAGGCATCCCGCTGCGAGTCAACGAAACGGCGTGCGAGCACATGCGCGCCGGGGCGGTCTACTTTCACTTCGATCTTTCGTAATTGGCTTGAACTTTTTCCCGGGTAATAAGCGAGCGTGTATTCTGATTGCAGCATGTTGGAGACTGCCAGCAGGGCTTCCTTCAGGCTGCTTCCGGATTTCGGAATGAACGATTCGGCGCCCGACTCCTTCATGAGGTCGTCAAATACGACGACTGGATTGTCGATGTCGTGGCCGGTGATGAGAGTCAGCTTCGGTTCAGGGCGTCCTTGAAAACCGAATTCTGGCCGGCTTTGCAATCCAATCATGAAAAGTTGGGCGTGCGACGAGCGCACGAGTGCAATCAATTGTTCAAGGGAGATGTGGCTATACTGGTCAACTCCATCGGAGATGACGATCACGGCCCGCCGCAAATTTTTCGAGGCGCGCAAATGGCACAGAGCAGCGGCGATCGCGTCGTAAAGAGCAGACCCGCCGCTGGGAGCAGTCGCCAATGTAACGGCGGAGGGGTTCAGAAGCTGTTCGCGAGTCAATTGCTGGAAAGGGCCTGTCTGATCGGTGAAATCCATAGCGTAGATGTCGTCTCCGGGGCGAGCGGTGCTCATGAATTCAACGGCAATCGCTTGAGCGGAGCCCAGGGGGCCGTTCGAATTCATCGAGTTGGACGAATCGACAAGAATGGCAACGCTGACTGGACTTTTGCCGGCATCAAAAAATGCGATCCTTTGGCGCTGACCATTTTCAAGGACGGTAAAGTCCTTTCCGTTAAGTCCTGGAATGTTGTTTCCGTTTGCGTCCGCGACCTGCACCTCGATTGGCTGCAGATCAACCTCGACGTGCATAACCGGTACCCGCGATTGTGCCGCTCCTCGCCCCATCGCCAATGCGGTGCACGCCCATGCACCTGCAGCAAGAATCGCGACAATGGTTCCGCTGAGCCTGTTCACGGCTGAAACCGTGCTTTGACGAAAGCTGGATTTGCGAAGTAGGTTCATGGCTTTACAGATTCAAGATTTCGAAATCGCCGTTCGCGCTGGCGACGGATTTGGTTTTGCGACGCGAGGCGCTGGGCGCGGGATTGTCCGGGCTGGCCCAGTTTCCGGGGATGCGATGACCGCACTTGGGACATGCGCTGTCGACAATGCGATTCTGCAGCACATTGTGCCAGGAACGCTTGACGAGAAGCTCGCCGCATTTCGGGCACAAAGTGTTTCCGCCGTCGCTGAAAATGTTTCCTTCGTAGACGTAATGCAATCCTGCGTCCAGAGCAATTTTGCGCGCGCGATGCAATGTTTCCGGAGGCGTGCGAGGCTTGTCGCGCAATTTGAAATCGGGATGAAATGCGGTGAAGTGCAAGGGCACGTCGGGTCCAAGATTTGCAAGAATCCATTCCGCGAGTTTGTGCGTTTCTGTTTCGTCGTCGTTGAGAGTAGGAATCATTAAATTGGTGAGCTCGAACCAGACATTCGTCTCGTTTTTTAGGCGCAGGATCGTTTCGAGGACCGGTTCGAGATGCGTCAGCGTGATTTTGCCGTAGAAGTTTTCAGTGAAGGCTTTCAGATCCACATTCGCGGCGTCGATGTGATCGTAAACATCGTGAAAAGCTTCGCGCGTAATGTAGCCATTCGTCACCATCACTGTTTTTAGGCCGTGCTGGTGCGCGACGTCGCAAATGTCGATGACGTATTCGGCCCAGATGGTGGGCTCGTTATAAGTGAAGGCAATCGAAGGACAGCCGTGGTGGATGGCGAGTTCGACGACTTGCGCGGGTTCGACGTGCGTTGAATGCACTTGATCGCTGCGCGACTTCGAGATGTCCCAATTCTGACAGAAGAAGCAACCCATGTTGCATCCCGCAGTGCCGAGGGAAAGAATTTTCGTGCCAGGAAGAAAATGGTTGAGCGGTTTTTTTTCGATGGGATCAATCTGAATCGCGGCCGGCGATGCGTAACCGAGGCTGTAAAGTTTTCCGCCCTGATTGACGCGAATGAAACAGAAGCCCGCTTGTCCGTCTCCGATATGGCAGTGGCGCGGGCAGAGGTAGCAATGCACTTTGCCGCTGGCGTCGATGTCCCACCAGCGGGCTTCGTGAAGCGAATCGGATTTTTGGAGAACGTTGATACGGTTCATTTTTAGTCTGTCGTAATGTTTTGCATCCGGCCGCGGCGGCCGTTTTCTCCGAAAAGGATTAAGCGACAATTACCTCTTTTCCTGTGCTGCAGCAAACGCGCGAGGATCAAAAACAGTCTGGATTGAAGTTATCTTTCCATCTTTAACCTGGTACCACGAGCAGAAAAACGTAGTCACAGTCTGAGTAGCAAAATCGTAGAGCAGGCAAACATCATTCCCGTCCACAAAAATTTTCTTGATGTCATACTTTCCGCGCTGATTCTCCATCATTTTAAGAAACTCGTCCGGACCCCGGAACGCTTCGCCGGCAGGTCCCTTGACTAAGAGAGTATCGGGCAAACACTTTCGAGCAGCCGCATAGTCCCTATTGTCCATTGCCTTGATATAAGACATGACGACTTCTCTTGCGCTCAGAACCATGTGCCAATCACCTCCGTCACGTTAGCTCCGTTTAACTCAATTCATATGGTCGATCCGCTCAGCCTCGCGCTCAAGACCGAGAGAACCGAACCTTTCCCGGAATTATTTTAGGTCTCTGCACGATCAAAAAGCGCCGCTTGCGAAATGTCGTGTACCGATTAGAATTGGCACCGCTCCTTTGTTTTGTGTAAGTTACGCGAAATTCTAATAATTTGTTGTACCGATTAGAAATGGCCGAATTCGGGCTGGCTTGTGACTCTGAAGTGGGGGATGCAACGCGCGGGCCATTCTGCTTCTGCTGCTGCATTGCCGCTGGCATCGAACTGCTGCCTCTGAAAGAGCGTAGCACAATGGCGGGAGTTTGTCAGAAGCAGTGGCTGTGGAAGAACTGCCCGCGGGTTGCATCCGGTGTGGCATGGGCGCATCCTATGGCGAGCGGGCGGAAGGCCGCAACCTTTTGAATTTCCCAAATCGAGGAGGAAAAAATGGCAATACGAGATGGAATTTTACCTGAATTCGATCACGAAATAGGGAATACGCGAAAAGTGCTGGAGCGCGTCCCGGAAGGAAAGCCGGACTACAAGCCTCACGAGAAATCGATGCCGATGGGACGGCTCGCGGGACACTTGGCGGAGCTTCCCGGCTGGGCGAAGGAGACAATTCTGCAGAATTCCATCGAGATTCGCCAGGGAGATCCAAAGAATGTGCCGCTGGTGATGGGCTCGCGGAAGCAATTGCTGGAGGAGTTCGACAAGCGCGCGGCGGCGGGGCGTGCGGCGATTGCGGGAGCGAGCGATGAGGAGTTGATGAAGCCGTGGTCGCTGATCGCCAACGGCAAAACAATCTTTACCCTCCCGAAGATTGCGGTGTTACGCGGCTTCGTGATGAATCACATGATTCATCATCGCGCGCAGCTCGGTGTGTATCTGCGACTGAATGATGTGCCGGTGCCGTCGATTTACGGGCCTTCGGCGGATGAGCAGGTGTTTTAGCCGAAGATGCAGCTATTCAGCCGCAGAAACGATGACGCACGATTCAAAGAACAAACGGCCGCCGGAACGTGATTACTCGCACCGGTTGTTGGTCGATAAGCTGGGCGTGAAGGCTGGGCAACGCGTCGCCGTGCTGGGTGTCGAGTCCGCTGAATTCCTCGCTGACTTGAGCGCCCGCGTGCCGGAGTACTCGCGCGGGAAACGGATCGCGGATGCCGATCTGATTTTCTTTTCCGCGGAGGCTCGCGGCGACCTTTCGCGGCTGGAATCGCTGGCGCGTTCGATCCAGAAAAACGGCGCGATCTGGGTGGTTTATCCCAAGGGCCAGACGCACATCCGCCAGATCGACGTGATTCAAGCGGGCAAGGTAGCAGGACTCACCGACAACAAGGTTTGCTGTTTCTCGTCCACGCACACGGCACTGCGCTTCGTAATTCCGATTGCGAAGCGGTGACGATCCACAAGCGGGCAGAGTTTCGCCGATTCAAAAGCGGGAATTGCGTTTTTGAGCGCGGCGAAGTTCGGCGGCCCAGGCGGCGAAGCTTTTCATTCTGGAGCGCTCGCGCCACATGAGATGCAGGAATTTGCGCGCGTCGAGATTGTCGGCTTCGGCGCCGAAAAAAGTCTCCATACGCCACTGCAAATACGGACTGCGCCAGGGGCGCAGGCGGTAACCTTTGGCGACCATCCAGTAATAGCGCAACGCGTTGAGCATCCGGCTTTTTGTTGAGGCAAAAATCGCATTACCGCACAAATGCGGGCCGGCAACACACTCGTGAATCGTAGTGCAAACGTTGCCGACCCAGACAAGATACCTTGGGAGGCGCGGGTCGCGCGAGAGAAAAGTTTTTGCGCGACGGCGTTACTTGGCGGCGGTGATCGACTTCACCGTGATGGTGTCGCCGCTGAGCCTTCCGGTGACTTTTACGTTTGCTCCGGCGAACGCCTCTGGAGCTTTCTGGTCACTCAGTTGATAAACTTTCCCCGCAGGATCGACGAGAACGAATTTGCTGCCGTCCTTGACGCATTTCAGCGTGCAATCCTTTGCGCTGCCTTCCATCATGTGGCTCGCGCCGCACATGCTGTCACTGATCGCGCCGGTGAATGTTTGCTGCTTTTGGGCGGCTATTGCCAGACCCGCGACCATCAAAACTGCACTGCACAAAAGTCCTGCTTTCCTCATGACACGCTCCTCAGAAGTTTGACATAAAAAATCACGCTCGCTAGTAAGATAGATGCCAATCGCGTCTGCCCCGATTCAAATTGAGCCCGCCACAAAGTGCTACTGACAACCGAGGCTCTGTTTCGCAACAATAAGAGTACGTACAAAGGCTCGATATCGGATTTAGGAGCGCTTGCTTCCGGCTGATCCCTTCAATTCGGCGGCAGCGGCGTCGAAGAATTGCTGGATGATTTTTTTCGACGCCGCCTCGATCATCCGCTGGCCCACAGAAGCGATGACGCCTCCGACCTGCGCTTCGCCTTCGTAATGCACTTCCGTGACACCGCTCTTTTCGTGCAGCGAAAGGGTGCCTTCGCCTTTCATGAACCCGGGCGCGCCGCGGCCGTCGACTCGCATTTTCAGCGACTCCGGCGGCTCTTTTTCGGCGAGTTCGACGGAGCCTTGGAATTTCCCGGAGAAGGCGGCGATGCCGAACTTCATCTGCACTTTGTAACGGTCAGGACCATCGGGTTCGAGACGTTCCGCGCCGGGGAGCAACTTCGCGAGACGTTCGGGATCGTTCAGAAGATCCCAAACCTGCTGACGCGGCGCGGGAAGCGACGCAGTTCCCTTCACCTTCACTTGGTTTTGCCTGGCGCCGCGCCCTTGGACGGACTGGATGCGCGTCCCATGGCCTTTTCGAGCGCGCTGGTGATGGCTCTACGCGCAAAAACACTGGCCATTTCGCGACGATATTCGGCTGACGCGAAAATGTCGCCGAGCGGGTCGACACCCTGCGCGGCTTTGGCGCATGCGTCGGCGATCAGAGTCTCGCTGGCAGTTTTTCCGCGCAGCGACTTTTCGACGGCGGTCGCGCGATAGGCTTTTGAGCCGACGCCGGTCATGCCGAGGGCGATGTCTTCGATTTGCCCAGCTTTGCTGGCGATGACGCGGGCGGCGGCGCCGACGATCGCGAATCCTGATGCGGGCTGGTGGAACTTCTTGTAGGCCGTGCCTTCACCGGCGCGTTTGATGGGCACGCGGATTTCCGTCAAAATTTCGCCGGGGCGGATTTGCGTGGTGAGGAGGTCAACGAAAAAGTCAGCGGCAGGAATCGTGCGTTTGCCGGAACTGGATTGCACGACCATTTCGGCGTCGAGCGCGAGAATGGAGGCAGGATAATCCGCGGCGGGATCGGCGTGAGCAACGCTGCCGCCAATCGTGCCGCGATTGCGCACCTGCATATCGCCGATTTCAGATGCCGTCTCGGGAAGCAGCGGACATTTAGCGCGCAACAATTCCGAGGTGATGACTTGC
>DASYYI010000057.1:0-2371 GCA_035933995.1 Candidatus Acidiferrales bacterium | reverse complement strand
CTCGCCCTTCAATTTCTCGACGGCAATGTTGAAGGAATGATTGTCGAGAAGGATAGCGCCGAGGACGCTGCGCTCCGCACCGGCACTATAAGGGAGAGGACGTTCGAGAGTCGTATCCTGAGCCATATTGATTCGCTTTATTTTCGCCTAGAGCTGCTGCTGACGCAACGGTTTTTCGCCTTCCACCATGGAAGTTTCAGAATCGCAAGCTTGTTCGGGTTAGCGCGGGACATTCTGTGCGGCGCGGGGAGCGAAGTCAACGTGTGGTGACTGTGGAATTCACAGGAGGCTGTGCAAAAGAACGAACGTTCCGATGCTTGAAACAAAATGAAAAACGGCGCCGGAGGGTCATGCCGGCACCGAGAAAAAAAGGGCTGGTTCCCTAGGCTTCGCGTTCGACAGTCAGGTTCACCGTGGCTATGACGTCGCGATATAGCTTGATGGCGACCGGGTATTCGCCGACGGTCTTGATCGGGTCGTTGAGCTGGATTTTACGTTTGTCGATGGTATAGCCCTGCGCAGCGAGCGCAGCGGCAATGTCCGCGGAAGTGACCGACCCAAAGAGCTGATCGTTTTCGCCGGCCTTGCGAGAAAGCTTCAAAGCGACGGCGGAAAGCAATTCCGCCTGTTTCTGCGCGCCTTCGCGCTCGGTGGCTTCCTTCTTGGAGAAAGCGGCGCGCATCTTTTCGAGACGCCGCATGTTGGACGCATTGGCGGCGATGGCGAGCTTCTGCGGCAACAGATAATTGCGCGCGTAGCCCTCCGCGACGGTTACAACCTCGCCTCGATTGCCCAGCTTGTCGACATCTTCCTGCAAAATAATTTCCATGGGTTTATCCTCGAGTTTCGCTCCGCCCGCTTTACAGCTCCGACGCGAAGGGCAAAAGAGCTATGTTCTGCGCACGCTTGATGGCGATCGTCAGCCAGCGTTGGTGACGCGCGCAAGTGCCGGTCATTCGCCGCGGGAGAATCTTGCCGCGCTCCTGCACAAACGACTGGAGAATCTCCGGCTTCTTGTAATCGATCAGGTCAACTTTATCGACGCAGAAGCGGCAGACCTTTTTTTTGCGGACGTAATTGCGCTTTCCGCGACGCGGTCCTGGCGGCCTGCTGCCCGCGGGGCCGCCTCCCCCCGGCGGTCTTCCACCGGAAGAGTGGTGCGACGGTGAGTGCTGCTGTGGTGCGCGTGTTTCTTCGGCCATTGAATTTTCTCCCTATCCAGCCGCCGTCGCGGCCTGTTCGGCGCCGGGAGCGGCAGGTGCAGTTTTGCGGGGTCGCCGCGCGTTGCGCTTCTCGCGGCGCTTGGACAATTTCTCCTGCCGCTTGATCTCTTCGTCGAGGCGCACGGTCAGATACTTAACGACGGCATCGGAAACGCGCAAGCGGCGCTCCAATTCCTTAAAAAGCTCTCCGTGGTTCGAGCGAAGCACCATGTACACATAAAAACCTTCGCGCAATTTCTTGACGCGATAGGCGAGCCGGCGCGTGCCCCACTTCTCGACTTTTTCGACTTTCGACTGCTTTTCCTCGACGGCATGCGTGAGCGTGGCAATCAGTTTATCGACCTCTGTCTCCGGCGTATCTGGCCGGCAGATGAAGATCAGGTCATACAGTCTTTCTTCCATGGCTCCTCTTTTCGTCCTCAAATCAGAAATTCTATTCCGCGGCTTCTTCTGGCGGCGTGGCGCGCCGGTTGAAGTGCGCCATCGCGCGGCCCGTGCCTTCCGCGAGAATCATTTCCACGGCATCCGCGGCTTCGACGATCATCGTATCCGCCACTTTGCGGACGTCCTTGCCCATCGGGGCGAGAACATAAGCTGCCAAATCGTTTACAGGGTGTTCAGGCTTGATACCCAGCCTGACCCGTAAAAACTCATCCGTTGCCAGCGCGCCAATCACGGACTTCAACCCGTTGTGGCTTCCTGCGCTGCCCCGCTCACGAATGCGAATCATTCCCCACGGCAAAGCCGCTTCGTCGCTGACGATGATGGTTTCCGCCGGATCCGCCTCGTACCGCGCAATCAAATCAGCGACGGCGTGGCCGCTCAAGTTCATAAACGTCTGGGGCTTTGCAAGCACCACGTCATACCCGGCGATCCGGCCGACTCCGATCACCGACTGCCCTTCCGGGCGGGTGATGCGGATCGCAAAACGATCCGCAAGACAATCCATCACCTGGAAACCAAGGTTATGCGGTGTCCAGGCATATTCGCGGCCGGGATTGCCCAGGCCCACGATGATTCGCATCCGCGCGTCCCCATTTGCGGCGCGAGGCACAATGTTGTCCCGGCGCCAAACCACGGTGCGGCTTTACGACGTAAGCTGCTATTTCTCCTTCTCTTTCCCCTTCTTTTCGGCTTTCTCGGCCTTT
>DASYYI010000266.1:0-5335 GCA_035933995.1 Candidatus Acidiferrales bacterium | reverse complement strand
CGTGTCCATGCCCGCGCCGCCCCACTCCTCGGGAATCAACATCCCGCAGCAGCCGAGTTCGCCCAACTCGCGCAGCTCCGCCGCAGGGAATTTCTCTTCGCGCTCGTAGGCGCGCAGCACGGGACGCATCTCCGTCTCCATGAACTGCCGCACCGTGTCGCGGAGTATCTGCTGATCCGAATTGAGCGAAAAATCCATCCGGCAGGTGTAAACGCGATGCTAGCATAGCTCCGCGAATTCGCGAATGGCGCGTTCACGTTTGGAGTCTCTTTTGATTCGCTGGCTTAGAGTAAAATGGCTTCGCTGGCTAGGCCGCCGGAGAATGGCCGAAAAGCCAGGGCTAGCGCTCGCCCATTTTCGCAAGGCCGCACAGCTTGAACCCGGTAATCTCGCTACGCAGGTACAAATAGCTTGGTGCCTTCATAAACTAAAGGACCACGCCGCCGCAATAGACCAATTCGAACTTGTATTGCAGAAAAGGCCCGACTACGGGGCGGCCCATGCCTATCTTGCATTGACGCTCGCCGAAACTCATCGAACGCAAGACGCCGTTGACGAGGTTCGCCGAGGACTGCGTACCCTTAAGAATAAGAACACTCGTGCATTCTTCGAAGGCAGACTTGGACAATGGCTTACTGACCTGGAACGATGGGAAGAAGCGATCCCGCCCTTGCAAAGTTCAATCGAGTCACAACCAAATAGTGACGCCGCGCACTATGCACTCGGATATGCTTACATCCAGCTCAAACGCTACGTCGAAGCTGCGAAGGAATTCGAGCAATCCGCGCGATTCGATCCCACGTGTGCCGCAACACACTTCAACCTTGGCGTCGCATATAGCGAGTTGGGCCGTGCTGCCGACGAAATCAGCGAGTACAAACGCGCTATTGCGATCGACTCGAAGCATTTCCTTTCTTGGAATAATCTCGCGATCGCCTACTCGCAGGCCGGCAACCATGAGGCTGCGATTGAGGCATGGAAAAGCGCCATCAAGTTGCATCCAGACGATGTGAAGGCCCATGAGAGCCTCGGATTGGAATATCACACTATCGGGCGCTTCGAAGAAGCACTCGACGTTGCATGGGAAATCGAGCGAATACAGCCCGATTCGTCAATCGCGCAAGCAACCGTCGCAGGATACCTGACGCGGGTGGGTAAGTTCGATGACGGACTAAATAAAGCGCGGAGCGCCCTGCAACTCGATCAAGACTGTGCTGATGCCCATTTTGTCGTCGGCTATGCGTTAAATAATCTGGACAGAAACGAAGAGGCAATTCCAGAGTATCTCAAGGCAATCGAGCTGAAGCCCAATTATTTCGAGGCGCTGGGAAATCTAGGCGAGACCTACTTCAAATTGGGTCGAAGCCGAGATGCTGTCGTACCATTGGAGCAAGCCATCCAATTGAAGCCAGAGTCTGCAGAAGCGCACGACTATCTGGGCGCGGCGCTTCTGAAAAACGGCGACCGCGAGAAGGCCATGGAGCAACTTCGGATCATCGAGAATCTACAACCCGAATACGACGGCGAGTTAGCCAAACTGCTTCGCCTTGAAAAATCCGCCGATGGATGACCTACGGCCTTCTTACATTTTGATCAGTTCGCGGAGGCGGCGCGTCTGGGCGCGGCTGACGGGGACTTCGCTGGCGCGCTTGTCGTCCATTTTCAGCATGTAGCTCGACTTGAACCACGGTACGACTTCCTTGATGTGGTCAATGTTGATTAAATACGAGCGGTGCGCGCGCCAAAAGCGTTCCGAGTCGAGCGACGCCTGCAGCTCCTCGATGGTGCGGTAATTCGAGACGCCTTCCGAGTCCTTGGTGAAAATCGTGATGGTGCCATCCTGAATCGACGCGTACACCATCTCATCCGCGCCCACCAAAAACATTCTTTGCTGCGCTTTCAGCAGCAGCTTCGCCGGCTGCGCTGTCTGCGAAGCTCTCGGCGTTCCGAGTTGGCCGATCAGCGTTTCCAAGCGGTCAACCGGCGAACTGTGCGCCTCGATCATTTTCTTTGCGCGCTGAATGGCCTTCGCCAGCCGCCCTTTGTCAAACGGCTTGAGGACGTAATCCACCGCGTTCACTTCGAACGCCTGCACCGCGTATTCTTCGAACGCCGTCGCAAAAATAATATGCGGCACTCTGATTTTTTTCTCGACCAGCTTCTTGATGACGCCGAAGCCGTCCAGGCCCGGCATCTGCACGTCGAGGAAAACCAAATCCGGGCTGTGCTCCTTGATCAAATTCACCGCGTCGATTCCGTTTTTTCCCTGCGCGACGATGCTCACCTCCGGAAACGCCTTCAGCAAATACGCAAGCTCCTCCCGCGCCGGCTTCTCGTCGTCAATGATCACCGTATTGATCGCCATGAACGTTGCCCTTCGTTAATTCGCCCGCCAGTATACGCAATCGTTTCTGCCGGCGCCAATTCGCCCACTCCTGGCTTTCCGCCTTTTGAATCTCGCCTTTGCGGGTGCCCCATCCTTCGCGCTTTCGGCGAAGGGTGGGGATTTTCGATTTTCGATTTTCGATTTTTGCGCTTCGCCTTTATCATATTCCCGCATTCACCGGGGGCTGCCATCGCGCGCGCGAAAATTATTTCCAGCACAACTCTCTTCCACGGGCGCCTCTTCGACGTTCGCCGCGATACGGTTATCGAGCCTGGAGGCGTCCGCGCCACGCGCGACCTCGTCGTCCACAACGGCTCCGTCGTCGTCCTCCCCGTTTTCGACGACGGCCGCTTGCTGCTCATTCGTCAGTATCGCCATTCCGTCGGAGGCTATTTGTGGGAACTCGTCGCCGGACGGATCGAGCCGCGCGAGCAACCGCTTCCTGGCGCGAAACGCGAACTCCTTGAAGAGACCGGCTACACCGCGCGCCGCTGGCAGAAAATCCTCGACCTTTTCCCGACTCCCGGCTTCGTCAGCGAACGGATGGTGATTTACGTCGCGCGTGGACTTAGCGCCGGCACCGCGCATCCCGAAGACGACGAGCGCATCACCGTTCGCGCTTTCGCGCCGCGGCAAATCGAAACTTGGATCCGGACGGGGAAACTTCGCGACGCCAAATCCGTCGCGGCTATTTTGTATTATTTGCGCTTCTGCCGTCGCGTCGTTCCGTAGCAGCTCGTTGAAAAAGTGCTTCTGATTGCCGTCTCTGCCGCCGCGAGGGACTGGGACTCTTGCTCAAATCCAAGGAAACAGCAGATTCCTCCTCGCGGTTGCTCGTCGGAATGACAGCGAGTAGAGTTTTTCGACAAACTGTTAGGGTGAGAAATGCGAAAAACCCCACCCTTCGCACAAATCGCGAAGGATGGGGCACCCGGAAAGGCGAAGACGCGATGCGTTGCATCGCGCGGGCGGGGCAAGGCCCGCCCCTACGAGAACCACCTGTCGACGCGACCGTCAGAGCCAACGGTCGAGTTCCGCTTTTCGTCTTTTGTTCTTGAACTTTCGACTCTAAGCTATCAACTGTCGGCTTCTTCTATGCATGGCACCGTAAAATGGTTTAACAACGCGAAGGGATTCGGGTTCATTGGCCGTGAAGACGGCGGCCCGGACGTCTTCGTGCACTACTCCGGCATCGCCGGCGACAAATTCAAAACGCTGCGCGAAGGCGACCGCGTCGAATTCGACATTGTCGAAAGCCCGAGAGGCCAACAAGCCGCCAATGTCGTGAAGCAATAGTGGCGGTACTCTCAGGAGGGCAGATGGCAACATACTTGTTCGTCTGGAATCCCAAGCGCTGGCATCAATGGAATGACCTCGATCAAGAGATCGAACAGGTCGGTATAACAGGTCGGGCCGATTCCAGATGGAGCACAGGAAACCGAAAGGACCTTCCCATAGGCAGCCGCTTTTTCTTGATTAGGCTCGGTACTGAGCCGAAAGGAATCATGGGTTCCGGCGTAACGTCGTCAGAACCTTATTCCGGGCCTCACTGGGACCCTAGCAGACCTACCGAGCAGGCGAGCTACGTGGATTTGTGGTTCGATTTCCTGTCCCGCGACGTTCTGGTGACGTTGAGTGACTTCAAAAGCCCCCATTTTCGCCCTTCAATTGGGCTGCGCAGTCCTCTGGTCTGACAATTCCGGTGAAGGTCGCAGAAGCCCTTGAGGGGATCTGGGAAAAGCGCACCGGGACGGCGATACCGACATCTGCTCGCCAAATCGTTGACGACTCACCCTTGCCCGAAGGAGCCACGAGGCGGGTTATGGTGAATGCCTATGAACGAAACCCAATAGCGCGAGTCAAATGCATTGCGCACCACGGAACGCGATGTAAGGTCTGTGATGTTGATCTTGGCGCGCGGTTCGGCCCCATAGCGACCGGATTCATCCATGTGCACCATATCGTGCCGCTTTCCAAGATCGGTAAAGCATACGTTGTGGACCCGGTGAAAGATCTCACCCCCGTATGCCCGACCTGTCACGCAATTCTCCACTTGAATCGAAGAGAGCCACTTTCGGTGGCCGAGGCACGCTCCCTCTTGAAGAAATACTCGGGCTAGCTCGCCCAGGGCGACAAAACGTTTTGTCGACGTGCAGCCGGTTCCATTCCACGGCTTTTTCCCTCTATAATCACGCCATGGAGAATCGGGAGATTGCGCGGATACTGCACGAGACGGCGGAGCTGCTCGAAATTGACGGAGCGATCATCGGGCGCTACCGCAGCTACGAAAAAGCCGCTGAGCTGATTTACAGCCTCCCCGAACGCATCGAGGAACTCGCAAAAGATCGCAAAAAGCTCACCGAGCTTCCCGGCATCGGCGACAATATGGCCGAGCACATCGACGAAATTCTGAAAACCGGCGATTACGGCCTGCGCAGGAAGCTCCTGAAAAAATATCCCCCGACCCTGCTCGATGTTCTCTCGCTGCAAGGCCTCGGTCCCAAGAAGGCTGCATTTCTCTGGAAGAATTTCAAAGCCGGCACCGTGGAAGACGTCGCCAAACTCGCGCGCGAACAAAAACTGCGCGACGTTCCCGGCTTCGGCGAAAAGACCGAAGACAATATTCTACGCGCGGTCGAATTTTTCAAAAAATCCACGGGCCGGTTCCGCATCAACGCCGCCGAAGCCACAGCCGAGCAGGTCGCCGCGTATATTCAGGCTCTCGGCAAGCAAATCGCTTCCGTGACGCCCGCCGGCTCGCTACGACGCGGCAAGGAAACCATCGGCGATCTGGATTTCATCGTCATCCCCGCGGGAAAGTATTCGCAAAAAACGGTGGACGCCATCTGCGAATACATTTTGAAATATCCTCCGATTGAGGAAGTGCTCGCGCACGGGGAAAACAAAATTAGTTTTCTTTTGCCGAATGGAATGCAGGTTGACGTTCGC
>DASYYI010000043.1:0-11166 GCA_035933995.1 Candidatus Acidiferrales bacterium | reverse complement strand
ACGCCGCAGGGCGCGCTTGGTTTTCACGTCTTCACGCGGCCGAAGCGCGCGTGGGATTTCGAAATTCAGTTCGTGCATCACTCGAACGCCAGCCTCGGGACGTTCAATCCCGGCCTGAATGCCAGCGTTCTGTTCACCGTTGGCTACAACTGGTTCAAGTGAAACGTCACCCGGCGTTCCTGGGCTCGCCAAACTTCCCCACGCGAACCAATCTCTTGTGTTGCATCGTTCGGCCGTAGTAGCTTTTCACCCTCCCGAAAAAGTATAAGGAGGGCACATGTCCCGCTCATTTGTCCGCTTAGTGAAGATGTTTCTGGTTCTCGCTGTCGCCGGATTCGTGGGGCTGACGGCGGGCGCGCAGCAAAGCAATTTCACGGTGGGCACGGCGAGCGCCGCGGCGGGCGAAAAAGCCACCGGCTACATCAACGTGCCCGCGGGCGTGGACGCGGCGACGAATATACCCGTCGTCGTAGTTCATGGCGCGAAGCCTGGACCGGTGCTTGCAATCGTCGCTGGCTCGCATGGCACGGAATACGCGTCGATCATCGCGGTCGAGCGATTGATTCAGCATCTCGATGCCAAGGAAATCTCCGGCACGGTGATTCTGGTTCCCCTGGTGAATGTGAATTCGTTCGAGCAGAAAGTGCCGCATCTGAATCCGGTCGACGGGAAGAACATGAACCGCATGTTCCCGGGGAAACCGGACGGCACGCAGACCGAACGCGCATCGTGGCTGATCACGAAAGAGGTGATCGAGCCGTGCAATTACCTGATCGACATGCACGGCGGCGACCTGGACGAGAGCTTGCAGCCGTACAGCTACTGGCCGAAGACGGGCGACGAAAAGTTGGATACAGTGACGCACGAAATGGTGCTCGCATTTGGCCTGGATCACATCATCATCGACACGGGGCGCACGAAAGATCCGGACGATTCGCGCTACGTGGACAATACGGCGCTGACGCGAGGCAAACCGGCAATTACCGTCGAGGCAGGTTACGCGGGAACCGTCCAGCCGGAAGATGTGAACGCGCTGGTTCGCGGCTCGGTGAACGTGATGCGCTATCTGAAAATGCTGCCCGGAACGTTTACGCCGGTCGAAAATCCCGTGTGGTTTTCGAAGGTAGTCACGGGAACCAGCGCTCACGACGGCATTTTTTATCCGCTGGTGGAAAAGCGCACGTTCGTGCAGCAGGGAATGAAGCTCGGTTACATCACGGATTTCTTCGGTAAGACGATCGAGGATGTTCGCGCGCCGGTTACCGGGGTCGTGCTGTATATTTGCGCCGTGCCGTCGATGAAGAAAGGGAACACCACGGTGGATGTCGGGGTGGTCGCGACGCAAGCTCCGTGATTTTTGCAACAACCGGCGCAACTCGTATTCGCACCCGTTGCAGACTTGCATTCTTCAAAATAGCCGCATAGAGTTTCGTTGATTCCCGCGCCGGCGTACGCTTCACTCGGATCCGCTAATCGCTCGCGGGAATCGCGTTGGAAGCGCCGATGACATTACACGCGACGGCTCGCAAGCACGGCGATGCCACAATTGTGGAGTGCTCGGGAAGACTTGTGCTCGGCGAGGAGTCGGCTCACTTGCGCAAGGTCGTCAAGGACGTGCTCGCCACTTCCAACCGCGTCGTACTTGATCTTGGCGCAGTTTCGTATATCGACAGCAGCGGCCTGGGCACGCTTGCGGGCCTTTACGCGGCGGCGAAAAATGTCGGAGGCGAGATCAAACTCGCAAACCTGAATACGCGCATGCGGGACATGTTGCAAATGACGAGGCTGCTCACAGTTTTCGACGTGTATAACCGCGCCGAAGACGCCGCAGCCGCCTTCAAATCGCCTACTGGGTAGCGTCTGTCTACTTTGCCTGTCGTTCTTGACTGATCCAGTCCAGGCGACGCTCTGACGCGCTGGCGGCGACTTCCTCGCGATGTTGCGTTCTCCAGCAAATTCTCCCCGAAGCGCGGGTGGCCCGAAGCGAACAAATTCTGCATATTGAATGCATTTAGTTGCAGCCTGCTCCAGGTTCTTGCACCGTCCGGCCACAAGCCCTTAATTCTCTGTGAACCTAATTTCCATATATATATTTCTAATGGAGGTCGATGTGCTGCGAAGGCAAATGGCAATTCCATTAATTATGGGGCTGGGGGCCTTGTATCACCGTCTTTGGGGGAGGCCAACACGGAGGCGCGTTCGCATCTTTTCGTCGAGGACTTGCCCTGCAGGATGAGCATCGCAGGCCACCAATTTCATAATCCGGAAATGGTCTGTCTTGTATCGCAAGTGGAAGGAGATCTTCGATGACTAAGAAGCTCTTCGCATCTGTAGTTTGTGCTTTAGGGTTCTTGCTACTGGGCGCGCATCCGGCGTCCGCGGGTAGCGTTTCGACATCAGTTTATGCGGAGGCAGACGCGGTCACTAACTGCATTAATACGGGTTCCACATTCGCTTTCTGCGACGTGGGATTTGCTCAGGCCCGCGCGTCAGCCGGCGCGGGGCAGATTTCGCTATCTGGTTTCGCGATCTCCTCGCAGTTTCTGGGAGGCCAGTCTGCTGCCTTGGCCTCTGGAAGCATAAATGATCTGTTGACCTTCACTGATGGCTCCCTGGCGGGACCTGCTTTCGTCGAATTCACTTTCGGCGTACAGAACGATGGCGGCAGCTGCGTTAACCAATCCCTGGACGCCACGGCGGGAAATCAAGCTGTGCCTTTGTCCTCGCTGTCTTATGATGAGTTTGGCATAGCTACTTTTGCGACGACTCCGCAGGCTATGACGTTCGGCTCCCCTTTTGCCTTCGGAATGTCAGCCGATCTGGGTTGCTTCAGAGATGGCGAACTACAGTTTAATCTGTCTCTCGAGGATGTTCTCGTGCTCAATGCCAATGGCAATCCGATTCTAGGGATTTCACTCACTTCCGGTTCCGGGACGAATTACCCGCTCGATTCGCGAAACATCACGCCTGAACCAGCGAGCCTGTCACTACTCGCGACTGGCATTCTGGGCATTTTCGCCGCGGTTCGCCGGAAGATAACTTAGCTGCTGCCGTGAGCAACTGAGTAAACTGAAACGCAGTTGTTTTGGTAGGAGCGGGGATCGAACCCGCAACCTTCCCCGTTCGCCGGGACGCCCGTGGTTTCACTTTGCAAGATGTAAACCGAGAACGGCATTATGAAATTTGGTGGAGCCGATGGGATTCGAACCCACGACCTCCTCGATGCCATCGAGGCGCGCTCCCAACTGCGCCACGGCCCCACCGGGAGAGAACGTCAGCTAACTTTTATAGCACTGCGTACAGCGCAGCGTCAAACCTGCTGATTCTTCACGTTTCCCAGACCCGGATGCTTTCACGTTCGAATAGTCGTGTGGGCAAGAGCGTGCGCTGGAGAAGGAATGAAACGAGACAAGTATTCGAGGATCGCGCAGGAGGCAGAATCAGCGGGGCTGCGGCTGAGGCTGGTTGTTTTAGCAGCTTGGATTAAGCCCCACCGACCTTCTCTGCCTTTGCTCCAGCGGGCGGAGCCACTTCCGATGACGTCTCTGCCGATGAAACTTGCGTGTTCGGGTTCGACATCCAGCGCTGGCGAACAATTTCATCTATCGCGGCTAGCAATTCACGCGCAAGATTTTGAGACTTTGGCACGTATTCGCGTGCGCCGGCCTCCAACGCTTTCGCGCGCATCTCCGCGGCTTCATACCGGCTGAGCATCACCACTTGCGTCTGCGGAACCTCTTTCCTGATCAAGCGAACGGCTTCCAACCCGTTAAGGACGGGCATATTGATGTCGAGGATGACCACGTCCGGCCTAAGTTCCTTTGCCTTCTCGACTGCTTCGACACCGTCAACCGCCTCGCCGCAAACTTCCCATTCCGGAAGCGATCCTAGCAATGACCGCAAGCCTCCGCGCATTACTTCGTGGTCGTCCACAATGAGAATTCGCACAGTTTGCACGGGCGCCTCCATCTCTTCGTCAACCTCTTGCCAACCTTGGGAAGCGCCGCGTGGCATGATGGCTTGAAAAGTTACACTCGCCTTCGGTTGCACCTGTGCACGAAACCGACCTGAAATTACGGTAGTTCCCACATCGCCACGATGCCCAGAAAAGGCCGGAATAGCCATCCAGCGTTTGCTGTAGACCTCCTAAATCTTTCACCGTAGAACAATGTTGGGCTGAAGGAGCGCGTCCTGTGATTGCATCGAGGTGCCGGACGAAACGGCGCACGGCAATTACCGTGCCCGTATCCCACGTAGGGTCTGGCGAAGCGCCGCCGTATGAGCGAAGCATTGGCGGGGGTAAACCCCGCCCCTACGAAGCAGCGAAAGGCAGATTCCTCGTGGCATGGTTCGTCAGAATGACGGCGTTATGAGCGAAGCATTAGACGGATCAAGAAAATTCAAACTGATCCACCACTGGTGCCTAATGCCGCTGAGACTACTCCTCAGTTTTCTGGTAAACTAGTACCAGTTACAAGGAACACGTGCAGGGAACAGAATGGCATGGCGCGGTGTCTAAGAGAAGTACGCGCCCTCTTTGCCGCAGAAGCTGACGGCAAGCCGCCATTGCAGAAGCGAGCCGGACGGACGGCAAGCCCTGCCAGAGGCAGGTAAACCCCGCCTGAGGCGGGCAGCCTGGATGGGTAGCAAACAGCATGTCTGACCTAGCGCAGACTCTATCCTGGATTCAAGACGAGACGCGGCTCGTGACCGAGTTGCAGTCGGGGTCGGATACTGCCTTCGATTGGGTGGTCACGTATTACCACGCCTCTGTGTACAACGTTATCTACGGGATTCTCGCGGACCGCAGCGATGCCGCCGACGTCACCCAGGAAGTTTTCCTCAAGGCCTTTCGCGGAATCCACGGCTTCCGGCGCGGCAGTTCGCTGAAGACGTGGCTATATCGCATCGCGGTGCGCGAATCGCTGAATCATCGTCGCTGGTGGCGCAGGCACTGCTGCAATGAAGTGTCGCTCGACGTTCCGGCTGATGAGAATCATGCCGCGACGGAAGTCGAGGATCTTGAAGCGACGCCCTTTGATCAGCTGGCTGCGCGAGAAACCCAGGCAGCCGTGCGCACCGCGCTTGCCGAATTATCCGAGGCCTATCGCAGCGCCGTGATTTTGAGGGATCTCGAAGGGCTTTCGTACGAGGAAGTGGCCGAAGTGCTTGAAATTTCAGTGGCGACTGTGAAGACGCGCATTCTGCGCGGGCGCCGCGCCTTGAAGAAACTTCTCGAGCCTCTCCTTCATGCTCCCTACAGGGACTCTTACGCTGCGACTACGCGGACCAGCGCGGAGCGCGATGTCGTTGCTGCGCCTGCCTCGCAAGACGCGGCCGTTGAGTCGCAGCCCCTTGCTTCGTATGCGATGGCATTGAATCGCGGACGAGCAAGTTGGCCCGGAGGATGCCAATGACCTGCCGCGAAATCGGACGTCATTTGCCGGGCTATTTGGACGGCGCCGCTTCGTCTGAAAAGCATGCGAGTGTGCGCGCGCACCTGGACTCATGCGCCGATTGCCGCACCGATCTCGAACGCTACCGCCGGCTCGCGCGCGTGCTTGCGGATTCCACGGCCATCGCGCCTCCGGCCGATCTGGCGACGCGCATCCGCGTGCAAGCCTCGCGCATTCAGGTTCAGCGGGAAACGCCCCATCCGCTTCGCAGCCGGGCGTGGGTTTTCTTCGAGAATATTTTGCAGCCGCTGGCTGTGCCTGCGACCGGCGGGTTCCTAACCGCCGCGTTCGTCTTCGTTTTTGTTGTTCAGAGCTTGTTTGTGGGGATACCCATCGGCAACATTCCCAATGACCTTCCGACGGATTTGATTCAGCCGGCGCAATTGGAGAGCCTGGCGCCGTTCCCGGTTCCCGGCATCATCGGCAGCAGCAATTATTCCGGCGTGGGTGTCCTGTTCGTGGAGGCGACGCTAAATGCCGAGGGGCAAGTCGCGGGCTACAAGATTCTCTCTGGACCAAACGATCCGGCGATTCGCCACCAGATCGACCAAGTGCTGATCTTCTCGCGTTTTCGCCCTGAACTGAATTTCGGCCGGCCCACGGCGGGCGGGCGCGTGGTTCTCAGCTTCAGCGAAATCCGTGTCCGCGGCTAGCTCGTGTCCTTTCAGCTTTCTTGACTCGGTTCATCCAGCCCGCTACAGTGTGCTTTCATATCGGTGCCATCCATAAGCAACAGTACCTCCGCGGTCGCGCATCCCATCCGCGAACGCCTAAGTTTAGTGAACTGAGCGCATGATGATTCGAAAATTTCGCGGCGGCCTCTGCGGGTCAGTTCTTGTTGCGCTCGTGACCTATCTGGGCGCGCCAACGATGGCGCAAACGTCTGCCCGGCCGCGGCCTGTCGGCAGCTCCATCAGCGTCGAAACCAGCCCGCAACTGTTCGCCACCATGTGCGCATTGGACGCCGCTGGTTTTGACGCGAATTCCAATACCCTCGATATTTATCCCGCGGACGCTGCGCTGCGCGCCCGCCTGCTGCAATTGAAAGGCCCGGCGGCGGACGCCATGCGGCAGTTTTACGCTCAGCATCAATTCGCGAATTCCGACGAGACGCTCTCGCCCTTTCTTTCCTTTGCGCTTGTCGTCGGGCCGCCGCCGCGATTCCGCTACCTCATATCGCACGATGACATACCGCCCGCGGTACTCTCCATCGACGGCTTTGGCGAAATCCTGAGCAAACTATACGTGGCAGCGCATCTCGACCGCGAGTGGGCCGGCGTCGAACTTGAAGTGGACCGCGAAGTAGCGCGCCTCACCAGTCCGATGCGGCAGATTGTCTTCGAAAGCACGGCCTATCTCCGCGAAATCCAGACGCCGACCGACCGCACTTTCACGGTTCTGGTCGAGCCGCTCGTAGGCGAGCGCGTCAATTTTCGCAACATCGGCAATCATTATTCGATTATCGTCGGGCCGGGCCCTGTGTTGCCGTTGGGCGATATACGTCACGCGATGTTTCATTTCCTGCTCGATCCTCTGACGCTCAAGTATCAGCAAACTATTTCCACGCGCCGTGCGCTTCTGGACATCGCAACCCGCGCACCGCAGCTTCCGGCCTCATTTCAAAATGATTTTGTGGGATTGTTCGACGAGTGCCTGGTTCGCGCCGTTGAGTTGCGCGTTCGCAAGCTGCCGGCCGATCAGCTTGAATCAGCGCTGGCCGCGGACGACAGGACCGGCTTCATTCTGGTGCGCCCCATCTATCAGCAACTGATCGTTTTTGAGAAGTCCGAGCCGGCGATGTCTCTGTATTTTCCGTCGCTCGTTCAGGGAATCAACGTGGCCACTGAACAAAAGCGCCTGCAAAATTTCCAATTCGCCTCCGCGACAGAAGTGGTTCCCGCGGGCGGCATTCAGGGAGAGAACGGCGGGAACGCTCCCGAAACGCCGCTCGATCAGGAGTTCACGCGCGGCGATCGCCAGATCGCGTTGCAAGATGCCGCGGGCGCTGCGGCAACTTTTCAGGGCATCCTGAACGAGCATCCCAACCAGCCTCGCGCGCTTTATGGCCTGGCGCTCGCCTCCGTCTTGCAAGGCCAGGGCGAAAAAGCGGAAAATCTCTTCGAGCAAGTTGTGAGCATGCCGCCGCCTGGCTCAAGCGCGGCGGCAGCGCCGAGTCCGAGTATCCTGGCGTGGTCGCATGTTTATTTGGGCCGCATTCACGACTTGCAGGACGAGCGCGAGCCTGCCATAAAGGAGTATCGGGCGGCGCTGGGCGTAAACGGCGCTCCGGAAGCGGCTCGCGTGGCGGCGCAACAGGGTATCGACAAGCCGTATCGCCCGCCACAGTCGGCGCCGTCGAAATAAACGCCCGAACGAATTTCCACTACCGGTTGAACCCATTCGGTTCCCGGAGGGAAGTATTTTAAATTGGAGGACGAAAGAACAATGACACACCGAATGGGAATCACCGCTCTGATGTTAGCTGCGTGCGCCTGTTTGGCGGCTGCGCCTCGAGTACGCGCCCAAGGCATGGGGGCACAGCAGCAGGGAACGCAGCAGCAGGGAACGCAAGACCAAAAGCCATCCCTGCAAAATCCAACTCCCCAGAAGCCCGCAGCGCCAGCGGCTCCGGCGGTCGATCCGAAGGAGGAGGCCGCCTACAAGGCATTTGTGGCGTTGAAACCGACCGCTTCCGCCGACTACGACGCGCAAATCCAGGCGGGCGAGGACTTCGTTAAGAACTATCCGCAGAGCCGCTACCGAGTCGTCGTGTATTCGCGGCTGACGAACGCCTATTTCGAAAGACAGAAAATTGACAAGATGTACGTTGCCGCCGACAAAACCTTGCAAATCAATCCCAATGATGTGACCGTGCTCACTCTGGTCGGATGGGTGATTCCGCGCGGCAATCCCACCGCGCCCGGTTTTGCAGACCAGCTTACCAAGGCGGAACAATACGAGAAACATGCGCTCGAGATCCTGGCTACTTTGCCGAAACCCGCCGAACTGACCGACGAGCAATTCGCGACCACCAAGGCCAGCGCCGTTTCCCAGGCTCATAGCGGACTTGGCCTGGTTTATTTCCGCGAGGGCAAGGATAGTGACGCGGTCGCCGAACTTACCCAGGCCACCGGAGGCAGCCCACACCCCGACCCAACTGACTATTTCATCCTCGGCGTGGAGGATGAAAAACTAAGTAAGTTTTCCGATGCGCAGAAGTCCTTCGATAGCTGTGTCCAAATCCCATCTCCATTGCAGGACCGTTGCAAGCAAGGGGCAGCGGAAGCGAAAGCTAAGGCCGGAAGCCAGCCTCAGCCACCGAAGCCCTAAATGTCCTCGGGGACCTGATTTTGTCCATGACCGATACGGAGCGGCGTGATCTCGAACAAAAACTCGGCTATCGATTCGAGCGCGTCGAATGGCTTGAACGAGCGCTGACGCACCGCTCCCATATATTCAATTCCGACGCGCGAAGCAACGAGCGTCTCGAATTTCTCGGTGACAGCGTCTTGGGTCTCGCGGTCAGCCGCGTTCTCGTCACCCGTTTTCCGCACTGGGACGAAGGGAGCCTGTCGAAGGCCAGGGCGCGCCTGGTCAGCGCTGTCAGCGCGGAAGATGCGGCGAATCGCCTTGGGCTGGGAGAACACCTGCGCCTGGGTCCGGGTGAGGAAAAAACCGGCGGGCGTAGAAAGCAAAATCTTCTTGCCGACGCTTATGAGGCCGTTGTTGGCGCAATTTTTCGCGATTCGGGATTCGCAGCCGCCGCCACGTTCGTGGAGCGTTCGCTGCTGAGCGATGCGCTGTCGGTTGCGGAATTGCTTGCTGATCCGGATCACAAATCAGCGCTTCAGGAATGGCTTCAGAGCCGGGGACTGCGTCTTGCGGAATACCATGTGGTGCGCGAGACAGGTCCCGAGCACAACAAGACTTTTCGCGTCAGCGTCCGGGCGGCCGGCCGGGTCTTGGCCGAGGCGGACGGCCACAGCAAGAAATCCGCCGAGCAGGCTGCCGCTGCCTTGGCCCTCGGTTTGCTGCGTGAAGAAGACGCGAAACGCGCCGCGCTGGATACTTCGCATGGCTGAAGCAGCCGAGACGCCGGCGGCGCCCGGTTCTCCCGAGGCGCCCGCACTCCAGAATCACGAAGGCGATGCGGTCCGCGATTACCTCGCATCGCTTCTCATCACGATCATCATCGCTGTTTTCGGCACCACGTTTATCGTTCAGGCCTTCAAGATTCCTTCTCCGTCCATGGCGCCCACGCTTCTCGTCGGCGATCATCTGCTTGTGAATAAATTCATATTCGGCGGGCGCGGCGCCTGGTACGACCATCTGCTGCCATACCGTCCGATTCGGCGCGGCGACGTCATCGTGTTCAAATACCCCTATGACGACCATCCGTACTACGTCAAGCGCGTCATAGCGGTACCCGGCGACCGCGTGCATATCGCGGACCAAAGGGTGTACGTCAATGATACGCTGCTAGTCGAACCCTATGCGGTTCACGATCTTTCGAGCGCCGATCCCTATATGTTCGACTTTCCGCCTCCGGACCTTCGTTTGATCGCGGCCGAAATCAGGCCCGAATGGGCGAACACTTTGCGCCACGACGTCCATCACGGCGAAATCGTGGTTCCTGCGAACGATTACTTCGTCATGGGAGACAATCGCGACCATAGTTCTGACAGCCGCTACTGGGGATTTGTTCCGCGCGACGCCATTGCAGGCCGTCCACTGCTCATCTATTGGTCGATAGACGAGACGAATGACGCGGTGAACGGCGAGTCGAGGCCCGCAAATTTCCTGCATGCGTCGGAAAATGCCGCAAAGACGCTCCTCTACCTGCCCACCGAAACCCGCTGGGCGCGGATGTTCCGCGAGGTCCACTGATGCCGCCTCCTGTCTTGACCACGGCGGAGGCGACACGAAACCAATTCGCGCACGCCAGTGGAGCAACCCGCTTTCCCGGCTCGCCGCGCGTCCATCGCTGGTTGCGAATATTCTTGGTTGTGATCGTTGCCGGCCTGGCGCTCGACTACGGGCTGTCGTTGCTCCTCGAGTTTGGCTGGCTGAACCACGCCCTCACGCGCCGGCTCGAGGCCGCCTTTGGCCGCCCCGTCGACGTAGCCCACTACTCGTTCAGCATGCTCGCAGGGCCGCGACTCGAAGCGGACCGCGTCACCGTTGCCGAAGACCCGCGTTTCGGCAACGAATACTTCCTTCGCGCGGATTCGCTCACAATTGGTTTGCGTTGGAGCGCCTTGCTTCGCGGCCGCATCGAGTTCGGACCTGTGTCGCTCAGCGGCCCGAGTTTGAATCTTGTGCGCCTTCCTGACGGTGAATGGAATCTGGAATCGTGGCTGCCGCGCCCGCGCGGAAATCTTCCCGCCGCGCCCGCTCCTGCACGCGCCTCGCTTCGTTTGCAGCGCATCGACCTTTCTGGCGGCCGCGTCAATTTTAAGGAGGGCGCTGGCAAGTTGCCTCTCGCGCTCGCCAGCGTTGAAGGGAGCGTGGAGCAGGTTTCGCCGGGCAGTTGGCGTGTTGACCTCCAGGCGCAACCTTTTCGCGCCGCGGTCGTCGTGCAGCAAGCAGGCGTTCTCAGCTTGACAGGCATTGTCGGGGGCACCTCTTCGCGCTTACGCCCCGCATCGTTTGAATTGAATTGGGACGACGCGTCTCTCTCCGACGTTCTTCGATTGCTTCGAGGAAATGA
>DASYYI010000042.1:0-16085 GCA_035933995.1 Candidatus Acidiferrales bacterium | reverse complement strand
CATGCTGTCCCTTGGTACAGGTCAGGAGCAACATAGGATGCGTTACCCAATGTGTAAAGCGCAATGGGACATTGCCTTGACGCTCTCTGGAGCGTTTGTTACGGTCGATTCATCGGACGGATGCGCCGGCCCACCGGCAATCGCGAGGCAAGGAGCAAAAGAAATGCGCAGAAATATCCTGGTGCTTGGCTTGTCGATTGCATTCCTATCCGCTGGCGCGCTCGCCCAAGACAACGGTCTGCGGAATCGCGCAACCATGCCGGAAACAACCCAGCAAGACGTCTACTGCTCCGGAATGATCACGACGGATCACGTGTCACGCAACACCCAACTTGTCTCCGGCGAAGAAGCGAATTACGTCCTCACCTTCTCCGATGGCGATTACGTCTATATAAACAAGGGTTCGGACCAGAGTGTCAAAGCCGGGGACGTTTTCCTGGTGATGCGGCCAATTGCCAATGAAACATCCGTCGAATTTTTTACCTCGCAGGATCGCCTCCTCCACGCCATGGGCCAGCCCTGGGAGGATGAAGGACGCGTGAAGGTGGTGGTCGCACACAAGAAAGTCTCCATCGCACAGGTGTTCGACTCCTGCAGCTATCTGCAACGCGGCGATGTGCTGCTGCCATATCAGGACCGCCCTGTGCCGCAGCTCAAGTCGGAGGCCAATTTCGACCGCTTCGCGCCGCCAAGCGGAAAGAAGAAGGCCATGATCGTGGCGGGCAAGGGCTTTGCCATGCAAGCCGGCACGAACAGCGTCGTATACGTGAATTTGGGTGCGAATCAAGGCGTCAAAGTCGGTGACTACTTCCGCATTTACCGCTACGAAGACAACGGAAATTCCTTCGTCTACCAGACGCCGGATATGGGTACGTCGGTCGAAGGATACGGATCGGGGCCGGCTCACTACCCAGTGAAGGACTTGCCGCGTGAAATCCTTGGCGAGGGTGTCGTGCTGCGTACATCTCCTAATTCTTCAACCGTGCTGATAACCTACAGCCTGAAGCAGATTTACGGCGGCGATTACTGCGAACTCGAATAGCCGCTTCGCTTCTCCGTGGCGGCTGCATTTTCCGCACGGGACCCGGAGAAGTCCGCTTCTGAAAATGTTTCTGCCGTGAAGATTTCGACTACCGTCTCGGGATCTTTCCATGCATTTGCATCGAGCCCGGCCTTGCGGCACGTTTCTTCCAGGAAGCGCTCAACCGGCCACCGATGTTCGCGCGCTACCTGTGGCAACAACACGCCTCTGCGCCCGTTGCTGGTTATCACCAGCCCGTGCAGGCCCGCTTCCACGTCTTCGGGCTCTGTTTTCTGAATTTGCGACAAAACCGAAATTTCAATTTCGAGTTCCGCCACCTCATCGCCGAGCAATCGCGAAAACCGCTGATCCTCTGTCGCCGCCGCTGCTGCACAATGCGCCACCACGTTCGCAAGCGACTCCAGCGGTGACAATCGCCCAATACATCCGCAAAGCCGCCGTTGCTTGCGGAGCGTCACAAATGCGCCGCTGGATACCGCCAATGCTCCCTGTGGCGCGGCAACTTCCAACTGGCGTCCTTCGGTAACAGCCAGCGCAATCGCTTTTCGGGCAATATCCAGCAGGGTTTTCTTCTCTTCGTTGCGGAGTAGGCTACCGAGTGAGCACATCTTGCGGGTTTTTCTTCCGTTCCAGAACGATCTCGATGCTCTGCCGCTGCTTGATGCGGTCGTCGACTTGATTCCAGAACATCAAGAAGTAGTGTACCGCGGACACGATTGCGCTGATTACCACCAGCCACAGCAGTACCCTCGCCAGCAGATGGAACGAAGGATGCGTCGCCGAAAAAATCACAATGCAGCCAGCCAGCACCTGCAACACCAGCTTTGTTTTTCCCAGCGGCGAAGCAGGAATAGTTAACCCTTCCGCTGAGGCGATATTGCGCAGGCCCATCACGATGAATTCGCGCCCGATGATAATCACCACCATCCAGGCGGGAACCAATCCCATCGCAACGAGTGAAATGAAGGCTGCGGAGATCAGAAGTTTATCGGCGATGGGATCGAGCAGGATCCCGAGCGTGGTGATTTCGCCGCGCTTGCGCGCAAAATATCCGTCGAACGCGTCGGTCGCCGCTGCCACAGCCAAAATCAAGACGCCCCAAATCTCGAAGTGGAATGGCAATCCCCAAAGTTCCAGGTTGGGCTCTCGCGTCAGCAGCACCACCACGAGCAAAGGCACAAAGAAAATTCGGAGAATCGTCAGGCTGTTGGGGAGATTCATTTCGGCCTCGGCCCATGCAGCCCCGCAGCCAGTTACGTCGGTCGCAGGTGATGCTGCCACTATAGTGCCCCATGGCGGTAGAGTCAACGACAGGGCGAGGTTGAAACTATAGCCAGAAGTGAACGACCCGGTCATCACTTCGTAATTGCAATCAAACCTTCCGGCGAACCGTGGTCGCCAACCGCTGTTTTATTGCCTTTTCAACAGGCCCGAAAGACCGGCGTCAAGAAATCGGGTATTTACCCTTTGGTTTTTCCTCGCACCCAACTTGTGCAAATTGAACAAATAGAGCTGCCAACGATGGAATTGGCTCATTTACTCGGCAAATGGCGAGGTGCCAGACTTAAATACTTGAATTCGCTTAGGTTAGAGGAGGGCCGGAAACGCTGCGCTGATATTCCTTAACTGCAACGGCGTCACTATTTCAGTTTGCCTAACCGCAATTTCCACAATGATTTCCACAGCATCTCTAGCGTCGAAAGACCCTTCTTTTCCCGCGGCGTTAATTAACTCGAGAGTAATCGCCCTCATCGCGCGACGCTTGTGCAAGCGAAAAGCTCACATGCTGGGTCTTCCGCTTTCGGAAGGCTCGCCGAAATTTTCTAACCGCGCGGCAAGCGATTCGGGCAGCTCTGCGTCCAGACAAATATGTCCGTCCTGCACTTCCGAATGCAGCACGCGCCCGCAGGCATAGATCATCGCGAGTTCACGCCCGTTCGCTAACGGCACATTCAACCGGCGCGCAACAATGGGATCCACCGGCATGGCTTCATCGATGCGCTTGCGCAGATCATCAAGCCCTTGTCCCGTTTGCGCGGACACAAAAACGCCGGGATAGTGACCCTTGACTGGCAAAGACTCGCTTGCCCGCAGGAAATTGCGTTCGTGCGATTGCCGTAGCGTCTCGAATTCGTCCGAGGCAAGACAATCCACTTTGTTGAACACATGCAGCCGCGGGCGATCTGCAACTCCTAAATATTCGAGCACCTTCTCCACTTCCGCATCCTGCTCCGCGTGCGATGGGTCGGAGATATCCGTTACATGTACGATCACCGCCGATTCCTGCGCCTCCTCGAGCGTGGCGCGAAACGCCGCAATCAAATCGGCCGGCAGGTCGCGGATGAATCCGACTGTGTCCGACAGCAGAACACGACGCCGTGAAGGCAGGCGCACCGAGCGAATCGTAGGATCGAGAGTCGCGAACATTTTCGCAGAGACAAACACGTCGGCATGCGTCAATGCATTGAACAGCGTTGATTTCCCCGCATTCGTGTATCCCACCAGTGCCACGGTGCCCAGAGGAACGGCCTGCCGCGCCCTCCGTCGCAGCGCCCGTTGCCTCCGCACCGTTTCGATGGAACGTTCGATCTTCCCGACGCGCTCACGAATCCTCCGCCGGTCGGTTTCCAGTTTTTGCTCGCCAGGCCCGCGCGTCCCGATCCCGCCGCCCAGTCGCGAAAGTTCGCGCTTGCTCCCGGCCAACCGCGGCAACAAGTAATTGAGTTGCGCGAGTTCTACCTGGAGCTGTCCTTCTCGGCTGTGCGCGTGCCGCGCGAAAATGTCGAGGATCAATTGCGTGCGGTCGATGACGCGGCAATCTGTGCCGCGTTCGATATTGCGGTGCTGGACGGGCGAAAGATTGCGGTCCAGAATAATCAGACCCGCGTCCAGACGTTCGGCCTCCTGCTTCAATTCCGCTAGCATTCCACTGCCGACCAGCGTGGCTGAGTCGAGCGTGTCGCGCATCTGCAGACGGCTGCCCACAACTCTCGCTCCTGCGCTGTGCACTAATTCTTCGAGTTCAACCAGCGACTCTCTTCCTGCGGCGCCGCTCGAGATCATACCCACTCGCGGCGCACGTTTCAGCGCAACGCCGACCAACAGCACGCGTTCCGAATTGTCCAGGGGAGAGGCGGCCTTCATTAGCGTCGGGAAAATTTCGGCGGGAAGTCGCTGAACCTTTTACTCATGCGCCCATCATTATACGCTTCAATTTCTACTGCCGGAGCACTTCTTGGCCGGCCAGGCAGGAGGCCGCCAGAACAAAACGCGAAAGCACCTCCGCCAGCGACGGTCCGAATTCCCGAAATGTGGCATCGCGCGTCGCTCGATCCACCCAGCCTAAATAAACCAACATCGCCGACTGTGACCATTCCTCCGCCTGCGCGGCTGTGAAGCCTATTTCACGAAAAACCTGTTCGAGATGCGCAGAACGCCGCTTTTCGATTTCGCTCACGCGGTGGCCCACTTTTTCGTCCTCGCGCGCCCACGAAAAAATCGCCACGTCTAAACTACTCTTCGTCGCGCTTGACAGCAGCTCCACCAAGCCCGCCCACCGGCCCGCCGGGTCACGGTGAACCTCCCGCTCATCCACATTCCAGTCCACGTGCCCTGATTCCCAGGCATCCAGCATTGCCTCGAGCAAATCCTCTCTATCGCGAAAATGCCAATAAAAGCTCCCCTTACTGATTCGTAGTTTTTTCGCAAGATTTTCAACGCGTACCGCTTCTCTGCCCTCGCTGGCGAGAACTCCCATGGCGCACCGAATCCAATCGGAGCGTTCCAATCGGGTGGGATGCTCTCGACGAGCTCGCATTAGGAAGCCTCCCTGTACATACGGTATCGTATGGTTGGCGCTAGGATACCTCACAGAATGCTCCCCAGTCAATACCCATCCGTATCCACTAGCCTATTCCTCGGCTCCTGCAATGAATCTATGGGCATCTGCAGCAGTCGCAGGCTCATCGCCAAACCCTTCAATCCAATGCACGTCATGCTCTTTGCGGAACCATGTGACCTGCCGTTTGGCATACTGTCGCGTCGCTTGCTGAATCTGTCGGATGGCTTCGTCAAGCGCCATCTTGCCAATCAGAACATCCCGAAGCTGAGAGTATCCAAGAAACTCAAATGGCTTCGACGTCGGAGTTATCCCTTTGCCCAACAATAGCTTAGCTTCATTGAGCCACCCTGACTCCAGCATCGCAGTCACGCGCTGGTCAATGCGCCTGTAGAGTGCCGCTCGTGGCGGCATTAGCCCAATCCTGAGCACCCGGAAGCCTTCAAGACCAGCTCGTCCGCGCCGATGGAGTTCACTGACTGGCTGGCCCGACACCAAACGGATCTCGATCGCCCGTATCACCTTCTGCGTATCGCCTGGGGCAATCCGCGACGCCGATTCCGCGTCCAGTCGCTTCAAAATCTTGTACAAATGCTCCGGTCCGCGTCGCGCCGCTCGCTGCCTCAATCGTTCGCGGAGTTCCTCGGAACGCGCGGGCGCGTCGGCCAATCCTTCCAGAAGCGCTCGCAAGTAAAGTCCGGTCCCTGCCGTCAAAATCGGCGGTTTCCCCCGCGCGCAAATCGCCTCCAGAACTTCCGTCGCACGACGCCGATACTCGCCCGCCGTGAAAACCTCCTCGGGCTCGACCAAATCAATCATGCGATGTGGAATTCCGCGCCGCTCCGCTGCGGGAACTTTGCCCGTGCCAATGTCAAAATAGCGGTAGACCTGCGTGGAGTCGCAAGCCACCACTTCCCCGTTTAACCGCTCCGCCAACGCAATCGCCAGCGCCGATTTGCCGGAAGCCGTCGGACCCAAAATTACGACCAGGCGACGGTGCGCGTTCATCCGTGGAACACTCGGTAGCGCAGCAACAGATACATCAGCACCGCCAGCGCCAGCAGCAGCGCGCCCAGAATTTGAGTGCGATTCAGTCTCACTGTCCGAAGTTATAGTCCAGAGGCAGGTTGTAAAGAAAGGCGATTCGCAGTTCGATATACGGTCCGGTGAATGCCGGTGGAAGAGGTTCAAACGGATTCGATTCCGTCAGCGCAGCGCCAGCTGCGCGGTCCAAAGGCTCCTTGCCTGACGTGCGCTCCAACGCCGGTTCCGTGTTTGGCATGTCGCCATTGCGCATGATATGGAATCGCATGATCACCACGCCCTTGTCGCCCATGCGCGCCGAAATCGGCATCGCGGAATACCAATTCTGCTTCACGCGCGCCAGCATCCGCGCCAGATAATTCGAGAAATCCACCCCTTCGGTCGGCGTCAGTATCTGCACGCCACTCCCCAGCAGTCCCTGGCCCCCCGCCCCGCTCGGAAGCGGCGCTCCCGGCCCCAAGGGCATCGGCTCGGAGAAAGACGCGGAACTTGAGCTGCTGCGATGTTGCAGGGCTTGCTCGGCATTCTCCTGCAGTGCGCGGCCCGGCGAGACGCGCGGAAGATCAAGATTGAGTTTCTGATTTGACTTCGGCGGATTCTCCAGTTGCGTCAGCGGCTTGAACGCGGGCTGGGGCTTTGGAGGTTGCGGCGCTGGTGGCTGCGGTTGAGCCGCGCGTGAGGGCTCCGGCTGAGGAGGCGCGTCGGTCTTTGGTCCAGCCATCGGCTCAGGAGCCGGTGGGTGTGGCGGCGTCAGCTTTTCCAATACACGGGGATCCAGCCGCATACGCGCGCTCGGCCGCTCCGCCGGCGGCCGCTCCCTTGGCACATTCTTCACCGACGGCGGAAGAAACACATGCGACAATTGCTCGCGAGCCATCTCCGCTTGTTGCGTCGGAACATTCGAAGTGAAAAGCTTCGGCGCGAACAAAATCAGCAGGATGACTCCCACGTGCACGAGTAACGAAAACGACCGCGCCACCCAACCCCAATCCCGCTTTCTCGGATCTTCGGGAGACGCCAGCAAATTGACTTCGCCGGTGTTAAAAAGATCCCGCTCGATGATGTCGTCGAAAACTCCCGCGGGCAGTGGCGCAGGAACTGTCGGCCGAAACGACTCCTCGAGCACCGCTTCCTGCGGCACGACCACGCGCGTTTCGAGCACCGCCATGGGCACATGCGAAGGGATCGCCGTGGCGGAAGATTCCATCTGTTTCACCGGCATGTCGCGGGGAATCAGAATGCGGCTCGAAAGAACATCCAGCGGCAGGTGCAACGGAATGGCCGTGCGTGTATCAAGCGGCACTGTCGAGGGCCCCGACGGAACCACAATGCGCGAATCAAGCGGCGAAGTGCGTCGCGTGCCGTTCTCAGGTGGTGCGTTGGGATCGACGCGCGAAATCTTCAGCGGAACCAGGGTCCGGGGAATCATCGTATGTGCGGGGCTGTCGCAAGCTCCGGTTTCACCCGACGTGCATGCTCCAGAATCCCCGCCATTACGCGGTCAGCCAAGTCGAGCGCTCGCCGTCCCGCCTCGCCGTCCACCAGCGGCGCTGTGCGTTCGCGCACTGCGGAGACAAACGCGCGCAATTCCGCCTTCAGTGGCTCTTCGGGCTGCGTCGGCAATTTTTCAAAATCAATCGCGGGCTCGGAACCTTCGCCCGTCACGCGTATCCGCGTTACGTCCTGGCGCGTGTAATCCACCGAAATGTACTCGCGCGCCTGGAAAAAGCGCAGCTTGCGCACGCGTTCCGTCGAAACGCGGCTCGCCGTCAGATTCGCCACCGCGCCCAACTCGAATTCAATGCGTGCATGCGCGATGTCCACTTTGTCCGTCAACACCGGAATACCCACGGAATGAATGTCGCGCACGGGAGAGTTGACGAGCCAAAGCAAAATATCCAGGTCGTGAATCATCACGTCGAACACCACATCCACGTCCAGGCTGCGCGGCGAAAAAACTCCCAAACGGTGTACCTCGAAAAACAGCGGTCGCGTTACGATTTTCTGCACCGCCACAACGGCGGGATTAAATCGTTCCAAATGGCCCACTTGCAGAATGCGCCCGGCAGTTTTCGCGGTCGCGATCAGTCCGTCGGCCTCTTCGCGCGAGGACGCAATCGGCTTCTCCACCAGCACATCGACGCCGCGCTGTAAAAGCTCCGAACTGATTCGCGCATGAAGAACCGTGGGCACCGCAACGCTCGCCGCATCAATCTGCTCGGCCAATTGGCCCATCTCCGAGAACGCTTGCGTGCCGAATTCTGCCGCGATTTGCCGCGCGCGCTCGGGGTCAGCGTCATGAATTCCCACTAGCTCTGCGCCGGGAAGCTCGTGAAACACGCGCACGTGATTGCGTCCAAAATCGCCGACGCCGAACACGCCCACACGTATCTTCTTGTCGCTCACCGCTTACCCTTCTCCGCCGCAACCCTATCGGATGCTTGTTTCATGCCGAGGGGTGTAAGCGCCTCAATCGCGATGCCAGCCTCGTCGGCCGCGGCCATCAATTTCTCGCGATCAAATAACAACGTCCGTCCCGCGTCCACCGCCAGCGCCGTCGCATTCGACCGCTTCATCACTTCAATCGTCCGCAGGCCAACCACAGGCACATCGAAGCGCATGTCCTGCCCGGGTTTGCTGACCTTCACCACCACCAAACGCTTCCCTCCTGTAAGACGCGCCGCCCGTTCGATGGTTTCGTCAGTGCCCTCCATCGCTTCCACGGCCACACACGCGCGATCGCAAATCACCACGGTTTGTCCCAGATCAATTTCCGCCAGCCGCTGCGCTACTTCGCGGCCATACGCAATGTCAGCCGACTCCGCTTCGTCGGGACGCCGGTGCGTCAGCACTCCCGGCTCAGGCAACAACGGCGCCAGAAACGCCGTCGAGTCCACCAAGTGAATGCCTTCCTCTTCGAGCAGTGCCGCCACCGCGCCAATCAACGAATCCGTATTTTTTTTCGGCAGCGACAGCAGCAGCTTCGCCAGTTTCCAGTCGGGCCGTATCGCGCTGAAAATCTTGTTGTGTTGCACCTGCCCGGCCATCACCGCCTGCTTCACGCCCTCCTTGTGAAGCAACTCAATCGTGCGGCTCAATTCCCCGAGGCTCACCCAATGCATTCGCGGCGCAACATGCTCCAGTTCCGGCGACGCCTCCTCGCGTATCGCGATTACAACCATGTCAATGCCGCGGCTGCGCGCGCCTTCCAGGACCAGGAATGGGAATTTTCCGTTGCCGGCGATCAGTCCCCAGCCAGCCGTCGAGGGAATTTCGTTTTGCGGCGCCATCGCTCGTCTACTTAATCAGCCCGCGCTCGGCCGCTTCGATGAAGCGAATGAGCTCGGAAACGTCCTCCGAGCCGTTGAGCGTCTCGCGCATGCGTTCGACAGCCTGTGTGGTATTCAACTTCGACCGCAGCAATAATCGATACGCGCGTTCGATCACCTGAATTCGCTCTCGGCTGAAGCCCTGACGTTCCAGGCCAATCGAATTCACGGCAAAGCAACGCACATCGCGCGCCTGCACCACCTTCGAAAACGGCGGCGCGTCCTGCGTAATTGCCGTCAACGCCGCGATGTAAGCGTAACGTCCCACGCGGCAGAATTGATGCACGGTGCAGAACGCGCCCACCGTCGCATGATCCTCAATCGTCACGTGGCCCGCCAGCGTCGCGCCGTTGACGAAAATCGTGTGATCCCCCACGTGACAATCATGCGCCACGTGCGCGTAGGCCATGAACATGTTCTGGCTGCCGATATGCGTTGTCCCCCCGCCCTTTTTCGTGCCCCGGCTCACGGTGACGAATTCTCGAAACAAATTCTTGTCGCCGATTTCGAGCGCCACGCGCTCTCCTGCATACGTCAAATCCTGCGGGTCGCCGCCAATCGCCGTAAACGAACAGAATCGATTCTCGCGTCCGATGCGCGCCGGCCCATGAATCACGCAATGCGCTTCAACCACGCAGCCCGGGCCCAATTCCACTTCATCGCCAATCACGGCAAACGGACCGATGCGCGTCACGTCGCCGATTCGGGCGCTGGGCGAAACGCTTGCGCGCGCGTCAATCTCGCTCATGGATTGCGGTTCACCGTCTTGCACATCAGCGTAGCCTCCGCGGCCAATTCATTACCGACAAACGCTTTGCCCGCCAGCTTGCAGAAAGTCGTGCGCCACGAGACCACGTCCACCTCGATGCGCAATTGATCTCCGGGCACCACGGGCCGCCGGAAACGGGCCTCGTCGATCGCCACGAAATAGAGCAGCTTGCTTTCGCGCTCCGGTATTTCTTGCAGCAGCAAAAATCCTCCCGTCTGTGCCATCGATTCCACGATCAACACGCCCGGCATCACCGGCTGCCCGGGAAAATGGCCGGCAAAAAAATGCTCATTGATCGTGACGTTCTTGATTCCCACGATGCGCTTCAACCGCTCCATCTCAACGATGGCGTCCACCATCAGGAACGGATAGCGATGCGGCAGGATCTTCTGAATCTCGTTCGTGTCCAGGATCATGAATTCCCTCAACAGGCCACACGGTGTCAACACCCGCGCGCAATCCCACCATTTTATAGTAAAGCGCACCAACGTGGAATCACACTCGCTCGTCGGCGTTCGCACTCGTAAGCTGGACGGAATTCAGTGCGCCTGCCGGAAATGCCAAGAAGAATTGACACCGGCCCCTTCCGGAAGGACAATTCCCCTGACACCCATTCCCTGGGAGACTTGCTCGTTATGGGCATCGGCCAAATTCTCGGCTTCATCTTGGGGACGGCCTTCGCCTCCGGCCTGAATCTCTACGCCACAATTGCGGTCGCTGGCTTGCTCGAACGCTTCGGCGGCGTTCATCTTCCCGGCTCGCTCGTGATTCTTGGCAATCCGTTCGTCATTATCGGCGCGCTGCTTCTTTATTTGGTCGAATTCGTCGCGGACAAAATTCCATTCGTCGATCATGCCTGGGACGTCTTACACACCTTCCTCCGCCCATTCGCTGCCGCAGTACTCGCCTACGGAGCCACCGCGTCGATTCCGCAGGAGTGGCGCGTGCTCGCCGCGCTTCTCGCCGGCGGCATCGCGCTCACTTCGCATGGAACAAAGGCGTCCGCTCGTGTCGCCGTCAACACCAGCCCCGAACCATTTAGCAACTCAATTGTCAGTGTAGCCGAAGACGCCGTCGCGATTTCCTTGGCCTGGATCGCCACGGCGCATCCTTACATCGCCGCAATCCTGGTGACTTTGCTCGCAACTCTCTGTCTTTTCCTGCTGGTAAAATTCTTCGTAATGGTTCGAAAAATCATTCCTCGCCTCACGCACCGCGCTTCCGTGCCGCCCTCCTATTCTCCAATTGCCCGTTTTTGAAATCCTTTTCTCTCCTGTCATTCTCGTGAAACTCGGCCCACTCATGCCGCATCTCACCCCACGGTGCTGGGTCAGTTTGAATTTTCTTGTTCGTGACACAAAGAGTCAAAATTCAAACTGACCCAATACCCACCCACGGCCTGTTTGACTTCGTAATAGCGCCAGAATATGCTTTCGCACGAGTTTCAAATTAAGAAGCGGAATCGCTTAAGGTCCGGATCACTCTTAGGAGAAATTTCTATGCGCTCGCTGCGTAATGTGACTTTGGCCGCAATCTTTTTGCTTTTGCCGCTGCCTCTTTTCGCCCAAACATCGAACCAAGCAACGGCGCCGGCCGCACCCTACTGCCTCATTCGGAGCGCAATCGGCGGCAGTGCCGTATCAAGCCAGGACGCATCGTCATCAACGGGAGCTGAAACTCACGGCCTCGATCCCGCCGATCTCGACCGCTCCGCTAATGCATGCGTCAATTTCTTCCAGTTCGCCGACGGCGGCTGGGTGGCGAAACATCCCATTCCCGCCGCGTACTCAAGCTGGGGCACCTTTAATTATCTTCTCAACCGTAATCAGGATGTTCTCCATCAAATTCTCGACGAAGCAGCCGCCGACCGCAGCGCCGCACCCGGTTCGAACGAGCAAAAAATCGGCGATTACTACGCCAGTTGCATGAACACCGAGGCCATCGAAAAGGCCGGCATTCACCCTCTCGATCCAGAACTGAAGCGCATCAACAGCATCACCACAATTCAGCAGCTCGAAGCCGAAGTCGCCCGCCTGCAGGGCGATGGTGTCGGAATCCTTTTCCGCTTCGGCTCCACGCAGGACTACAAGAACAGCGCGCAGGAAATTGGCGCAGCATTCCAAGGCGGCTTGGGCTTGCCCGATCGCGACTATTACGTTAATCCCGATGAGCGCTCTCAAAAAATCCGCACCGAATACGTCGAGCACATAACCAACATGTTCAAACTGCTGGGCGACGATCCCGCCACTGCGGAGCAAGAAGCGCACACCGTGATGAACATCGAAACCAGCCTCGCCAAAGTTTCAATGACCCGCGTCGAAATGCGCAATCCGGAATCGCATTATCACAAAATGGACCTTGCCGGCGTTCAGTCGCTGACTCCCGCCTTCTCCTGGAGAGCCTATCTCAGCGACATCGGTTACCCGGACGTGAAAGAAATCAACGTCGGCCAGCCGGAGTTTTTCAAAAGCCTCAACGCGCAATTGACTTCCACTCCTCTTCCCGACTGGAAGATCTACCTCCGCTGGCATTTGGTGTCCGCCGCCGCACCCGCTCTTTCTTCCCCGTTCGTCGACGAGGATTTCAATTTCTTCGGCAAGACGCTGACCGGCGCGAAAGAATTGCAGCCTCGCTGGAAGCGTTGCGTTCAATCCACGGATCGCCAGCTCGGCGAGGCCCTGGGGCAAAAATATGTAGCGCGTGCCTTTCCGCCCGAAGCCAAGGAAGCGGCGCTCAAGATGGTTCACAACCTCATCAGCGCGCTGCATGATGACATCGAAACTCTTCCGTGGATGGGTCCCGAAACCAAGAAACAGGCCCTCGACAAATTGAGCCACATCATGCTCAAGGTCGGCTACCCCGATAAGTGGCGCGATTATTCCGCATACAAAGTTGATCGTGGTGCGTACGTCGATAATCTTTTCCGCGGTCACGAATTCCAATTCCGTTACGAACTTGCCAAGATCGGTAAGCCCGTGGACCGCACCGAATGGGGCATGACGCCGCCGACGGTCAATGCTTATTACAATTCATCAATGAACGAAATTGTCTTCCCCGCCGGCATTCTCCAGCCGCCGTTTTTTGATCCCAAGGCCGACGACGCTCTCAATTACGGAGGAATCGGCGCCGTGATCGGGCATGAGATGACCCACGGTTTCGACGATCAAGGCAGAAAATTCGACGCACAGGGCAACCTGCGCGATTGGTGGACGCCCGAAGACATGAAGAACTTTCAGGCGCGCGCCGAATGCGTCGAACATCAGTTTGACAATTACGAAGTCCAGCCGGGCGTCCACGAAATCGGCAAGCTCGTCCTCGGCGAAAGCATCGCCGATCTGGGCGGCTTGACCATCGCCCTTAAAGCATTCCAAAAAACGCCCGAGGGCCAGTCCGACAAGAAGATCGACGGCTTCACGCCCGTCCAGCGCTTTTATCTCGCCTGGGCGCGGACCTGGGCGGGCAGCGACCGTCCTCAACTGGAGTTGCTGCTCGCAAAAACAAACCCGCATCCCCTTGACCGCTTCCGGGCCATCGCCGCGCCGTCGAATATGGCTGCTTTCCAGCAGGCATTCGATTGCAAAGCCGGCGATCCCATGGTGCGGCCCGCGGATCAGGTATGCCGGATCTGGTAGGTCTTTGAAACGAGTCACGGTGGGTGGGCTAGCGCCTTTTAAAAACGGGTGCCTGGCTCTCCCACCTTGTGCGTTTTTAGCGCCCGCTGCTTTTCGTACTCCGCCCACGTCAGCCAAATCACCACAGCATCGAACAGCGTCAGCAGCACCAGAAACCACGACGGCGCGAACGTCATGCGGTAAAGCTGATAGACAATAAAGGAGATCAACAGCAGAATCATCGCCGGATACGCCCACATTCGATTCAACCACAGCGCAACCACTAAAATCACCTTCGCCAGGCCGTGCGAGACCAGATAGAAAAAGAAAAAGTAGTGCGCCTCGCCCGTGATCGCTTGCGAGGCGTGCACCAGGTGCGTCGCGAAGAAATCGTGGGGATCTGTCGATAGCGTATGCTGGGTGATCGCGGACACAATTGCGTTCATTCGCATCGGATTGCGCCCGAGGAACAGGAAGCCGCCAATGATCTCCAGCAAGCCGTCGATTCCCTTCAGCGTGATGCTGGTCTGAAAACTTCGGTCGAGAAGTGTTGTTCCCTTTAAGATTTGCATGGAGAGGATTCGAGACTAACACACCAGCCCAATACAGAGCAGCTTCCTCGTGCTCGGCTGTATCCGATCCGAGGCTAGTGCAACCGCATCCCCCGCCGCCGAATCGAATAGTGGTGCCTAACCGGAGTCCCTTGCAGTCCCTCCAGCGATGGCCTAAAATTTCGGCTCGCCTTCTTCACCGAAAACATGTCTTGGCGAAACAATCGATAATGGAAAGCGGATCGCCCACAAATTTCGCTGTCGAGAATGATGTCGGTGGCAACCCGATACTTGCGGGTACGCTCGATTCGCTGACCCTCGAAAAAGCCCAGACCTTTTCGCACGAAATCGCGCAAGAGGAGGCGCGCGATCACTGGGATTGGCTTCTGAGCGGCGTCATCATTATCGGTTTCGCTTTGCTGGTCTATGAGGTCTACCATTATGCCGCCTTTGACCCGCTCGTGACCGCTGCTGAAGAACACCGTTGGATGCGTTTCATCGTGCGCCCCACCATGCTTTGGACAATCATGGGCACCGTCCTCCTCGGCTTTCGCACAATTTTTTGGCTGCGCTACCGTCCGTTCCCTTCGGCTTCATTTGAAGATGCGCCACCGATCACTGTAATCATTCCCGCCTACAACGAAGGCGCCATGGTCATGAAGTCCATCGCCTCCGTTGCGCTTGCTCTCTATCCGAAAGGTCGCCTCGAAATCCTGGTGATTGACGACGGCAGCACCGACGACACATGGCGTTACATCAAACAGTCGGCAGCACAGTTCCCCGGAAGAATCACTCCCATCCGCTTCCCGAAGAATCGCGGCAAGAGAGACGCTCTCGCCGAAGGATTCGCCAAGGCACGAGGCGAGATCGTTGTGACCATCGACTCCGACAGCGCAATCGACCCTCGCGCCCTTCTCGCCGTCGCGGGCCCGTTTCGCGATCCTGAAATCGGAGCCGTCGCCGGAAAAGTCGCCGTGTATAACCGGCGTCGCGGAATTATCCCGCGCATGCTCCATGTCCGTTTCATCCTTTCATTCGACCTTCTGCGTGCCGTTGAATCGTCCTATCGCACCGTGTATTGCTGTCCCGGCGCGCTCACCGCTTACCGCACTTCCGTGGTTCGCAGCGTCCTTGAACGCTGGTCGACGCAAACTTTTTGGGGTGTCCCGTGCACCTATGGCGAAGATCGCGCGCTCACCAACTTCATCCTCGAAGCGGGCTTCCACACCGTTTACCAGCGCACCGCCGTGGTCCACACGGTTGCACCGGAAACCTACGGGAAGCTCTGCAAGATGTTCCTGCGATGGGATCGCAGCTACATTCGCGAGGAGATTCGCTTCCAATCAATCGTGTGGAAACGCCCGCTCGTCCCGCGCTGCATCGCGCTATGCGAGCGCCTGATTACGAATCTTCGCTACCCGGTGAATTACGCGGTGCTGTTCCTGCTCATCTATCTCGCGTTCGGCAAACCCTTTATGATTCTCCGTTTGCTCACGGTCATCGGCCTGATGTCGTTCTTCAACATGCTCTATTTTCTGCGCAGCGAACGTTCGATGGACTTCCTCTACGGCATTCTTTACGCCTATTTCGGTTTCTTCACCCTCTTCTGGATTTTCCCTTACGCCTTCTTCACCATCCGCGCCCGTTCCTGGCTCACCCGCTGACCGCGCAGCCACTCGATCAACTCCAATTTCTGATATTTCTAATCGGTACAACAAATTATTAGAATTCGCCGTAACTTACACAAAACAAACAGGCGCCCTCTATTCTAATCGGTACAAAAAAGGCTCACGTAGCACCACACAATATGCTGTTCCTAGTCGCGAAATTTCGGACGCACGTTCGAATTGCGCCGTGAATGTCGCGAGCGCTCACCGCGCGCCGGCGGACACGCGCCTTCA
>DASYYI010000013.1:0-10067 GCA_035933995.1 Candidatus Acidiferrales bacterium | reverse complement strand
CGCAGCGCCCACGAACGCGCATTCTTCGCTCCAAAGCGCTCGCGCATTGTTTTGTACCAGATGCGCCGTGCCGCGCGGTACTTCGCGATCTCCTCGAAGAAATCGTTATGCGCGTTGAAGAAAAACGAAAGGCGCGGTGCGAAATCGTCCACTTCCAGCCCGCGGCGAATCGCCCAGTCCACATATTCGATGCCGTCGCGCAGCGTGAAAGCCAATTCCTGAATCGCCGTCGAGCCCGCTTCTCGAATATGATAGCCGCTGATCGAAATCGCATTGAATTTCGGCGTTTGCTTCGCGCCAAATTCGAAAGTATCGATCACCAGCCGCATCGACGGCCCCGGCGGGTAGATGTACTCCTTCTGTGCGATGTATTCCTTCAGGATGTCGTTTTGCAACGTGCCAGAAATTGTCTTCCAATCTGCTCCTTGCTTTTCCGCCACCGCCAAGTACATCGCCCAAATAATGGCCGCGGGCGAATTAATCGTCATGGAGGTACTCACGTCCGCCAGCGGGATTTTGTCGAAAAGTACTTCCATATCCGCGAGCGAACTGATTGCCACTCCGCATTTGCCGACTTCGCCCTCCGATAATGCGTGGTCCGAGTCATAACCCATCAGCGTGGGAAGATCGAACGCCACCGAAAGCCCTGTCTGCCCCTGGGCCAGCAAATAACGAAGCCGCTTGTTCGTGTCCTCCGCGGCGCCGAATCCCGCGAATTGACGCATCGTCCAGAGGCGTCCGCGATACATCGTGGAATGGATTCCGCGCGTATATGGCGGCTCGCCAGGATATCCGAGGTCCGTTTCAGGCGACCATCCATCTAGGTCCGCCGGCGTGTACAGTCGCCGGATCGGATAGTCGGAAATCGTCGTGAATTCCTTCGCTCGCTCGGGCGATTTCTCCAGCGTCGGCTCCAAAACCTTTTTCTCCCACTCAATTTCCGCCGCTGATGGTTTACGGGACAACACGCTTGACGAAGTGGGTGAGGAGGTGCGTGACGAAGTGCGTGACAAAGTGCGGCGTGATTCGGGCTCCGCGCTCGTGGTCAGCGATGAAGTTCGCTCTTCTTTCGGCATTTCACATCTCCTGGCCGGACGGCACGGCCTGTAACTCCATTCGCGAAGCTCTGATTCGATTGTAGGGCAAGCCTAAAAAGTGGGCAAGTGCGCCGCGGCGGGAATTTCCCGCGCGAGCGCAAAAAAAAGCCCGGAGACTTGCGAATCTCCAGGCCTTCTTGGCATCGTTAATTTGTCGCCGCTACTTGTGCAGTCCCAATCCGAACACGTCTTCTCCCGATAAATGCCCGCCGATCGTGCCTGGAATTAGCGGCTGCTGAGCTTCGAGGTCGATGGCCCGGTGTCTGGCATCGGCGATCGTGATGTTGTTTGTCGTCAGAGTGCGGCCCATTGCCAAATTGAAATTCACCAGCGCAATTTGCAGATTCGCTTTTGCCAGCAGTTCGTTGCCTTTGGCCGCCGTCAAGTCTCGGGAGCGGAGAATCACGTTGTAGCTCGTTGACGCTCCCAGCGAGTATTTCTTCTGTTCGTCATCGAGCGTTTGCTGCGCAAGCTGGGTCGCCTTCTCGGTGGCGACAACCTGCGCGGCATCCTGCTGAATGGCAATCAGCGCGTTGCGTACGCCGACGACGATGGTGTTCTTTTCTTGCTGGTATATAGTTTGGTACTGCCGCTCGTTCAGCAGAGCGCGAGCGTGGTCTGCCTGCGCCGAGCGGTTCCGCAGCGGCAAGCTCAAGTTCAAGCTGGCCGAATAACTCGGAAACTGGTTCTGAAAGATCGCGGAATAGGCATTCCCAACGCCGCCGGGCACAACCGTCGTCGTGGTGTTAAACGTGTTTCCCACGCCAACAAACTCCTGCACGCCGCCGGAAAAAATGGGATTGCCGTTGGCATCGAGAATAGGAACATTCAAATTCGGAATAAAAGTGAGGGGCGTTGAGGATTTGAGCGTAGAGATGCCACCCAGGCCGGAGCTCTGATAATTCCCGGACAGAGTGAGTGCTGGCAGCAACTCGTTCCGTGTGGCTTTGATTTCTATATTGTCATTCGCCAACTGGAGCTGCTGCACTTTCAATTCAGGTCGATTTGCCCACGCTTCTTTTACGGCATCTGGCAGAGCGATGCTCGGCACCGCCGCCAATTCCTCGATTGGTGTGGTCGGAATCACCTCAACGTCCTGGAAAGCCGGGTCCAAAAGATTCTTGGTGATCAACTGAAGCAACAAGGTTTGCTGTTGCAGCAAGTTGGTTTGAGCCTGAATAACTAACTGGTTGTCTGTCGCGATTTCCGATTCCGCCGTCAATACGTCGAGCGGCGCCAATGTCCCAATTTCAAGCTGGCGTTTGTTGTCTTCGTACAATTTCTGTGACGTCGCCAGCGCTGCCTTTTGCACATCCACGTTTTGCCGCGCATAGACGAGCTGCCAATATTGATTTTCAACCTGCGTCACCGAGTTGATTACCTGCTCCTCGAAAGTCAGGTTGTCCTGTTTCAGCGTGTTCTTTGTCTCGACTATGAAGCGCGTTACCGGTAGGAAGCCGAACCCTCTCAACAGTGGCTGCTGAATGCTTGCGAAAAGCTGAGACGAGACGGACGGGTTGAAAAAGTTGGCAGACGACGAGGAAGAGCTGCGTGTGTTGTCCAGACCAAAAGAGAACGATGTCCCGGTGTGCAGTTCCTGCGAATAACCGATGTTGAGCTGAGTCTGGTGGCTCTTAAGAGCAATCAGCGAGTTGGTTCCGGTTCCGGTCCCCGAAATGAACGGATTGTTCACAGGGGTCGTATTATCGGCGATAGATGCGGTTGCGCCGATCACCGGATCAAAGGTGCCGCCGCCGCCCGAGCCAAGCACGAACGTTCCGCTTGGCACACCGCCGCCTTCTGCCCGAAGAACGTCGGTCTCACCAAACCAAGGTAGGTAGCGCTGAACGCGGATGTCCAGATTGTTTTGGAGTGCCAGGGCGATCGCATCCTGCAAACTCAATTCAAGCTTTCCGTTTTGGATCAGGCTGTAAATCGCCGGAGTGTTCGTCAAATCCGGAGGCGGCACATTGATCGAGAAATACGGCGCGAAGATATTCGGAAACCATTGTCTTCCCTTGGAATAGTCCGGGCCCGAGCGAAGATTTGGATAGGGCAGCACGGCCGGAGTCTGTTGCGCTGCGGGCGTCTGTGTTTGCGTCGTTGTTTGGGCCTGCGGCGGCGCTGTTTGCTGAGCCTGCGCCTGGGCGAGGCCGGGATACCCGACCGCCAGCGCCGCGGCCAGATAGAGAGCAACGGCAGTCCGAATGAGCCTTCCAGTCATATAGTTGTCTTCCCCCTGATTTCAGAATTGCGTTTAAGTCCTAGTATGGTGAAACGTGCGAGAGCGATGATATGTTTCAACTGATTGCATGGTGCAACCCGGCGGCCAATCTTAGCCGTTTGCAATCAGGCAAATAAAGCTGGGATGGTTTCGCACAATGTTCAGAATCGGACACTGACAGGTCGCGACCGGACACATGAATCGAAGAGTCTAGCATCTCTCCTGCCGCATTGACAACGAAGGCCGGGCTGACCTAGGCTAGCCGGGCGCGACTGATCCGGGAGGCTCGCTCACATGCACGCGGATGAAATTATGCAACTCTTCGAGCGCGTTGGGGCCGTTCGACATGGACATTTTGAGCTATCCAGCGGCCGCCATAGCTCCACGTATGTGCAATGCGCACTTGTGCTTCAGTATCCCGAGTCAGCCGAAAAGCTCGGTCGCGCGCTCGCCGAGAAATTCAAAGGCGTGCAGATAGACTGCGTTGCTTCGCCAGCCCTCGGCGGTGTCCTTGTCGGACACGAAGTGGCGCGCGGACTTGGCGTCCGCGCCGTGTTCGTGGAAAGAGACATCTCCGGGCGCATGGCTCTCCGCCGGGGATTTGCTTTCCAGCCGAGTGAGCGCGTCCTGGTCGTCGAGGACGTCTGGACCACGGGCGGCTCTACGCGCGAAACGATTGGCGTCGTCGAGCAAGCGGGAGGACTCGCCGTTGCGGCGGGAGCTTTGATCGACCGCAGTGGCAATCGACTCGAACTCAACGTGCCCACCAAAGCCTTGATCGATTTGGATATTCCCAGCTACGAAGCCTTTGAATGCCCCCTTTGCCGTTCGGGACAGGAAATCGCGAAACCCGGCAGCCATTTCGTCCGCTCGGAAAGGTAGCAGTACTACATTAAAAAAGTTATTGCATTGTAAATTAGCTTGGAACAAAATACCCGCCATAAGTCCGCGTTGCTCTACTTAGAGGGTAGTGCCGCGCACAATTAGTGCTTCCGTTGTTGCGGTCGCGTTCCGGTACTCTTGAATACCGCTCTGCCGCACCGGCGTAGGCATTCCTCTCCTTTTTTTGGCGAGCTTGCAGCGCCCGCCATTGAGGCTGGGAACATGGCCATCGTTAAAGTGCCGCATCTCGGCAGAACGTTCATCATGCCCGCTCAGATCGAGATCTTCCTCGCGAGCATCGGCGTCGAGTACCATCGCTGGACTCCCGCGGCTCCGCTTTCGCTTGATGCCCCTGCCACTCAAATATTGGCTTCCTACGCGATCGAGCTCGAAAATCACAAAAGAGCGCACGGCTTCGTTGCTTATGACGTCATTGAGTTGACCCCCGAAACCTCGGGACTCGATGAAATGCTCGCCCGTTTTCGCCAGGAGCATTGGCATGACGAAAATGAGGCGCATTTGATTGTCGCCGGACGCGGCGTCTGCCATATCCATCCGGTTGGACGCCCAGTAGTGGTGGTTGAACTCGAGCCCGGCGATTTTCTTTCTGTGGGCCGCGAGATTCGCCACTGGTTCGATTTATGCTCGGAGCGCCGTCTGCGCGCGATTCGCTTCCTTTCTCAATCCAACCATATTACATACACCCAGAGCGGCATCGAAGGCGACTACGAGCCTGTCTGCCTCGGCCCCGCCTATTTCGCCTATCGTCCATCCCTGAAGCCATCAGCTTCGGCTAGCAAGGCCGCCTGAGTTTTGTTGTCATCCCGCCGGCCCTGACGCAGGAAAGGAGCCCATGCGGCGCGCATTTTGTGTCCCGATTGCCCTCTATGGGACGAAGGAGCTGCATTTCCTCCGGTCATTCATGCTCTCCGTTTAGTTTTCTGCTGAATTCTTGCGGCGTGCGATAATTCCCGTCGCATGCGAAATATCAAATTGACCCTTGCCTACGACGGCGCTGCATTCCACGGCTGGCAAATTCAGCCCGGCGTCCCCACCATTCAAGGCGCAATCACCGATGTGCTCCGCAAAATCACTGAGGAACAAATAACCATCCACGGCGCCAGCCGCACGGATACGGGCGTCCACGCGCTGGGACAGGTCGCAAGTTTCAAAACACAATCGCAACTCGCTACGGAAGAATTGCAGCGTGCCCTCAACGCACTTCTGCCGCCCGCGATCCGCGTCGTCGCCACCGAAGAAATGGGGTCCGATTTCCACGCCCGCTGGCAGGCCCTCGAGAAAACCTATCATTACCGCATCTTTCGCGGACCGGTGGTCTCGCCTTTTGAGTTCCAGCGCGTTCTGCATTATCCCTATCCGCTCGACGAACCGGCCATGATCGAGGCCGCCAAGCTTTTCGAAGGCGAGCACGACTTCACTTCTTTCGCCGCATCCAGCGGATCGGAAGACACGGACAAAGACCGTTCCCCCATCCGAGTGATTCTTCGCTCTGTCATCACTCCGCATCCGGACAAGCAGGAACTCGTCTACGAAGTCACTGGCCGCTCGTTTCTTCGTTACATGGTGCGAAAAATCGTGGGCACTCTCCTCGACGTTGGTCGTGGAAAACTTTCCGTTGCGGACATTCCCGCCTTGTTCGAATCGCGCGACCGCTCCCTCTCTGGCCCCACCGCGGAACCGGCCGGGCTTTATCTTGTCGTGCTCAAGTATCCAGAGCCCTGGAAAATCGGTTAGAATCCGCGCATCGGTGAATTGTTCGGGTGCGGCCTTGCGGTGACGGAAAAGTGATGGATTTGAACGAACTGATCTACGACTGGAACACTGTGAAGGGCCGCGAGATTCCCCTCGGCCGCAAAGTCATGCTCAATGACGAGACTCTGCGCGACGGCCTGCAAAATCCTTCCGTGCGCGACCCCAGCATCGAAGAAAAAATTCACATTCTGCATTTGATGGAAGACCTCGGCATCGACACGGTAAATATTGGTCTCCCCGGCGCTGGCCCGCGAGCTTTTGCCGACACGGAATCCCTCGCGCAGGAAATCGTTCGTTGCCGAATGAAAATCCGTCCCAATTGCGCGGCCCGCACGCACGTAAATGACATTCGCCCGATCGCGGAAATTTCTCAAAAGGTTGGCATGGCTATCGAGGCCGCCACATTTCTTGGCTCGAGTCCCATCCGCCGCCTGGTCGAAGACTGGACCGTCGAGCACCTCCAACGCACCACCGAAGACGCCGTGAAGTTCGCCATCGCGCAAGGTTTGCCCGTAATGTACGTCACCGAAGACACGACGCGCGCCGACGCCGCCACCGTGAAAACGCTCTATACCACCGCGATTCGTTGCGGAGCGCGAGCCATCGTGCTCTGCGACACGGTCGGCCACGCGGAACCGCGCGGCGCTTACAATCTGATCCAATTCGCAATCGAAGAAGTCGTTAAACCGTCCGGCGAAAAAATTCGCGTCGACTGGCACGGCCACAATGATCGCGGCCTCTCCATCGCGAATTCCTTGGCCGCCATCGCCGCCGGAGCCGATCAAGTCCACGCCGCCGCGAATTCTCTCGGCGAGCGCGTCGGCAACACGCCAATGGAACTCATGCTTGTCAATCTCCGCTTGATGGGATTAATCGACCGCGACCTCTCCAAACTGAAGGAATATTCAGACGCTGTATCGCTCGCCACTCACACTACCGTGCCTCCCAATTATCCCGTCGTTGGACGCGACGCCTTTCGCACCGCCACCGGCGTGCATGCAGCCGCGATTATCAAGGCCTACCGCAAAAACGACGTCATGCTGGCCGACTCCGTTTACAGCGGCGTGCCGTCGCATCTTTTCGGCTTGCAGCAGATAATTGAAATCGGCCCCATGAGTGGCCGCTCCAACGTCACGTACTGGCTCGAGAAACACGATATCCCGGCGACCGACGAACTCGTCGACCGCATTTTTCAGGCCGCGAAGAAGGCCGAGCGCGTTATGACCGACGAAGAAATTCTGGCGCTCTGTGGAACCGATGCGCACACCAAGTCTGCGACGAAGCGCTGAAGTGAATTCATATCCGATTTCCGCAGAAGCGTCTCGCTCCCCCGCGAACGCCGCCCCGATAAAGTCCGTGAAACTTTTTTTCTTGTTCGGTATCCTGTTGGCCATGGCAACCCTGACCGCGCGCGCCGCGAATCCAATCGACGCCCTTGTGCAAGACAAGCGCGTGGCTCTCGCCATGTCCTGGTTGGACAAAAATCTCGATTGGGTCACGGAACAGCAAATCGCCATCACGGAAATTCCCGCGCCCGAATTTCACGAAGCCGCGCGAGCTGCTTATGTTGCAAAACTTCTCGCTGCATGCGGCCTCGACGTTCACACGGATTCTGTCGGCAATGTAATCGGCGAGCGCGGTGGCTCATCCGGTAAAAGCAAAGACGTCGTTCTTGTTGTCGCGCATCTCGACACTGTTTTTCCCGCCGGCACCGATGTTCGCGTCAAGCGCGTGAACGGACGCCTCCAGGCCCCGGGAATCGCTGACGACGGCGCGGGCCTCGCTGCCCTCGTCGCCATTTCTCGCGCCATGAACGAAGCCCAGACTAAAACGCAAACGAAAATTGTCTTCGCCGCCGACGTGGGCGAAGAAGGGGAAGGGAATCTGCGCGGCATTCGCGAATTGATGGCCGCCTACAAAGGCAACGTTCGCGCCGTGATTGCGCTCGACGGCGCCGCGACCGATTACGTCACCACCATTGGTCTCGCCTCTCGACGTCTCGACATGCAAATCACTGGCCCGGGAGGCCACAGCTGGTCCGATTTCGGCGCGCCCAATCCCATCACCGCTCTCGCGCGCGGCATTGTGCAATTTTCACGCACACGGGTGCCGCAGGAACCGCGCACGACTTTTAACTTTGGCGTCATCGACGGCGGCAATTCCGTCAACTCCATTCCTGCCGAAGCCGGCGTGAAAGTCGACCTCCGTTCCGAAGACGATGCGGAGCTGGCGCGCCTCGAAAGCGAGTTGCGCAAGTCCTTCGCCAGCGCCGTCGACGAGGAAATGGCCGCGGCGGAACCGGGAAATGAAGTCCTCAAACTCAAAGTGACGGTCATTGGCGTCCGCCCGGGCGGAAGATTGGTCGCGGATTCGCCGCTCCTGACGGCCATCGAGAACGTCGACCGCTATCTGGGCAACCGTTCCCGCCTTGAACGTTCTTCTACCGACGCCAACCTCCCTCTTTCGCAAGGCATTCCTGCAATCGCAATCGGCGCCGGCGGACTGGGCGGCGCCTCGCATTCTCTCGATGAATGGTACGATCCCGCCGGACGCGAGCTCGGCTTGAAACGCGCCATGTTGACTCTGCTCGCCGTCGCAGGAGCCCAGTCCTGAAATCGCCCGTTTCTTTCGCGAAAGCTGTTGCCATCGCGTGCGCGACGCTCCTGCTTGCCTCCGCCGCTGTACTCTTCGCCGCGCCATCCACGCCGCATCGCACGCTGAATAAGAAGGGGAGGGGCATGTCTCCAGACGAGCACGCCGCAAAAACGCCCGCCAGTTTGGCGCTCATCAACGGCGATGTTTATACAGTTTCCTCGCAGCCAGCCCATGCGCAGGCCATCGCAATTCAAGGCGAAAAAATTGTCGCCGTCGGAAGCAATGCCGACGTCCGCCTCTGGATTGGCCCGCATACACGCGTAATCGATTTACACGGACGTTTCGCCATGCCCGGATTCAACGACGCGCACACGCATCTAGCCAGCGCCGGCATGGCCAAGCTCACAGTTAATTTCGAAGGCGCAAAGTCCCTCGCCGAATTTCAGCAGAGAATTCGCGCCGCGCTTAAAAATTATAAACCCGGCGAATGGATCACCGGCAGCGGCTGGGATCACACCTTGTGGCCCGAGAAGCGCTTTCCCACTCGGGGGGATCTCGACGCCGTCTCGAAAGATCACCCCATGATTTTTGGCCGCGTGGACGGTCACGTCGCCGTCGCGAATTCCATCGCGCTTAAACTTTCGGGCGTCACCAAAGACACGCCCGATCCCGCCGCCGGCCACATCGTCCGCGATCCAAAAACTGGCGAGCCTGACGGCATGCTCGAGGAAGACGCGGCCATGAGTCTTGTCTACCGTCACGTTCCGCCCGCGAGCCATGAACGCCGACGCCGTGCGATCGAACTTGCGCTCGCCGACGCCGTCTCCCATGGCGTCACTTCGATTCAGGATTATTCCACGTGGCAGGATTTCCTGATTTATCGCGAACTAAAACAGGAAGGGAAGTTGCCTCTCCGAATCACCGAGTGGCTCACGTTCACCGAGCCTGTCGCCAAGCTCGAAGAGGAGCGTCGCGAAGGAACCACCACTGATCCTTGGCTGAAAACTGGCTCGCTCAAGGCTTTCATGGACGGCTCGCTCGGCTCTCGCACTGCGGCGATGCTCGCGGCGTACTCCGACGATCCATCCACGTCCGGCATTCTCCGCATGCAGCCCAAAGAACTGAACGCCATGTCCATCGAGCGCGACAAAGCGGGATTCCAGCTTAATTTCCACGCCATCGGAGACAAAGCCAATCGCATTGCACTCGACGCTTTTGCCGCCGTACGCGCCGCGAACGGCCCCCGCGACCGCCGCGATCGCATCGAGCATGCGCAGATCGTCGCGCCCGACGATTTCGCCCGTTTCGCTGAGTTGCATGTAATCGCCTCCATGCAACCCGTTCATTTGCTCGATGACGAACGCTGGGCTGGCGCGCGTCTCGGCCCCGAACGCTCGAAAGGCGCCTACGCTTGGAACACTATGCGCAAACATGGCGTGCGTCTCGCCTTCGGCACCGATTATCCCGTCGAAGGAATCGACCCGTTGCGCGGCCTT
>DASYYI010000007.1:0-8066 GCA_035933995.1 Candidatus Acidiferrales bacterium | reverse complement strand
TTGCTAGCACTTTTCGTCTGCCCAGCTTGCCGTGCGCAGGCGGACCAGCAGGAGGTGAAGCACCACGGGATGATGCATGCCATGGACGCGCAACATCTTGTATCCGAGACTGCGAAGTTGAGCGTGTCCAACAGCGCCGCTACGAACGCATTGACCGTCCGTGTCGGACCTGTGGACTTACCTGCCCACACAGATCACATGGCCGCCGCTCAGCCGCCGGTTTTCTTCCTAACCATCCCGTTCGATGGCTGGCTTACTGCATTTCACCCGCGAGTCGCAAACTTGCACGGCCAACCGCTTCCCAACAAACTGTTGCACCACGCCGCTTTCTATGACACGGAACGCCCGGATTTTCTCTGCCCCAAAAGCGAAGAGCATATCTTCGGCGCAGGCGGCGAAATGAACGATTGGCCTGCCATCCCTGGCTTCGGCTATCGCGTCAAAAAAGGTGACCGCATTCGCATCAACACAATGTTCGCCAATCCAACCGCTAAGAATTACCCAGACGCGTTTCTCGAAGTCCGCATCGATTATCACCTCGCACGACCAAGTACTGCTACCTTGAAGGATATTTATCCTGCTTGGTTCGACGTGATGGGCTGTAGTCAGTCCGCGTACGATCTTCCCCCGGGACAAAGCACCAAGACAGGTGAATTCAAACTGCGTTTTTCAGGCCGTCTCTTGGGAGTCGGCGGCCATCTCCACGATTACGGCGAATGGCTCGTACTCAAGAATTCCACCACGAATGAGACCATCGCCACTCTGGCCGCGAATCTCGACCGCTCCGGCCGAGTCCTTTCGATGCCCGTAAAGCTTTTCACTGATCTCTCTGCCGAAGGTGGTGGTTTCGCGCTCCATAACGGCGACGTTGTCAGCGTCACCGATGCCTACAACAATTCCACCGGTAAGTCCCTTCCCGGTGCTGCCATGGGCATCGTCGTCGGCTACTTCCTTCCCGACGATCCCGCTGCCTTTACGACGCTCGAACATCAGCCGCATCACTGACGTGAAAACCTGCGAAGCAAGAAATTTGCCGAAAACCGCGAAGGGTGCCGTGAGTTAGGCTCTTCAGAATTCGATTCAGCGGAGGCCGGACCAATCGTCAGCGATGAGGATCGAATTGCTAGGATTTGACGGATCGTATTTGACGCCGACGGGTTGGCCCGCGACGACGCGTTCGAGACAGACTTGTTCTTCGAGACCAGTGATGTCCTGCGCCGCTTCGTAGGTGACGCCGGAAATGGAATACGAGTAGAGAAGCAAGCGGTGATTCATCGTCCTGTTTATCGCTTTCAGTTTCGCAGCGTGTCCGCGTTGTTCGGCGTCCTGCTCCACTGCGCGTTCGACAATCTCCACGACTTGGCCGTCTACGATGCGGCCAATGCGATTGAGATAAGAGCGGCGCTCGCGCTCCACTTCTCTTGAATCTTTCTTGCGGCCAAACAACCACGCATACGCCAGTGCTGCGGTCACTACGATGGCAGCAAGGACAAGGACCAGTTCGTGCCAGTGCGTTGCAACGATTTTCAAAAATGGTCACCTTCAAGAATTGGGTGTCATATGCAAAAACTGCCGTCAGCCGCGACGGGCGTCTGCACCTGAAAATTATACCCGCGAAAAATCCTTATGTTTTCGCGAAGCGAAAGCGATTCATCGGAAAAGATATCATCAGCATCGGTGAGGACTTTCGTCGTGCGTTTTATTCGGGCGCCACGACCGGATTCCGCAACGTGCCAATGCCGCTGACGGCCACTTCCACCACATCGCCGGCGGCAAGCGGGCCAACGCCGGAAGGAGTCCCCGTGGCGACGACGTCGCCGGGCAAAAGAGTCATCACTTGCGAGATCCATTGAATGATCACGTCGACGGGGAAAATCATTTCGGCGATGCGCGCGGACTGGCGTCTCGCGCCATTGACGAAAGTTTCCAGGGTCACTCTGGAAAGATCGAGCTCACTTTCGATAAAAGGACCGAAGGGACAGAAAGTGTCGAACCCTTTGGCGCGCGTAAACTGAACGTCCTTTTTTTGGAGGTCCCGCGCGGTGACGTCATTGAGGCAGGTGTAGCCGAGGATATAGGACTTGGCGTCCGCCGCACTCCTTAGGCGCGAGCAAGTTTTTCCGATGACGATGGCGAGCTCGCCTTCGTAATCGACGCGCTCGGACTGCGGCGTTAGGATGATGGGATCGCCGGGCGCCAGGATGGAGGATGGCGGCTTCAAAAAAATCAGCGGCTCTTTGGGCGGGTCGTTGCCGAGTTCGGCGGCGTGTTCGGCGTAATTGCGGCCGACGCAGACGATTTTGCTGGGCACGCACGGCGGCAGAAGTTTCACTTCGGAGAGAGACCAGCTTGCGCCAGGCTTGCTTGGGGAAAGCGAATGAAATGGTGCGGGGATTTCGGAGAGGCGATCGCCCTCGACAACGCCGCAATGCACAGCCGCTTTGTCTTGTTCGGGCTTTTGGTTGAGAACCTGGAAACGGCCTAGCTTCATCGATGATGATGTGTAGTGTGAATGTGGCGCGTGGCTGGTACAGCGGGCTCATGCGACACAGCGAGAACCATCCAGGCGACCCAGGAGACCGCCGCGACGACGCCGTAGAAGACAAGTCCGAGGACCAGAACTTCAAAAGGAGTGCGGCCGAGAGCGGCAAACAAATTCGAGAAATACATGCCGGCGAAATCGTAGCCAAGAGCGAAGATGCTCCAACCGAACAGTGCGGAAGCGAACATGCGCCGCGCATGTGAGAGGAAAAAGAAGATCGGGATCAGCATGACCACGCCGAAAGCGGCGCGACAAATATCATTGCGAAGCCCGGCCACGGATTCAAGCGCCGGCAAACGATTCGCCACGAATAGCGACGCGAGCATCACCAGCACCAGAAGGCCGCCTGTAAGCAAACCGATCCGCAGCGGCGCGATGGCGTAAAGAACACGCATCCGAGACCTGTGGGCCTCTGGCGAGTTCATCACTTCTCCCTCTCCTATTCGTTCATTGCGGGAAGGCTGACGTTGACGGAAGCGCTGGGTGCGCTTTCGTTCCCGAAGATGTCAACCACCGTGACTCGATAGAAATACTGTTTACCTAACACTGTTGGAATATCACGAAAAGCGGGCGTAAGCAATGGGCCCCTGTTCAACCTGTCCCACCTGTCCGTTGAGACAGTCTCGGCGGTGCTGCGATAGATGTTGTATCCCGCAACGTTGGCTGCGGAACTAATGTCCCAGGAAAGATCGACGTGCTCCGGAGTCAATTCATTGGCTGGCTCGACGGCCGCGATCAGTCCGGTGGGAGCCGGTGGCGGAAAGGTATCGCGCGCGGTGACTTCGATGGGTGGCGAAGCCTCCGATTCGACCGCGGCTGTGGCGTATTTCGCCACACTGACTACGTAGTACGCGTAAGTTTGGCCGAAAGTGAAATTCGCGTCGCGATACGGTGGCTCGGAAAGTTCCGCGACTTGTTGAAAAGGAACTGAGGTGACGGGAGCGGAAGTGCCCTTGGTGGCGGCGTTCAGGGGCGGAGTACTTGTGGCAACACTTGTGTTGGACGAACGATAAATTCGATAGCGGACGGAGACGGGCCCGAGTGTTGCCGCTGCTTGTGGAGTTGCGGCCGGCGTCCAGGAAAGAATAATCGCGGAGCGGGTGACTTCGGCTTGCAAATCGGTAACTGGTTGCGGAGCAGGAAAGATCGGGACGGCGACAAGATTGGAATTCGCTGAATCGTGGTTCGCCGCGCGCGTGCGGACCATGTACACAGCTTCGCCGCCCGCGTGCGTCGAAAGGTCGGCGGGTGAAAGCACGTCTAAAAAGGAATACGGTTGGCCGGCGCGATATTGCTGAAGCGTCTGCGGAGGAATCGTAACGATTTGCTGGCTGGGCGGAGCGAACGAAGTGCTCTGAGTGGCCGTGGGCGCGGGGACGAATTGGCGGTAGATGTCAACTTGCGGAGGTCTCGTGAGCGGGCGGCCTTGCACGGTTTGTTCCGGGAGCGTGAATGTGACAGAGACGCTGTCGCCGACTTGGTGCGCAGAAAGATCCGAGATCGGCGTGGGCGCCGGCGGGCGGCGCGTGATGGGTTGGCCGGGCGCAGCGCATCCGGCGAGCGTTAATGCGGCGAGGACATTTAAAGAGACAAGAGTCGTAATCAATGATGCCGGAATGTTCCGCGCTGTGGCGCGGCGCGGCCGTTTCAGATTCCAAAACATTAGTGTGCGCTCAAAATTTATGTGCAAACTCACGACCGCTCGGCCTGGGCGGCAAGCACATTCCTCGTCGCCGTTGTCCTCGAAATGACAACGAAAATTGTTTTTCGAAAACAGTTAGAGGATGTAGCGGCTCAGGTCTTGATCCTTGACGACGTCGGTGAGTTGCTTCTGGACGAAGGCCGCGTCGATTTTGACGGTGCGCTTCTTCATGTCCGGCGCGTCGAAGGAAATTTCCTCAAGAACTTTTTCAAGAATGGTGTGTAGGCGGCGCGCTCCGATATTTTCCGTTTGCTCGTTGACGAGCGCGGCAAAGCGCGCGATGGAGGCGACTCCATCCTCGCTGAAATTCATTTTCAAACCTTCGGTGTCGAGCAGCGCGATGTACTGCTTGATGAGGGCGTTTTTCGGCTCAGTGAGAATGCGAACGAAATCGGCCTCGGAAAGCGAGCTCAATTCAACACGAATCGGAAAGCGTCCCTGCAATTCGGGAATCAGATCGGAAGGCTTGGTGGTGTGGAATGCGCCGGCAGCGATGAACAAAATATGATCCGTGCGCACCATTCCGTAGCGCGTATTCACCGTGGTGCCTTCGACGATGGGAAGAATGTCGCGCTGAACGCCTTCGCGCGAGACGTCCGGACCGTGACCCGATTCGCGTCCGGCGATTTTGTCCACTTCGTCGATAAACAGAATTCCCATCTGCTCCACGCGGTCGACCGCGATGCGCGTCACCTGCTCCATGTCGAGCAGCTTGTTTTCTTCTTCTTGAATTAAATAATCGTAGGCTTCAGCAACCGTCATTTTCCGTTTCTTTTTCTGCTGGCCGAACATTCCAGAGAGCATGTCCTTGACGTTAATGTCCATTTCCTCGACGCCCTGACTGGAAACGATTTCAAAGGCGGGCATCATGCGCTCGCGGACCTCCACTTCCACCATGCGCTGGTCGAGTTTGCCTTCGCGCAATTGCACGCGTAGCTTCTCCCGCGTGCGCTGCGCTATTTCCTTCCCTTGCGCTTCGGAAGCGGGAGTTGTGGTTTCGATCGTCGTCGGTGGCGGCGAAGAGGGCAGAAGCAAATCCAGCAGACGTTCTTCGGCGGCTTGCTCGGCGCGCTCGGCGACTTCATCGAGTTTTTCCTCGCGCACCATGTCGATGGCCACTTCCACCAAATCGCGCACCATGGATTCGACGTCGCGGCCTACGTAACCGACTTCCGTGTATTTCGAAGCTTCCACCTTTACGAACGGGCAGCCCGCGAGGCGCGCGAGACGGCGCGCAATTTCCGTTTTGCCCACGCCGGTGGGACCAATCATCAAGATATTTTTCGGCAGAACGTCTTCGGCCATCTCGGGCGGCAGTTTTTGGCGGCGCACGCGATTTCTGAGCGCGACAGCTACGGCGCGTTTCGCGGGCGTCTGGCCGATAATATATTTGTCGAGCTCGACGACGATTTCGCGCGGCGTCAGCTCGTCAAACGAAGGCATCGGCTCCGGTTCCGCCGCGGGGGATTCGCCGTTGAGATAAATCACCATGTTTTTTTCATCCTTACCCTTGTCGTTCACGGAGCCTCGCTTGCCGCTTTATAATCACGTCGCTAGAGTTCTTCGATTGAGAAATTCCCATTTGTATAGATGCAGATTTCGCTGGCAATGCGCATGGCCTCTTGTGCGATGTCTTTCGCGTTCATTTTCGTGTGCTTCGCCAGCGCGCGCGCGGCGGAAAGCGCGTACGGGCCGCCGGAACCAATCGCGCAGATGCCGTCGTCAGGCTCGATGACGTCGCCATTTCCGGAAAGCAGGAACGTGGACTTGGCGTCGGCGACAATCAGGAGCGCTTCCAGATGGCGCAGGGAGCGGTCCGTGCGCCACTCTTTCGAGAGCTCCACCGCGGCGCGCGCGAGGTTGCCGTGATATTCCTGCAGCTTGTTTTCGAAGCGCGTGAAGAGCGAAAGCGCGTCGGCGGTGCTGCCTGCGAATCCCGCCAGGATTTTGTCGCTGAAGAGGCGGCGAATTTTTTTTGCGTTGTGTTTAACCACGCCTTCGCCAAGCGTGACCTGGCCATCGCCCGCAAGCACGACATGGCCGTCCTTGCGCACGCACAATACCGTGGTGCTGCGTATCCGTGGACCTTTATGCTTCATAGGCATCCTGCGATTATACCCTGAGGCTTGCTTTGCAACCAAAAGAGGCGTCTCGCGGTGGTGGATCAGTTTGGAGTTTGAGGGATTCGGGGGGATGATTGGAGCGTAAAGAATAAGGAGGAGGCGCATGAAACTCCGAATCGCGATTTGGTCGGGTGTGGGCGCGCTCGTTGTGGTTTTTTGGACCCTCTACATCTCCACAACGTCACCAACTCCACTTGGGATTGTGAGGACGTTGGCCTATCTGACTTGTCCCATTGCGCTAGCTGGCCATTACGCCCTCAGTTTCTATTTTGTCCTTTTCATGAATGCTGCCACGTATGCGTTGGTCGGTCTGGTCGTGGAAGCCATGCGAGGGCACTGCAAACCCCGCTTGATTTCAAACTGACCCTAATAGCGTCGCCGCCGAGAATTTGCTTTTCCAGTCTACCGGCGGCGCAAGAATTTTGCTTGACATATTCCTATATGGGAATGTATTCTCCCGTCATGCCACGCGCCACTACCACTTCTGACGTCTTCAACGCCGTCGCCGAGATTCGCCGCCGGGAAATCCTGAGCTACCTGGCGATGCGGGAACGACCCGTTGGCGACATCGTGGTGACGCTGCGGCTCGCGCAGCCCTCGGTTTCCAAGCATCTGCGCGTGCTGCGCGACGTAGGGCTGGTGCGCGCGCGGCGTGAGGGCCGGCGCATGCTTTATCGCACCAACGCCGCAGCCATCCGGCCGCTGCATGAATGGACCGAAACCTTCGAACGCTTCTGGGGGCATCAGTTGCTTCGCGTCAAGGAGCGAGCCGAGGCAAAAGCGCAAAAATCCGATTCGACAAAATCATTTCACAAGGAGGAAGTATGAGTTCCGCAACAGCACAAGCAGCCGAAAATCTGGTTTTGAACGTGACGCAGGAAATTCAGATACACGCGCCGCTCGACACGAGTTTCGCAGCGCTGCTCGAACAGCTCGGCCCCGGGCGCCGACACGCCTGACGGCAAATCGATGTCGATGAAACTCGAGGCGTGGCCCGGTGGCCGGTGGTATCGCGATCTGGGCGACGGCAATGGCCACTTCTGGGGAACCGTGCAGGCCATCAAGCGCCCGACGTTGCTCGAGATCTGCGGGCCACTGTTTATGTCGTACGCGGTCGTCTCCAACGTTCAATACCGGCTGAGCGAAACGGAGGGCGGTACGCTGATCGCGTTCCACCACTTCGCTCTGGGAGCCATTCCGGATGACGTTCGGCAACGCATCGGGACGGGCTGGACGCACATTCTCAATGGCACTCGCGCGCGGGCCGAAGCGCGCCGCTGAAAAAGAGCTCTTACGGGCGGAGGGGGCTCCGCGCATTTTGCCCGTGAGAGTGTTGTACTCAGCTTTCGATGAGGCGGAACAACGTGTACCCTGCCCTGTAGGGCAAACATCCACTTTTGAGAGGAGATGCAAAATGGCAACCCTGGTTGAGTCAATTCTGAACGAATTTCGCGAGGAAGTGCCGGCGACGCGACGCGTGCTCGAAAGAATCCCGGCGGACAAGCTCGGTTGGAAACCGCATCCGAAGTCGAGATCGCTCGGCGAGTTGGCCATGCATGTCGCCAACATCCCCGGCATGGCCGAGAGAATTGTAAAATTCGACGAGTTCAGCGCCGGCAGCATCCCGCCGATGGCTGCCAACAGCGTGGAAGAGATTCGATCCGCCTTTGAGAAAAATGTTCGGGCCGCCGAGGAGTCG
>DASYYI010000412.1:0-1921 GCA_035933995.1 Candidatus Acidiferrales bacterium | reverse complement strand
CCCTGCCCTTGGAGCGCCCTCGATATCGCTCCTGTTAGAATGCCGCCCACCAAACATATCGTGGCGGCAAGATCATAGCGGCCCCGCCAAGTTTTCCGATAGCTCAGTCAAATCGAGCGGAATTGACGACATTGTCAATGGCTTTGGCGGCCCCGCGCCCTTTCCGGGGTGCTTGCCGGGCTTCAAGTCCGGATCAGACGTGATCGTGCGCGCCATGCCGGTCGAGCGCCGTTTGAAGCTTTGCCAGCAGCTTTTGCGCATCGGAGGCCGGGATGGTGACACTCATCGTGTCCCCCCATTCCTCATGGCTGGAGTCGTTGAATTGGAGGATGACCGCATTCCGCGTTTTCTGGATGGCCTTGAATTTCCATGCAGACATGAGCGCGCCTCCTGCTTGGGGTGCCGGGAGGCAATCTAAACACAAGTCTTGCGGCGATTCAGCAGCTAGTGGATCGAATCTAACACTTGGTGCCCCCGGCGGACGGCGGCGATGATTTTACGCGGGTCGGCGGTCCATATGAAGGGTCTTGGGGCCAAGTTTGTCTCCTCGATGAAGCGGTTGATTGCAGTTTGAAGTTCGGCGACGGAGCGGAAGACGCCGCGCTGCAGACGCTGCTTGGACAATTTCGCAAAATAGCCCTCCACGGCATTGAGCCAGGAGCAGGAGGTTGGCGTGAAGTGGAAAGAGAAGCGCTTGTGGCGCGCCAACCAGGCCAGAACGGCGGGATGCTTGTGAGCGGCGTAGTTGTCGAGAATGACATGGATGGTCTTTCCGGCCGGACTTTCGGCTTCGATCGTGTTGAGAAAGCGTATGAACTCCTCGTGGCGGTGGCGCCGCATGCAGCGGCCGATTACCTTGCCTTCCAGCACGTTAAGCGCGGCGAAGAGCGTCGTGGTGCCGTTGCGCTTGTAATCGTGGGTCATGGTGCCGGCGCGGCCCTTCTTCATGGGAAGACCGGGCTGGGTGCGGTCAAGCGCCTGGATCTGGCTCTTTTCATCGAACGAAAGGACGATGGCATGGGCAGGCGGATCGACGTAGAGCCCCACCACGTCGCGCAGCTTCTCCACGAACTTCGGGTCATTGGAGAGCTTGAACTGTTTGACCTTGTGAGGCTGAAGGCCATGGGCGCGCCAGATGCGATGCACCGCGCTGGCGCTGATGCCGCAAGCCTCGGCCATCAGCGCCCCGGTCCAGTGGGTTCTCTCTCCCGGCGGCTTGCTCGAGGTTCGCGCCACGATGCGCGCAGCCACTTCCGGGCCAAGCGGCGCTACCCGCGAGGGTCGCGTCTTATCGCGCAGCAAGCCCGCAACGCCCTCCTGCATGAACCGCTCCTGCCAGCGCCAGACGCAGGTCTTGGACTTGTCCGTCCGGCGCATGATCTCGTTGGTTCCCAGGCCGTCAGCCGTAAGCAGCACGATCTCGGCTCGCCAGACGTGCTTCTGCGGCGCGTTGCGGTCCCTCAAAATTGCCCTCAGCCGCTTGCGGTCCGAGGCCTTCACCGTGATGGATATTCCCGTTCGCATGCGCCAGAATCGCACGTTCTGCACAGCCTGGGAATCCCAAACGGGATTCAAATGTCAGAAAGGAACCACTAGGTCTATGGTTTCGGTTGTGTACCATGCCTGGACAGGCCTGCTGACCGTCGCCAGTGCATCACGCTGATCACTTGTCGTGGCATAGCCCAGATAGTCCGGATCGTCCTTGCGGATTCCGTCCAGCAGAACCTGCGGTGCGGTGGTGAAGACGATCTCGATATTGGGCGTGCAGGATTTCATGTCGCTTACCGGTGCGCCCAATCAGGTCGCCGTGCCGCGCGGCGGTCATTGACGCGTTCTCACTACTGCAAAATTGCTCCGCTAGTGGTTCCTTTCTGACATTTGAATCCCGTTTGGGATTCCCAGGCTGTGCAGAACGTGCGAT
>DASYYI010000251.1:0-15002 GCA_035933995.1 Candidatus Acidiferrales bacterium | reverse complement strand
GTGGTTCACCGCGACGAGCCGAGAGAATCTGCTGAAGGTGCTCGAAGAACAATGGACCGGTGCAACGAATGCCAGTTACGTCGCGGCAACGAAGCACGCGGACCTGTTTCTCCACACCATCGCCCACGGAGGAAAAGCGGGTGCGAGCGGGACTGGCTATTTGCGCGTCGCTTCTTATCAGGCCAAACCAGGACAGAGCGATGAGCTTGAGAGCGTTTTGATGAGCAAGCTGAAAACGTTCTTTGACTCGGAAGCCGCCAAGGGGAATCTCACGCTGTACAACATTGACGAAGAGGACATTCATACGGACGCGCCCGGCGGATACGATCTCGCTATGCTTTTCCCGGACGGCGCGGCGATGGACAAGTTTTACTCTGATTTTGCGGCTCTGGAAAAATCGGACCCAACAACCGGCCAAGCGTTCGCAAGCCTCACAGTGGAGAAAGATCACCGCGACGACTTCGGTCGAGTCACGGCTTACCAGAACAAGTAACTGTTCCGCCCAAAAGGGGCAGGTAATAACAATGAAAGGGCGGCGGAAACGCCGCCCTTTTTGCTTTTCCAGCACGCGTTGCGCGACGCAACCAACCGCGAACTAGTAACCAGTTGGAATTGCGAGTGAATCGATGTACGCCCCGCTGCGCGGCGACTCGTTCCACACCTGAAATCCCGTCACGAAGTAGAAAATGTACGCTGCGGCCAGCCCTCCGCTCGCCCCGTAAATCGGGAACACGGTTTGCCCGCCCACGTCGTAGAAATCGATCTCCTGCATCACGGCGCGTCCCCAGTGCGACAAATCGAGAAAATCAATTCGCGCCTGATTGGCGTTGATCGACGACTTGATCGGCACGCCCGCCATCGTCAGCTCGCCCGTGAAGAGCAAGTCGAGATCGCTCGCGCGGCCGCCCGCACCTTCCTTGATGATCTGCGATATGGAAATGCCCAGCTGCTCCCACGCGTTTTCCTGTTCCAGCGCCGTGTACGCGACGAGCTTCCCGATTTGATTTGTGCCCAACGCCTTCCGCACTTTATTGATCGCCAGTCGCACAACGCCCGGAGTGATGGCGGCATTGTTCCCGGCAACGTGCGGCGTCGCGAGTTCGACGGGATACGTGGCGCGGTTCAAATTCAACCAAGTCCCCGTCGTCGCATTCGTCTGATGATACGGCACGCCGAATAGCGAAACCGGTTGCGCGCCGGTCAGCCCGTCGTGAACCACTGCATCCCCCGCCACCACGCCCGCCGGAATCGCGTCGATCTGGATGAATTTGTTGAACGGATCCACCTGCACCACGTTCGACGTCACGCTACCCGCGATGTTTCGGTTCGTCGTCAGCGTCGTATCGTAAAACTGGATGGTCTGGTTGTAGTAAAAAAGCGCCGCGCCCGGCGGCGTGGTCAAATTGATCTGCGCCGCAACGCCCGCAGGCAGGCCCGTCGTCACGATCGATCCCACCGTGCCAAGCACGCCGTTGCCGTTCGTTTGCATCAGCTTGTCGAGAAAAGCGCGAAACTGCCCCATCGCATTTTTGATTTCGCGTTTGGCCGCATTTTCGATCGCTTTCTCGGGCGCATTGGTGCTGTACTCAACCAGCTTCGTGATTTCCACCGCGTGACGGAAAAATATCGGACTCACCTGTGCCACGTCATAGGTGGTTCCCGAGCCGCGCCCCAGGTCGCCGCCGTCAAGGTTGGCAAGCCCCGCCTTGCCTCCCGGACGAATCTGAAGCGGCAGCCGCATGTTGCGGCTCGAGACGCGTTCCACGTCGCCGCGCTGCTGAATCATCGTCAATAAAATATCGTCCCGCTCGTACAGCAGCGGAAGTTTATCCCGCACCTTTTCGAGCTGTAACGCAACCGACTGGCTGTTTTGCATCTGTGCCATTTATTTTTCTCCCTTTGGGAATGAATTCGGCGACGCCTCTCGGCTGCCGTGAAATGCACGTGAAAATCCACGCACGAAATCGGACTAATCTGCGCTTTTAATGAAACGACCCGCGTAGGTTCTGTGGAGGCTGCAGAAAAAAGCCTCACAGAGGCGGCGTTACCCCTCGTAGTACGTTGGTACTAATGCCAAAGTGCTGCAAGTACTGTCAGAATGTGACCCTCGCGCTATATCGTTCGCACGGGGGAAATGCCAAAATTCATCATTATCGCAGCCAGCTTCGCGGAGCACTCGCGGCGACTGCTTTTTAAACTGAGGTGGGGACGATGGGAAATTTGACCGAAGTCATCGGCACAATAGAACAAACTCCAGGGGTTGAAGCAATGGAAAAACAGCCTTCCGAGCGCCGCCGTCGTTTGCGCACCAAGCTTTCTGCGCCGGTCCGCGTCCGCCTGAATTCAGGCAGCCTTCAAACGGCCGAAGTTTGCACCACTGTTGATGCCTCGCGCGATGGCCTGCTCTTCACCTCCAGCCTGACCGAGTACCGCCGTGGCATGGATCTCGTAATCACATTTCCTTACTCCGGCGCCGCGGGTGGAGTTCAACACGAGCGCACCGCTGTAGTCGCCCGCGTCTTCGAAATGCCCGAGAGCCGCTTTGGCGTCGGCGTCCGCTTCTACGAAGGCAAGCGTCCCGACCTTCGCGCCGATCTAGAAAAAGGGAAACTGCCGACGGCTGGTGACGTCGCGCGCGATCTCGAAAAACCCATGCCCTTGGTTCTCGTCGTCGAAGCCGATTCCCGCTCGCGCGACACCATCCGTACCGTCCTCATCAGCGAAGGTTACGTTGTCGAAGCAGTTGAAACGGGAGCCGAAGCCGTCGAATTCCTTCGCCAGCGCACTCCAAATCTGCTCATTACCGAAATCGAAATCAATGACATGTCCGGCTACGACCTCTGCCTCATCGTGAAATCCAATGAGCGCCTCCAGCGCGTCCCTGTCGTCATGACCACTCGCGCCGGGCAGCCCAACGATTATTCGACCGCGCACGCCCTCGGTGCCATCGTCTGCATGGCCAAACCGTACAAGCAAGAGCGGCTGCTTCACGTTGTCCGCATGTTGGCGCCGGTTGCCGTTGCCGAAGAGCCGCCCGCTCTGCCTTTCGGACCTAAGCGCTCACGCTCGAACCATCATCCGGCCCATGGCCGCGGACATTCCAGTCCGCGCGCGCACCGCTAACCGTTCCCATCATTTCGTTTTGCGCTGGGCCGAAACCCTATTTTGCCGAAGCCTCAGGCCCTGCGAAGAAGCCGCGATTGTAATTCCCGTTCCCCAGTGATAACTTCGCACAAAGTCAAGCATGCAGCTCGCATGTAAATTCGCGTTTCGTTTTTTGGTTCTCACCGCAGTGTTTTCGCCACTATTCTCTTTGCGCGTTTTTTCTGCGAACGACAAAAAGGCGGAACAGGCCGAGGCTCGAGCGCTTCTCGCAAAATCGCGCGACTTGAGCAACATCGAGTTAGCCGGCAGTCCCGCCTTTGTGCTGAACGCGAAAATTCGATACACGGTAGGAACACAATCGGCCGGTGGCGACGCCACGATTGCGTGGATGGCGCCGAACCACTATCGTCAGGCGTATTCAGCGCCGAATTACAGCTACAGCGAAGTTGTACAAGACGGACACCGCTACCTTGCACGCACGGACAACAAAATGCCGCTACTGATCTATGAACTGGATGCAACTCTTTATAAGGCCATCCATGCCAGTGCGGACTCAAAGGATAAAATCAAAAAGGTCGAAACGGCGCAATCCGGCGACACAGCGCTGACGTGTATACAGTTTAAGCCTCCCGTCTCACTAACCGAATGCTTGGACAGTAGCGGCGACGTGATCACGGCGGCGACCAGTTTGACGCCTGGCGCGTCCGCGCTGAATGAACGCTTCGAGTTCAGTGATTTCATCGAGTTCGGAACGAGACGTTTTCCGCGAAAAATTGTCTTTCGTGGCGGAGACGGGCACGCGATCGAGATTAACGTTGAACAGCTCGCGCCTACAAACAATGTCCCGGTGGATACGTTCACGATTCCCGCAGACGCCACCAAGGAAACATGGTGCGCTAAACCAGAGTCAGGGACAGTAGTAAGTCCGGAGTGGAACATGTTCGCATCTCTACCGATCATCAACGCAGGGGCGTTGCTTTACTGCGTGGTCGGCCCGGACGGGCACCTTCGCGCTGTTACTGTCATTCATTCGTCGAAGCCCATCAAAGACAAAGACCTGCAAACCTGGATGAAGACCGTGCGCTTCCCGCGCCTCCGCTGTGGCAACGATGGAATGGAGTACGAGGTCGAAATCGGGCACGTCAATTAGAATTCGGTCGAAAGATCAGAGATTCAAAATGTCCGCGTCGCTCAGTCGCCGGTAATTCACGTCTCGCGGCGAAATCAGCTTGCGATTCACTCCGTCCGATGCGCCCGCGCCCGCAATATCCACACGTTTCGACGCCGCTTCGTGCCGCGAGAGCCGTTCGTGATTCGCCGCGACGATGCTCTGCGTCCACTCCCCAATCACGCGTTTCGCCACCGCCGGCAGCGCCTGCTTCGCGCGGCCTGCAACCAGCGTCACAATCGCCCGTTGGTGCGCCGCATCTCTCGCGCCCGCCTGGAACGCTTCTCGTAATTGCTTCCCGAGTTGCCGGTTCGCCCGCAGGGTCGAATCCAGCTCCCTGTAAACCTCACCGATGATCCGGTTCCGTGTCCCCGTTGGAACACTGTCCGGCAGCAATTGCTTCACCTGCGCCTGGGTCGTTCCCAGTATTTGTTCGACTGCCGCTGCATTTGTGTCGTGAAAGAAAGCGACTTGCGCCGCGCGTCGTGGATCATTCGCTGATGCTGCCGCCGGCTGAATTGGCGCCGCCTGCGCAACGCTACGTTGTGCCGCGTGTACGCCGCCGACCGCCGCTCCGGCGCTACTTTGTTGGCCGCCTTGTTGCCCCAATTGTCCGCTCGCTTGACTCGCGTCACTGGAGGCACTTCCCGGATCGCTCGCGTTCGACGGGAATAATTCAAGCTGTTCCGGCTTCGCCAGACTCGCTGAATTTCCCGCGCCCGCCGCACTATCGGCGCTCGCCGCAACTCCTGGCCCCTTTTGCGCGCTCGCGTTTACTTTCGCCGCGTGCGCCTGCACCGCTTTCGCAAAATTCTGAAACGCCTCCGGGGACAATTCGTGCATTCGTGCCGCCAGCGCCGCATGATCGCTCGGCCGCCCCGAAAAGAACATTCCATCCAATTCCTCCAGTTGATTCTTCGCATCCTGCGCTGCGCCGGGTGAAGCGAACACCGCTCGATACGCCTGCGCATCGGCCAACGTCTGCGCCAGTTGCGGGTTCGCATCCGCCAGTTTCGCGACTTCCGGAGTCATTACGTCCTCCGCGCTCGAATCGCCCGCCGCTTCATCGCCCGAATCAGCTGACGCAGCGCTTCCAGCTTGCGCCGCCGCACTGCCGGGCGCTCCCCAGTCGTTGCCTTCGGCATTATCCGCGTTCGCATCTCCGTCGTCGCTCGTCGTTGATGTCCCCGGTCGCGAGACGGCCGTAACCAGCCCCAAAATCTCGTCGTCCGAGAGTTGTCCGCGCGATTTTTTTTGAGTCGCGCCAAGTGCGCCTCCGTTCAGCGAAGTCGAAGTTGACCTCGAACGTGCACCCCCTGCCGGCATTTTCGTAGTGCTCACTGCCATGGATATTCTCCTTTCAGTGGATTGTTTTACCTGCCGAAGCAGCCCGCCCCCGGCCAGAATCTATGTCTCAACTTCGGTTTTTGTCCGCAGGGCTTTTTACCCTGAGGCACGAAGCGCAGCCGCGCCGCAAACGCTTCAAAATCGACGCGGCTTCAGAGTCTGTGTGACAATTCGTGCTTTTCGTCAGGGCACGGTCTTAACCGTGCCGTAACTGAAGCAAAATCAAGCCGGCTTCAGCCGCTGAGGGCATGATTCCGGGTTCTCACCCGGACTCTTCAGCCGCTGAGGTCTGTCGTCGTCAGTTCCCGCACGGACTCTTCAGTCTGTCTGCTTTCGCGCTCCAGCATCCCGGCGCGTTGGATCCCAAGCCACCAAGCCCGTACGTGTCACCTAGTAGCCGATGGGTCACAAAACAACTTCCGTACTATTGGCCGTGGTGCTAACCTCGATGCAACATAGAGCACGTTGCACCCGCGCAGCAGCGCCTGCCGCACGACCGTGCAAAGCCGCCTTGCTCTATAGAGCGGTTAGAAGCCGCATTGTACTTGCTGTTTTTGGCGCGTTCTGGGGGGATATCGCGATGAACGCTCACTACTCTAAGGATTACGCGCCTTCACCTTCTCAAACCGAGCAGTCCTCTGAACGTCGTTGCCGCAGGCGCGTCAAAGTCTCAGCGCAAATCCGTGTTCGCGCCACGGATGCAAAAGTCGACGCCTTCACTGAGATCGCCACTTCCGTCGACGTTTCCCGCGACGGCATCTTGTTCGCCACCGATCGCCGCGATTTCTGGAAGGGTATGTCCGTCGGCGTCACGTTTCCCTTCTCCTCCGCCCCCAACGCGCTCAATGCAGAGGAGCCTGCCGAAGTGGTTCGCACTCTTGATCTTCCCGACAACAAACTCGGCGTCGCCATCCAATTCCGCCGCATTCATCATCGCGCCGCTGCGGCAACCGCCGCCACAGGTCCGGGAGCCAGGGAGAAATCCACTGTCAATGGCGCTTCTTCCGCCGAAAAAGGTGCGCCCATCCAGTCCATGCAGACGCGTCCCGTTGTACTTGTCGTCGAATCGGATGAACGCGGCCAGGAACAGTTGAAGAGTCTTCTAACGCCCGAAGGCTACGACGTCTTTGTCGTTTCCACGGCAGCCGCGGCGCTCGACATCCTGCGCACCACCGTTCCCGCATGCTTCATCGCCGAAGTCGAAGCAGGAGATACATCCGGATACGATCTTTGCCTTATCATCAAGAACAGCGAACGCCTCTCTCGCGTTCCCGTTGTTCTCGTCACGCGCAATGCCCAGCCCGCTGACTACGCCGCCAGCCATAATTTCGGAGCCGTTATCTGCATGGCCAAACCTTTCAAGCCTGAGCGCATGCTGCAAGTCGTTCGACTCGTCGCTCCCATCCCCAAGCAGGATTCCTCCGCCTACGGCTCGTCTCGCAACGAAGCCTCGGCCATCGAACGCCACCTGTAGAGGCAGCCGCATCGGCACAACGGCCAGTGCCGTCAGTGAGACTCCGGCGGCTGCGGAATCATGCTTCCGTAGAAAAGCCACCAGCCGGATTTCCCCGGCGCAGGCGCAAAAGCGTCCACCACAGTTACAGGATGCAACGCTTCGCGGCGCGACACCGGCAGATCACCAGCCTCTTTAGCCCTATCTCTCCCGAACAGGCGCAGAAGAAGATTCAGCTTCGTCGCAACCGGTTTTCCGCCGAGGAGAGCGGGATGAAATTTCCAGTCGCCTACCTCCCGCAGGTCGCACGGCTCCGGCTGAGAAGCATCCGGCGGGAAACCGGCCGCCTTCAGCACATGGCCCGTGTTGTCCAAACCCAGCACCAGAAAAAGACGGTCGATATGGTGCGCGACGAGACAAGCAGGCAGCTTCGCGAAGGGTATCTCGTCGGATTCGGGATCAATGCGCGAATCAGGCGCGCTCCAATCGAGCGAAGTGCCGTCGGAAAACCACAGCAGCGCTGCGGTCAATTTTGCACGCACCGGGCAAGTTGCTGTTGCGAACAAGCCGCCGCCGACGATGGAAGCTGTACCGCCCGGCTGCACAAGACTGGAAATTTCGTCGGCTCCGCCACCGTCCATGCGCTTCCCAATCGCCAACATTTGCTCTGCCGGGATTCCCTTGGCGATTGCTTGTGCTATTACGTCTCCAAAGCGATCTCCATTCGCTCCGTAGTATTCAAGAACCAATTGCATGGCGATGATAGGCTTCGGCGATCGGTTTTTAATCCGGAGTTCCGCAGTCGAGCTCGAGTCAGCGGCAAAAAACTGCTTCTCAATGACGACCTCCCGAAAACCAGGAGGAGCTTCTGTCGGCAAACTGCGCACAAAACATAACCCTGTGGCGCGACGGTGGCTCTGTGCAAATGCTGGAGAAGCAATCAGCACAAACAGCAGAAACAGCAGCCAAAGTCGCAACACCGTGCAACGGCTCATAGTCGGTAGACTGTCCACATTCTCATTTTACTGGACAGCGCGGATCGCGCCCTGCTGGAACAAATCTGTGGCTCGGGTCCAAGCGAACAGAATAGCCGATGCGCTTCTTCTGGCGCTCGGCGGCTTCACGGAGACGCTCAGCGGTCGGATGGAGTTGAATCACAAAACTTGCTTTCACCCATGCTTCCTTATCTCGGCATAGTTCGTCGTCATCCATGTAAACGGTCAGGTAATTGGGGTGCGTCGGCGGAAAGCCGAACTCCGGATTGCCCCCTAGAACGACGAGACCATCTTTGGTAAACCAAAATAGCCGGTACACCTCTCCAAACGGCATATATTTGTAGATAACATAGCCAAAGGGCTTTTTGGCACCACCCATGTTGACATTCGCTTCAAGCGGGCTGATGTAAACATGAATCTGCTGTTCGTCAGCGCCAATCGTTTTTCCGACATATCCGAAATCCCAACCCTGATACGCGAAATCGTAGATTTCGTCCTCGATGGCTTGTGAGACCGCCTTCACATCCTTGTCTGAGATGGACGGAGCGGACGAACTGGAACGGGTCGGGAGGGCAAGGAAGAGGAGAACTGAGGCAAGGAACACAACCACTGGCCTGGTCAAAGGTGGCCTCCGTTAGCGAATGATAACGATCTTAACCATAGCACCTTTTCGTACATCCCCGCCACCGGCGACGTTCTTAAAGGGACCGAACACTGCCACAGGCGTTTTCCCTGCGGCCCACGAGGGAGGCTTTTGGCCATAGTCCAGATAAAAGTGGGTTGCGCCTCCTGTCGGGTCAGGGCCGACGAAGGCCTCGCGTGCTGCCCGCTGTGAATCCTCGTAGGCTGCACGTGCAGGCGGGTAGCTCTTGATCGCGCGGGCTTCAGGAGGCGAGAGAACATCAGATGCAACCGTCGCTTTGCCGAAATGGGCGATGCGCTCAATATGTGTGCGAGCATCGTGCAGTTCATCTGCGCTTCCAGGACCGCGTTCCGTAACGGATCGCAAGCTGGAGGTCTCGTTGTAGATCGAGTTCGCAACCTGGTGGGCGGACTTCGCAGTCTGGTGACCTTGCCGATGCGCAGGATGCTGCTTCGCTCTTGCATGACGCTCAATGCCGTCGAGCTGAAAATCGGGCTGGCCGGCTTCGTCGTTTGTCCCGAATGTGACGACTGAATCGGCGAGTTCTGGTCCATCATAGGCGCCAGACCCGACCACTTCGTCGTTAAATTCATCGCCAGATTCGCCTTCGCGCGTGCGTTCGACAGCTTGGCCGTAAAGCGGATTAGCATAATGGCGTCCGTTGATGAAAGGCATCTTGAATTCTCCGAGCTTTGCACCGCGCCGAACGTTATCGCGCGGTTGTAATGGTCTTACGTGGCCGCCTGCTGCTGCGCGGCGGATTGCCCACCCGCAGATTGCTCCGCCTGCGCACTTTCAAGCTGCTGTTTGTGCAGAAATTGCTCGTGCAACTGCGCGTGCGCGCGAACATTCGCGTAACCTGCGGGCGCTTCGATCTTCGCGACTTGCCCCGCATCGGAAGAAAACCACCGCTTGCACGCATCGAGCTCCACGGCATGATTATCTGTAAACTCGTCCGGCACGATGCTCGGCAAAATGTGTTCCGAATCGCTGCTTTGTAGCTCACGCTTGTCCTGAGATTCGAAGGATCCCGCCGGACGATTTATGTCCGGCTGACGTGAGGCCGTTGTCGCGATCCCGTCTGCATAAGCTGCAGCCTGGGTGACCACTGGCTGCTCCTGCAGCATCTGCGCGATCTCGCGATATTGTTTCGTTCGAGATTCCTCGTCGGGGATCACCAGGTCATCCAATCCAATCAGCCGTTTCAGCAATCCCAGATTCGACGGGTCGCCGAGCACGGCCTGCAGTCGCGGATCGGGATTCGCCATCAATTGCATCAGCACCGTGCGCTGGTCCGCCCACTGCGTCGGATACTGTTCGTCCGTCTCCGGATACGAAAACAATTCCCCTTTCAAATCCACCAGCCGTATCCATTTCGACTCAAACGCCGCGCCAGGCCCCAGCAGCGTGACTTCCACATCCCCGGGCCGGTTCTTGCGGAAGCAATCCACCGCCGCCAGCATCAAGTCCGCATGAAAGAACTTCATTCGCCGCCACACAAGCCCGATTCGCCCCATCGCTTGATCGCGCGCCATGGCGTAACCCGACGCCGTGCTTGTGTTCGTCATCGCGCCGCCAAAAAGCGCCGGAAACGCCCCCGTCAAAAATTGCGCCACTGGCCCCATCAAATCCGCGGCGTGTCCCGCGAGATCAGGAGGCACGCGCGCCGCCTGTGGTTGAAAAAATCCCGCCGCGAGCGACTGTCCCGCCTTCGCCTTCGCTGGATAGTGCGCGCCCGGCTCCGCGGTCTGCGATTGCAGCGCGTCAAAATCGAGCACTTCGCTGTCCGCGTAAATCGGCGGTATGCCGTATTCGTATGTCTCGATCTGCAAATTCGACAGCGTGTTGAATCGTTCCTGCACGCTAATCAGCGCATCCCCCAGCGCCGGACGTCCGCTCGAACCATCGCCCGGCATCGCGTGCATCACGCGCCAGTGGTCATCCATATTTTCATTTCGCGATTCGCAATAAACGTCCCCCGCGAACGCCGCGTAACAACCGTCCGGAAAAATCGCGAGCAACTCATCACGCAGCACTTCATCGTCAAGCTGATAAAAAGCCCACGGCCGCAGCCATGTGCGCTGAAACGTAATCAGATTCGGATTGAAATCCCCGCCCGCCGTCACTGGACCGCCCTGCGATTGTTCCAGTCGCGCCAAACGCTCGTATTGCGCGGATTCCCCCGCCGCAATGGGCGCTCCAATCTTTCGCGCCGCGTGAGGATACGCCGCGCGCAGCCGCGCCTGGTGCACCTCCATGTTCCATTGCAGGAACGGATATTCGTGAATCTCGTTGGCCCACGGAGGCGTCTTCAGTTCCAGCGCGCCAACAATCGTCACCACTTCCTGCCCATTCGCCACGCGCGCCGTTCGCACTCCCGCCGGCACAGTGATCACTTCCTCCGGCACGTAGTTCTCTTCTGTCAGTAACGCCCCGCAGACCGAACAGGATATTCCATCTGCAATAGCAACCCCCTGTGGGGTCTCGTAGGGGCGAGGCTTGTTTACGCTGACGAAGGAAGGGCCCCGCCCGGGCGACCCAAGGGTCGCCCCTACGGATTCGTTGGCCGCGTCTGCACAATTAGCGGACGTTTCTGCTCCGCACTCTCCGCAAATCCATCCGCCGCCAATTTTCACCTGTCTCTCATCCAGCTCCGTCTCCGGATGAAAACCAAATCGCTGCCCATCCACTACGTAGCGCACATACGCGCCCACCTTCCCGCCGGTCCACAGGTGAAACGCTTCCTCGACAATCAAATTCCCGATGCGATTGTTCCTCTCAATCAATTTCGCCACGTCGCTCGCCGATTTCGCCGACGAAACATCCGCCTCGCTCTCCGCCGACTGCGGAAAAAATCGCACCCTCGGAATGTCCTGACTCAAAACCGAAATAATCGACAGTCCAAACGCCTGGTAAATATTCGTCACGAACTCGTAGCGCGGCATATCCTCAAGCGAACTCTCATCCGTCGCTTTTTGCTCGAACGGCAAATGCCAGTTTTGGTCGCGCTCGCTCCACCACAAATATTGCAACCCGCGCCAGAATTGATGCGCTTGCTTGATCCGGCGAATTTCCGCGCGCCGCGATATTTCCGACTCGCTCGCCAGTTCGAGCACCAGCCGCCGCACCGCGTTCTGCAGCCGCTCGGGAAGTTGCTCGTTATTCGGTCCGAACGATTCCGCAGCCGCCGCTGTCGAACGCGTCGCCAACCGGTCCGTCGCGTTCCCCTGCTCCACCGGAACAATCCCCGGATCCGCCGGCACGCCAATCTTGTCTTTCGCTTCGTCGTCACTCATTTGTTTGCGTGTCATGGAGTTTGTGTCGGTGTGAAATGTTCGAGGTTCCGTGCTTCTTCGCCCAAATTGATTTACGTGATTGTTTGTAGTCGTGACCTCGCGCTTCGGCGCGTCAATGGTCGTGTGCGTCGGGCCGTTTTTTGCATTGTCATCCCGCCTGTTCTGCTTGCCCTAGGGAAGGAAGGGAGACACGCTGCGATGCGTCGACGGCCGTCTACATCGTGTCGCCTCTATTCATGTCATCCCGCCTGCCCTGAGGCACGAAGGGAGCCGCCATGCGGCGAGGGATCTGCATCTGTCTTTGGCCTTCTGCAAAGTCGCGACCCTGACAAACGCTCGTTACACTCGCGGAACAATGTTCCGCGGCGTCGGAAACGTTTCCGTATCCGTTTCCCGCTCACGCCGCGCGGCGCGCGCATCCTCGATTTCGCGCGCTCGCTCAATCTGTTGCCACGAACGTTTGCGCAGTGGCGTGGTATGCGCACTCGTCTCCGAATTCGTCGCCTCGCACTCGTAGGGGCGAGGCTTGCCTCGCCCGGGCGACCCAAGGGCCGCCCCTACAAGAGCCGATTGCGCACCTGCGAGCTGCGATAAATGCTGTGGACCGATCCCGGCGCTAGCCATCCTCATCGGCGGAATCCCCGCAACGCCCAGTATCGAATTCACCAGCGCACGATTCTCCGCCCGCAGCCGCGCCACTTCCTCTTCCAGCGCCCGCGTATACCCTGTGCGAAACCCCACGAAGAGTCGCGCCACCCAGCCGCGAAACCCAGCGACAATTTGTTCACCCTTCACCATAGCCAGCGGCGGCGCATGTTTGCTGGCGCGTGACGGCGCGAGACAATCGGCGACGCGCTACCGCGCAGATCGTGCTCCGCTTTGCGCGCCTGAATCGCGCGAATCGTGGGATCGTCCGAAGTCACGCGCGCATGTATTTCCTGCTCGCGCGGAGGCTTTGGCATTTTCCCAGACGCTCGCGTTTTCAAGCCGTAACGCGCTGCGTCCGCTGCATCGTCCCCTTCGCGTTTGGCAATGTCCTCAACGTTCGCCGTATCGCGCACCAGCTCCGGCAGCGTGCGAATCAGCTCCGGACACGAATCCGCGATTTGCCATTCGTCCGCCTCGAGCATTTCGTACATCAGCATCCATCCGCTCACGCGATCATTGTCCGCCGGCACGGGACGCGGAAATCCGGCCGCCGCGAGCGCATCGCTCAACCGCTCCGCGATCGACGATTCGTCCGTGTGATGCGCGAACGCGTCCGGCGACAGATAAATCGCGTCAATGTGCTCCGCCTTTCCGTCGCGGTCGTGCGAACGCGCAACAATCTCCGCCGCCAGCGCGCGCGGTGCCAAGTGCTGTTCCACGCACTCGCGATACGTAATCACGCGCGTCTTGCGCCGCCAATCGCCATCCCCATTCGCAAAGCCCACGACACCGGCCCGAGGTATCTCAACATTTTGCGCAGGCAGGTCGCAACCGTGGCCGTGCGTGTGAGAATTGTCGAGCCGGCGTTGTGGACTCTCGACTGCCGGCGCATTCGTGTGCCAGTAAATCGCCGCCGGATGCTCGAATCCCCAATCAATCGAAATCCATCGCGGCCACCACGCCTCCGCCGCAATGGATTCCGCGCGAATCACATTTCTCGACGGATCGAAGTTCGTGAAATACTGCCCCGCGAAAACGCTCCAGTCGCCATCCAAAAACGCGTGCCGGTAAGAGTCCGGCAATTTCTCCAGCGTCTTCAGATACGACGCATCATTCGCGTAAATTGGATTGTCCCAGACGCGCGCTGCAATGAACGCGTAGTCCGCCGCATCGTATTCGCGCGGATCCATTCCGGCCGCCGGTTGCTTATCCACGAACAGCGCTTTCACCCATGCGTGCCCGATATTTCCAGGATTCGTCGCGCCCGCCATATTCGGAAACGCGTCCGCCACGGGACACCGGTTCCGGCTCGTCAGAAATTGCCATTGCCGCAAAGTGAAATGCGTCAGCTCATCAACGCCGATAAAAAGATATTCGCCCGACTGATACTGATAAATGTCGTTCTCCGATTGCGAGTACCCAAACCGCGTCGTCGACCCGTTGTGCCACGTCACCGTGTGCTTCGCTTCGTTGAACGACCGATAAAGCTCCCGCGGTACATCGCGCCGGAAATAAAGCAGCAGCGACCCTTCGAGTTCTGGAAAAGTTCGCCGCAGCAGCAGCGTATTCACGTTTGGAAATTCGGTCGCTTGCAGGATCGCTTCCATCAGCAACGCTTTCGATTTCCCCGGCCCCGCCGCCCCGCCAAACAGTTTGTACTTCGCCTGGCACTTATGAAACTCGTCCTGCTTCGCGAACGGTTTGTACGGCAGAGGCAACTCGACCCGCTGTGTTTCATCGCCAATATTTTCCGCGCTCGCCGTCGACGACGCAGCCTTCAGCCGCTGCGCATCCACACACGCTTCAAACCACTGTTGAAATTCGGAGGGAGGCATCAGCGTTAGCAATTTCCAGAAAGTTATTGCCTGTCATTCTGAGGAGTGGCCTGACGAATCTGCCTGCCGCTGCTTTCGTAGGGGCGGGTTTACCCCGCCCGTCGGCGCAACGCGCCGAGTCTGCCCGCCGCTTGCCCGCCGTGACGCGCAGGCAGCGAATCTGCTTTCGAAGTTGCCTTTGCGGGTACCCGCCCATCCATTCTGACGCGAGAACGGCGCGCTCTTTGCGAAGGGTCGTGTTTTTCCTCGCACACTCCTCGAACCCTTGTTGTGTCTTTGCTATGCCGGGTGCCCCATCCTTCGCGACTTTTGCGAAGGGTGGGGTTTTTCTTCGCACGCTCCCCGAATTTTTGCTGCGCCCCTGCGCCCGCGCGCCTCAAGCATTTCCCTGAGTTTCGCATTGCTGTGCCATTCCGAGGAGCAACGGTGATGACGAATCTGCTGTTGCCTTGAAATGTGGCAAAAGGCAAATCCTTCCTGCGCTTCCACGGCTACCCAGCGGAAGTCTCCCT
>DASYYI010000401.1:0-16322 GCA_035933995.1 Candidatus Acidiferrales bacterium | reverse complement strand
TCCTAGCATGTGACTTCGCATTTGTCTGAGACGTCATGTCCAACCGGAAATCAGCCTATATCCTGGCGAGCTCGCTGCGCTCAGTCTGGCGCTTCCCACTGCGTTCTGGGTTGTTACTTCTGAGCGCCGTGCTGGGTGTTGCGGGCGTTACGTCGGCGATCAACTACGCGGCAGAAGGCCGTCTGAAGGCGCTCAACCAGATTCACCTCATGGGAACAAACATTCTCGTGGTCACGCCGCAACAAAGCCGCGCCGTGGGAGGGCGCGTGAGGACAGGCACAATCGTCACAACACTGGTCGAACAGGATTACACGGCCATTCAGCACGAGCTTCCTGACATCGAGCGCACTTCAGCGACGGCAGTAGGAAGTTTTCTGATAAAGGCGGGCGATCTTTCGAAGAACAGTTGCCCAGTGATCGGTGTGGAACCGGACTACTTTCGCATCCGGAACTGGAACGCCAGGCGCGGCAACATCTTTGATTCAATTGACGTGCGGCGTGCTTCTCGCGTCGTGCTGCTGGGCTGGACGGTGGCGCACGATCTGTTTGGAGAGACCTCTCCCGTCGGCCAGCGTGTGCTCATCAATCGAGTTCCTTTTGAAGTCGCTGGGGTGCTGGCGGAACGGGGTCAGAGCCTTGAGGCGGGAAACGAGGACAACCAAGTTTACATTCCACTGACCACCGCGATGCATCGTTTGATGAACGTAAGCTATTACTCGAGCCTGATTTTTGAGATCGTGGATTGGGACCGCATGGACGAGGATGCGCAAGCCATTCGCGGGACTCTGATTCGCCGGCACCACAAGCTTGCGAATTTACCCGACGATTTTCAAATTCAAAATCAAAAGTCGCTGATCGATACCGAAGCTGCGGCTGCGGCAAAACTCGGGTTCTTAGTGCGATGGGTGGGGTTTAGCGGTCTCTTTGTTGCAGGACTCGGGATTCTGGCCATCACGTGGACCTCTGTGCGCGAACGCACGGGCGAGATCGGCACGCGAAGGGCGCTTGGAGCTACCGCGTCAGATGTCTTTTTTCAGTTTCTATGGGAGGCTGCGATCGTAAGCCTCGTTGGCTGCCTCGTGGGATTGGCTGCCGGATGGGAAGGTTCTAGGATCATCGCGCAGCGCGTCGGTCTCCCGTGCTATTTTGACTGGGCAGCCGCACAACTCGTGATCGCGCTTTCCGCAGGATTGAATCTGGCGTTCGCACTCTTTCCTTCCGGCAAAGCAGCCCTGCTGAATCCCGTTCGCGCGCTCAAATATGAATAGGCCATGACTTTCTGCTTTATTACGGCAGCGTCATCACATCGCCGCCTCCGCCCTCGACGATTTCACAATCACTAAGCCTCGCGCAACGATGGCGCAGGTAACGCAGATGGGATCCACTCTTTCGAAAACTTTGGAAGGCAGAGCGATTTTCGCAACGCTGATCGGCGGAGTGGTAATCGCCCTACTTGCAAAACTATGTTTCATATTCGTAATTGAGAGAACTGCGAATCTTCTCAGTGCGATATTTTTCCTCGCAAGGGCAACACACTGTAGCGCCTAATGCGACCTACCAAAGGAGATTCAGAAGATTTCCGCTGCGAAGAGCGGAATTCAGCTGGTCCATGCCTAACGGAATTTCGATTTCGACGCTTCTGGCGCTTGCGGTGACGCTTATCTCGTCAAAGATACTCGAAGGTTGGGAACCATCTTGCGCGGAATCGTGTTCGCGGTAGACGATGCCGCCCTGTAGCAGCGCGGCGAGCGTGACGGCATCCACCGGAGACGAACAGACAATTTCCGCTCGGGCCGAAAGACGGCCTTGATTTGTAACGTCGAATTCCATGGACTGAATGCGGTCGAGCAGCGCCGCCGCCTGAGGAATTTGTATTGCTTGCGGCAAGAGCTGCTGGAGGGCGGCGCGCGAGTAATCCCTGTTCCACACTGCCCACGCCAGGGAACTTTGGCGCGCGTCTTGCACCAGATCGTAAAGCTCCGAATTTTGCGCGAGGTTTTGGTCGCCTTGAAAATGAACCGCAAGGAGATGTTCTATGGCTACGCGCTGCCCGAAGACCGCAGTCTCCGAGTCGAGAAAAGCGAGAAACAAATCATTTGATGCTTCTCCGCTTCCGATATCGAGCAGACGGAATCCGCGGAATTCCGCTGAGGGCAAATTGTGCTGACGGAAATAATCTTCAACGGTAATGGGAGAAAAGTGGCCGATAGCGACACCAACGATTCCCTCCCCGCGGGCCTTCGATGCAGGAAACATTCCCCACGCGAGCGAGTCTACCTGGGTGTCGATCGGGAGGCCTGCGACTGACAGAAACAATTCGAGCTTGCGGAAACGCAGGGGCAGGAGACTTTGCTCCGCAACCGCAAACCAAGGCTGCTGGCGCGCAGCGTTTAGATCGAGATAAGCTACTTCACCGACTTCCTTCGGAAACATCTCGATGACTGAAGTGTCGAGCGTGTTCGCATTGGCGAGGAGAGGGGTGAAGATGGCGGCAGCCGCGAGCGCAGCCGCCACCCTCCAGATCCTCTTACATGAGTTCATTACGAACACTCTCTTCACCCTAGGCCTTACCTTACGGTGACCGCGATGGACGTTGACTGCATCACCATGCCCGACGTGGCATTGACCATGACCGTGGTCGTGCCCGTTGGCGTACCCATTTGATTCGCTTTGTACCCGCAGCCGGCAGCAGCGGCCAGCAATCCCGCAACAAGAGCGATGCGAATCCATTTCGGTGCACCAACGACACGCTGTCTTGCCCTTCTGACGAAAGGCAGGAGCAACAGAACGAACGCGGCTAGCGCGGTACCGAAAGACCACAGTCGCGACGTGGGAGTGATCCCACCCATTTTTGTCATTGGATATATTCCGACCGCGGCGGTGGAAATTGTCAGTTGCGTCTTGGCGGAAGCGCCCGAAAGCACAACGGTCGTTGGAGAAAACGAGCACGTTGCGCCGCCCGGCAGACCGGAACACGAAAACGATACCGTGCCGTTAAAACCGTTTGACGCAGTGAGGGTGAGATTTGTCGAAACGGATTGGCCCCGCGTGACCGTAAGAGCCTGCGACGCTGGAGCGACAGAGAAATTCGCCGTCGTGGGCGGGGTGTTCCCCACTGTGATGGCGCCGAACAGACCGTCAGCCTCATTCACAAGTCCTGCGGTGAAATACAGAGTGTCTTTCACGCCGGTTTGGCCAGTCGAATCGAAGACGAGGTCCCATAGTGAGCCGTTCACGATCGCGTTGCCGTTCGCATCTTTCAGCGCGCCCAAGAAATTGCCCGTTGCGGGATCGAAAGCGTTGATCGTGCCGTCGCCGAAATTTCCCACGAGAAGATCATTGGAAAACTGGCCGAAGTTGGCGGTGGCTATGACGATTCCCCAAGGGGAATTGAGCTGACCTTGGGAGATTACGCGGCGGACGAAATTGCCGTTGGCATCAAAAAGTGAAACGTAGCCGTTTCCCGGGGCATTGACGGGATCATGCTTTGCCGCGTCCTGCATCGCGTAGCTGACGTACACCTGATTGCCGTTCAAGACATGCACGCTGAACGGAGCGAAGCCCGCGGGGAGCGCCGGATCGGTGAAATTTCCGAAAAGCGTGGTCGATTTGAACGTGGAATCGAAGACATCGATCTGCGAATTGCGGAAATTTGCGGCGAGCAGGAAGGTGCCGGCGCTGTTAGTGAGAAGCGCGAGGCCTTTGTAGACCGGGTCCGTGCCGGAATTGAAACTGGGGTTGTTGACCTCCAGCACCGCGTTGTTCCCGCCCGTCCAGGCGGAAATTGTGCCGTCCTCCGTCGAAAAGATGAAAAATGCAGGGCTGCCATTCACGGCAAAGCCGGAGGTCGTATTGGCGACGATGCCGGTCGGTGTTGCGGCGCCTGCTGTGCCCGCCGGAGACGGAATCGTTACGATGAGAGACTGGGGTATGCCATGATTGTCGTATAGGGTTGAGAAACCGCTATTGTTATCGGAAATCCAGAACGGGTTACCTGGAACGAACGCAATTCCCCACGGATTGATGAGGTGCTTGTCCGTATTTGATGCGGTTACGGAACCGTCGGAAACCAAATTTGTCTGCGTGTAGCTACTCGTCTGCGCGGCCGCGCGCATGGTGGGAAACGCCAAAACGAGCATAAGAGCCAGTGACAGATTCGAAGCGAATCGTCGCATAGGAAACTTTTTCTCCTCAGTCACAATTTTCGAATATTGGCACGGCGTCACTGGGGAACTTCCGCGCTGGCCTGTTAGAGGCATGATGCGTGCCAGAAGAAACTGAATACGGCGTGAAGGAGTTATAAATTCACATGCGCTTGGAACAGCAAAGGTTAACGGGACGTCTCACTTTTGAACGAAGTTAGCTCGCCGACGCACAGGAATCGATACGATGAGAAATTGAACAAATGTCCGTATTACCGGATAATGACTGTACAACCTGTAGTACAACTGTTCCAGATTGGGTTGTACCGTTTCTGTTGCGGGTGTCGTCGTGCGCGTTGCGCGGAACTACGCGCGAGTGAGGCGGATGCGGGGTTGCTCCATGGCGAGGCTTTGGATCCAGGAAATGAATTGCACGTTCTTGTGGCTGGCGCGAGAGCGGAAATGTTTTTGGAGTTTGTCGCGTAGCTTCAGGCGCGCGCGGAGAAGGCGGGTTTTCGTCGCAGGGATGGTAAGGCTGAGGACTTCGGCGGTCTCCTCGGTGGAAAAACCCTCAACGTCGCGCAACTGAAAAACAGCGCGCAAGCGAAAATCCAATTCCGCAATAGCTTCGGTGAGAATTTTGTTTAGCTCCGTTTGCTCGAAGCGTTCCTCAGGCGTGGGTCCCCAGTCTTCAATCTCGCGGTGCATGAGAGAATCTTCGGTTTCGAGCGGCTCATCGAGAGAAACCTCGCGATAACGGCGCTTGCGAAGTTTCATGAGCGCCTGGTTGACGGCGATGCGGACTAGCCAGGTGTAGAAGCGTGAATTGCCTTGAAAACTGCCGAGGTGCTCGAATGCCTTCATGAAGGCGTCCTGTACGACATCTTCGGCGTCCGGGCGGTTTTGCGTGATGTTCCAGGCGAGACGGTAGATGCGCTTTTCGTAGCGCGTGACGAGCGCTTCAAAGGCGCTGACCTCGCCGGCTTGCGCGGCAATCACCAGGGTACGTTCGTCGTCTCCGGCGTCCGCAGACACTCTGCGCACAGGAGCAACAGCGCGCGGAACTATATCGGGCTCGCCCGCGAGCGCCAGTGCTTCTTCCATCTCCATTGCAGACTTCTTAGGCATTGCCCTCATTTTTACATCGGAGAAACTACCCGGCGCATGGAAGCGGCGCCGTTGATACCGATTCACGTAGCAGCTAAGTGCAACTACACAGGGATACTTAGAAGCGAAAAATGGAATGGGTGTTGATCAAGAGTGTCAAATGAATTTATAGAGGCGCAATCTCTTGAAGCTTTTGCGGTTATATCTGCATCTCACCTACCAGAGATACAAATACAGGTACCCTTCCAGAAGGATTTCAGAGGTCGTGGAGTCTAAAATATGAATGCAACAGCGGATGGCTGCGCCGTGTTTCGCTTCGGCGTATTCGAAATTGACGTGCGGAATCGCGAGTTGCGCAAACGCGGCTTGCGGCTGAAGCTCGAAGCCAAGCCTTTGCAGATTCTCGAGCTAATGCTGGAGCGCCCCGGCGAGATCATTACGCGCAAACAGATTCAGCAAAAACTGTGGCGGGATACATTCGTGACTTTCGATTACAGCCTGAATACAGCGATGAATAAGTTACGGCTGGCGCTGGGAGATTCGGCAAAGAATCCGCGGTTTATTGAGACCGTGGCGCGGCGTGGGTACCGGTTCATCGCGAGCGTAGGGACTCCGGCTGCCGCGGCGGCCTCTTCATCCGCGAGCGTCGCGCTCGCGGCGGTTGCGTCGATTGCGGTGCTTCCCTTCCAGAATTCGAGCGGACACCCGGAAATGGAGTATTTGAGCGACGGCCTGAGCGAGGCGGTGATCCGGCGTGTGTCGCAAATTCCCGGCGTGCGGGTGATTGCATGGAGTACAGTGCTGCGCTACAAGGGACGAGCACTCGACCCGCAGGCGGCAGCCCGGGAGTTGCGCGTGCAATCGGTGCTGGTCGGGAACGCCGTGCCGGGAGAAGACGGCCTAAACATGAGCGCGGAGCTTGTGGATGCGGAAACAGGATGGAGGCTGTGGGGAGAAGAGTATAAGTGCCGCCGCGACGAAATTCAAAGCCTCTCCGAAGAAATCGCGCGGCACATCGCGGCGAAAGCGCAGCCGCGGGTGGTCTTGCAGGCAGGAAAGCGTGGCAGGGAACACCACACGCAAAACTCGGAGGCGTATGCAGATTATTTGAAGGGTCGCTATCACTGGCACAAACTTTGCGGTGAGAGTCTGAGGAGAAGCGTTTCGCACTTTGAGCTGGCTATCGAGAAAGATCCGAATTTTGCGCTGGCGCATTCAGCGCTGGCGGATGCGTACGTGCTGTTTGCATTCGTGGCTTTGCTGCCACCTCACAAGGCGCTGCAGAAAGCTCAAGCGGCGGCACTGCGCGCGTTGGAAATTGACGACGAATTGGCGGAGGCGCATGCGTCGTGCGCGAGCACTACGAAACTCTACGATTGGGATTGGCCTAAAGCGGAGCGCGAGTACCGAAGATGTTTGGAACTCGACCCGAACAACGCGATTGCGCGTCGGGGATACGGTGGATATTTGTCGGCCCTCGGCCGAACCGAGGACGCGCTGGCCGAGGTGTACAAAGCGCAGGAACTGGATCCGATATCGCTGCAAATCGGCGTCGAGGTGGCGTGGAATTTGTATATGGCACGGGAATATGAAAAGGCCGTGCAGCAGGCGATGAGAACGATTGATATGGAGCCGGAGTTTGCGGCCACGGGCCACGTGCTGGGGCTCGCTCTGGAGCAACTGGGAAAATATGACGAAGCCGTTGGACACTTCAAAAAAACCGCTGAGCGATCCGAAGCACATCAGTCCGCCATGGCAAGCCTAGCGCACGCCTATGCGCGATGGGGGCGCACGAAGGATGCGGAGGCGATTTTGGACGAGCTGACGGTGGAATCGAATAAGCGATACGTGGCACCTTATTTATTTAGCGTGATTCATGCGGGCCTCGGCGAAAACGAGAAGGCCGTTGCATGGCTGGAGAAGGCGTTTAAGACGCATGATGTTTGGATGATTTGGGTGAATCGCGACCCACGATTTGATTTGCTGCGGACGGAACCGCGGTTCCGGGGTTTGCTGCGGCGAATGAATTTCTCAGCTTAGGCCATTTCCTCCCGCGACGCGACCGGCGGAGCAAATACGAAGACAAACACGCTGTTCGCCGGGGATGCAGATAGAAATTCGTGGCTTCGAGCTCCACCTGTGAAAGACAATGGGGTTCGTTTCTGTAATTTCTTTCATCGTTCTTGCGGCTGGCGTCACGCAGCTGCTGCAACTGCTCCGCGCGACCAAAAGGACATTCGCGCGCTGCAGCACGCCTTCACGACGGCGTGGGACCGCGCTGATGCCGGCGCGCTCGCGGCTCTGTTCACCGCGGATGGCGACGTTATCACGCCGGACGGAACGGTTCTTGTGCATCGGGATGGAATCGAGAGTTTCTACGGTACGATTTTCAAGAACGGCTACGCAGGCAGCCATGGCCAAGCGCACTTGGTGCGATTGGAATTCATCAGGCAAATGTGGCTCTCGCCGATGGTGAGTCGAGCATCACCGGCGCGCGTACAAAAGATGGCAAGTCGCGCGAGGCTGAGCGCGGGCTGTACGCGATCATTGCGGTCAAGACGTCGAATGGCTGGATGATTCGCGCGCTACGTGAACAGTCAAGCGCAACGACATTGAGTGTTGGCTCATTCGCGTTGAGGGAGCCTAGCTCGGCGCAGCCTGGCTCGCTGCTCGCGCCCCCTGACGTTAGGCCCTAGCTTCTCGGCGGCATCCTCGCGGCCTGAATGCACTTTGGAGAGGGTTTCTCGATCGGTATCCAAGGAAGAGGACTCGAACGCCGTCCTCTTCCCCAGACCCCATCCCCTGCTAGAAGATGCAGGAAAGACTGAGTGAAACGGCAAGTGTGTCCGAAGATTTGTCTCATTCAAGGGGTTCATCCCGACAACCCGGGAAGAAGTTTAGGAACAGAACCCTGCTAAGCACCGTGAAAAACCGCCCTACTGCACGCAAGGAAATGCAAGAAAAGCCAACTACATAGAGTTTCTGGAGTGACCCCGTTGGTTCTAGGTTCGAATCCTAGCGGGCCCACCAATTGCTTAGCAACTTGCTGAAAAAGGGATCTTGCCGTCGTTTCAATTGGCGCGCGAAGTCCGCAGTTTGCAAAGCCCCAAGAAATCCGCGGATTCCTCGGCGGTCAAAAATGGCCTCGCCTCGGAATGACACCGCAAAGGGATGCCGAACTGCTCTAAGGACGCTATGATTCGGGGAGCTTGAGGATGAGCTTGCCGAAGTTCTCGCCAGTGAAAAGCTTGAGGAGCGTTTCGGGAAATTTGTCGAGGCCCTCGACGATATCTTCGCGCGATTTGAGTTTGCCAGAGGCGATCCAGCCGGCCATTTCGCGAGCGGCTTCGGCGAAGCGGCTGGCGTAGTCGGAGACCAGGAAGCCGGTCATGCTGGCGCGATTGACCAACAACGACAAATAGTTGGATGGGCCTTTGATGGGCGTAGTGTTGTTGTACTGTGAGATCGCGCCGCAGATGACGACGCGCGCGCCACGTGCGAGTTGCGTAAGCGTGGCATCCAGGATGTCGCCGCCAACGTTGTCAAAATAAACGTCAATGCCTCTGGGACAGTGATTCTGCAGGGCCTTTGCGACAGGTTCTGTTTTGTAATCAATGGCTGCGTCGAAGCCGAGTTCCTTCACGACGTATTGGCATTTCCTGGCGCCGCCGGCGATGCCAACAGCGCGGCAGTCTTTGATTTTGGCGATTTGCCCGACAACGCTGCCGACAGCTCCCGCAGCGCCGGACACGACCACGGTTTGGCCGGGCTGCGGCTTCCCTACATCGAGCAGCGCAAAATAAGCAGTCATTCCCGGCATTCCGAGAACGCCAAGATAGACAGGAAGAGGCACGAGTCGCGGGTCAACTTTTATGATTGCGGCGCCGTTGGTTATGGCGAATTCCTGCACGCCCAACGGGCCATACACGTGATCGCCGACGGCGAAATCCGCATTCTTGGAGGCGAGGACGCGGCCCAGGGCCAGAGCGCGCATTGTTTCGCCAATGGCGACCGGCGGGACATACGATTTGCTGTCGTTCATCCAGCCGCGCATGGCGGGATCAAGCGAGATGTAAAGAATTTTTACGAGGAGCTCGCCGTCGGCGAGATTGCGCACGGATTCTTGCTTGTAATTCCAGTCGCTCCGTTTCGGCATGCCGACGGGGCGAGCGGCAAGTTCAAATTTGTGATTGATCAGATTCATGCGGCCTCGTACGTGCTGAGTTACTCGCATCGAGCGAGTCCCGCGAGAGCCGAGAAGCATCTCGCGGGAGCGCGTGCGATAGCGCGAATTAGAAGCTGAAACGAAGACCCAACTGGATCTGGCGTTTCGGAAGCGCCGAAGTGAAAGCCAGTGGCTGGCTCGGCGAAAGAGCCGCGCTGCCGTGCACGTTGAACGTGGTGAACCCGGGAGCGAAGCCGAAAAGCGGACTGACTTCGTTGTTCACGCTGGCATAGTTCGTGCGGTTGGCGAGGTTGAATCCTTCCGCGGTGAGTTGCAGATTTGTTTTTTCGCTGATTTTGTGCTGCCAACTCAGGCGCATGTCGAAATCGATGTAGTTGGGACCCAAGCCGGAATTGCGCGGCGCGCCGATGGGACGCTCGTTGGTGATGTGGTTGTTGCCGTTCACTTCGCCGCCGGCGAGCAAGTTGAACGGGTGGCCGCTGTGATACGAAAAAATCGGGGAAAGCTCGAAGCCGGAGAGAATGCTCTCGGTCCAGGGGCTGTCGAAGACGCCCGCAAGGACGACTTTGTGGCGCTCGTCGAATTCCGAAAGGGCGCGGTCGAGGCCCAGGTTGGTGGGGTCCTGCGGGCCGTAGTCCGAATTGAAATCGGTCGAGGTGTCGTAGGCCTTGCTGTAGGTGTAACTCCCAAACACGGTGTAGTGATTGCCAAAGCGTTTCTTGACCTCGAGGATACCACCTTCGTATAGCGCGGAGGCCGCGGAAGTGTATTGGTTATTTTGCACGATCAGTGGATTTACGAAACAAGCGAATGGCGCGAGCGGATTCGCTACGGTCGGCGCGCAGGGGAGGCCACCGGGCTCCGTGCCGCCGAGCGGGTCAGTTGCCGGGCTGGTGTTCCAATTGCGGTAGGAAACATTCTGGCCATTGGCAAGGGGCAAGGTGGTGAACGGCGCCGGGAGCAGGTTGGTGTCAAGCGCCACCGGGAGGCGTTGAGTGTGCGAATAGATTCCGCTGATGGAAACGGACAGGCCGGCTCCGATTTCGCGTTCGATGCCGAGCGAGGCTTGCTGCGCGTAGGGAGTCTTGTAATTCGGCGGGTTGCTGAAAATCACTTGCAGAGGCGATAGCGCGCCGCTGTTGGCGACGCGAATCCCAAATGGCGCGAGATCGGCGGGCGTGATGCAGGCTTGATTTCCCGCGGATGGAGCGGTGCACTGGATTTTGCCCGCACCGAAAAGCGTCTGGAAAACGACGGCGGAATTCTGCAGGCCAGGAACGCCGGTCGGCGTGAGCGGATCGATATAGATGGAGATGAAGCGCGTGCAAGGGCTGCTGCCGTTGCCAACGAAGGGCGAGCCGGTAAAAGCAATCCCGCACGTGTTCACCACGTTGTTGACCTGATTCGGAACCTGCTGCGTGTTGTTCTGATTCTCGACAGTGCTGTAATCTTTGTTCAACACACCCAGGCTCAAGTCCACTTGAGGAATCTGGGCGTCAATCGGGCCGTAGAAAATCCCGTAGCCTCCGCGGATGACGGTCTTGTGATCGTTGAACGGATCCCACGCGAACGAAATGCGCGGGGCAAAATCGCGATACTCGGTATTCAAGGGCAGGAATTGTTTGTCGATCTGGTATCTGACTCCGTAATTCAAAGTGAAATTGGGACGCAACTGCCAAGCGTCCTGCCAGTACATCGCGGTCAACGGACGTGTATATCCAGGATATGAAGGGTTCCCAAAGCCTTGCTGAAACAATTGGGGAAGTCCGAGCGAAGTTGATTGCAGCGAATTGAGGCTGGCACCCGGCGTAACTAAACCGCAGGGATTCGGCGAGGAACCGGAAGAGGCGGCAAAGCATGGGCTCATGATGAGTCCGGGCAGGGAGCCAAAAACAAAGCGGCCCGGGAAAAATGTGTGCGATTCGGTGTGGTTACCGCGGAGAAGTTCGGTGCCGCCGAACTTCATGGCGTGGTGGCCGCGGATGAGAGTGATGTTGTCGGTGAATTCGTAGCGGCGCAGAATGGTCAAATTGGGCAGGAAGATGTTGGTGCCGAGATTGTTCGCGAAGCCGGGAATTTGCAGGCCCACTTCTCCCGGCTCATTGGGAATCACGTTGAAACTTTCGTAGTCCCACTGGACGCGGGCTTCATTCTGGGCGGTTGGGCTGAACTCGTGATACCACGCACCGAGCATGGTGCTGTCATAGGTGTGTGTTGAACTTCCCGCCGAGAAACCAGTGAGCGATTGCACGTCGGGCGACTCCTCCAAGTCGTGCCCATACCGGTAATCGAACGACACCTGATTCGCGTCATTGAAATGGTGATCGAGGCGGCCGGATGCGAGGTACTGGCGCGTGTTGTAGTTGAACAGGCCGCCATTGGTTTCAAACTGATTTATCAGAAAATTGTTCAGGCCGTTCTGCACGGGTGTCAGGCCCGTAGCCGGACTGACCGTCAAACCAAGTTGAAGCGCGCCCGCGCACATTTGCGGCGGTAGAGGCGTAACTGTGCCATTGGGATTGTTGAGGCAAGGCACGGGCACATTCGACGGATTCGCGGCCAACGCGGAAACAATCGCTTGTTGCCCAGCGCGCGGATCGTTTGCCGCGAATGTCGTTGGCGCTGCCGCCGTGGGACCCGCAAAAATGAAACTGTTCGTCAGGAGCGGCACCGCATTCTGCGAATTTTGCAACAATCCTTCGAATGAGACGAAGAGGAAGGTCTTGTCTTTGTGAATCGGGAAGCCCAGCGCTCCGCCGTATTGATACCGGCTCAACGAATTTTTGACCGGTTGGCCCTGCGCGGTGAAGGAAAATGTGCTAGTGGGCAGCAAAGCCTGGCTGAAGGCGAACGGGTCGCGCGCGTCCATGGCATCGTTGCGGAAATAGCCGTAGAGGCTGCCATGCACGTCGTTCGTGCCGGATTTAGAAACGATGTTAATACTCGCGCCGGTGGCTCCGCCTAAATCCGCGGCGTAGTTGCTGCGATTCACCTGGAATTCCTGAACCGCATCCTGGCTAAGTGTCAGCCGCACGCCGCCGGCGTCGTCGCCGGCTTCGCCACCGTCGATTGTGACGCTGTTTCCCCTGCCATTGCTTCCATAAAAAGAAAGGCCGCTTTGCGGCGTTTGCTTGACGCGAAAATCCTGGTCATCGGCGAGGCGCGTGGAGTTCGATACGCCGGGCATCAGCAGAGTGAACGTCAGATAATCGCGGCGGTCAATCGGGAGGTCGGCGATATAGCGGTCGGTCAGCGTGTCTGCTTCGCTGCCGCGCTGCGTTTCGACTACGGGGGGTTGCGCGCTGACCTCGACCGTTTGCGCGGCGGTCGCCACCTTCAACTGAAAATCGACGAGCGCCGTTCCGCCGACGGTGACAACCACACCCTTCTGCATCACGGTCTGAAAACCAGAAATCTTCGCGGTCACGTTGTAAATCGCCGGGGGCAGGCCAATGAATTGATACCGGCCGGTGTCGTCGCTCACAGCGGTATGCTGAATGCCTTTGTCGATTTCGACAGCGGTGATCGCTGTATTGGGCACCGCTGCGCCGGAGGGGTCCGTCACGGTTCCGTTGATATTGCCAGAGGCGCCCACGCCCTGTGCGTGCGCCGCGCTAGTTCCCAGCAGCAGGCAGACCAACATGCAAACCAGCAAGTTGACTGACTTCATAAATTTTCCCTCCTGGACAAGAGCATTCCCCGGTTGGTGGTTACTCTAGCATGATGGCTATGAACGTCAAGACGCCGACGGTGCCCTGTACACATAATGCTTTACGCATTACGACGCAGACAATTCGGTGCTGCAAAAACGCCTGAAACGAAGGGCACTGAGGAACAACCCGCAAGAACGGGCGTCGGTGCTCTGGAATCTGGGTCAGAGATCGCGCCAATGAAAATGGTAGACCGCGATACCCAGCGCCACGAGCAAGTAGAAGCCCGCGTAACCGATCATCGTGGGGCTAGGTATCGAAACATTTGCAAATGGCGAAAAGGGGAGCGAACCGGCGAGCGGCGTTTGCATCTCAAATGCGGCGCGACGCCAAATAGATTCGCTCGGCATGATGAGGCTCGTCACGACTCCGACGGCAACCAGCCGCGCGCTTTCCGTGAACCCGCTCATCTGCTCGAGCCAGCCGCCCATGAAGGCCAGTCCGTGCAGTCCAATCACGATCACGCCGTTGGTGAGCGTCGAAAACCAAGTGCCGAACATAAATGTGACGGAGAGGGCGAGAAGACATTCCAGAAACACAAGCAGCGCTCCGTGAAACGCATTTTCCGGCATCACGCCTCCCATCCGATACGCGACGGCAATCGTGCCGCCGAACGTGAGGGCCACAAATCCCGCAATCATGCCGACGAAGCCAATCCATTTGCCGATCAAAATCTGCCAGCGCGGAATCGGTTTGGTGGCGATGGCGTGAATCGTGCCGGAACTGATCTCTCCGGAAATGGTGTCAACCGAAGTTAAAATCGTCATGACCACCGCGAGCAAATCCACGACGTAAAGCCCAACCATCAGCATGGCGCTCAAAATTTGGTAGCGAATGAAGGGTGCCGTGGAGTGAGCGCCGAAATCCTCGATCTGATAGTGCAGAGCGATGCCGAAGAGCGCCAAAAATCCGAGCCCGGCAAGCAGCGCAGTCCACAGGATTTTTTTCCGCGCGGCTTCGCGAAACGTGATGCCCGCCATCACCCAACAGCCCATTCACAATCCTCGATCTTCGCCCATGATGCGAACGAACAAATCCTCAAGCGACGCGCGTTCTGGAATAAATGAGTAGATGTCTGCGCCCGAGGCGGCTAAATGCCGGACGACATCAGGAAGGACGTCGCTCGAACGCGCGGTCATCGTAAGCTGTTCGCCCTCGACGTTTGCCGCGGTAGTCCAGGGCGCAAGCCCGGCCACAGCCTGCGGCGATAGCTGGCGCGCACGCACGACGACGTGGACTTCCGCTTCGCCCAGCGCGTGCAAATCCTTCGCGGCAACCACTTCGCCGTCCTTCAGGAACGCGACATTGTCGCAGGTCACTTCCACTTCGCTCAACAGATGAGAATTCAGGAACACGGTCGCGCCACGCTCACGCTGCGCGCGAATCACGTCGCGCACGAGCCGGCGCCCCATGGGATCGAGGCCCGAAGTCGGCTCATCCAGGAAAATAATTTCCGGCTCGTGGATGAGCGCCTGTGCCAGACCGATGCGTTGCATCATGCCCTTGGAAAAATCGTGGACACGCTTGTCGCGGTGCGGCGTGAGGCCCACGAGATCGAGCATCACGGGAATGCGTTCGCGCAACTTTGCCGCCGCCATGCCGCACAGCCGGCCGTGCAGCCGGAGAAGCTCGGCGGGAGTCAGCCAGTCATAAAATCGGAAATGTTCAGGCAAGAAACCGATTTTGCGGCGCACGGCCACATCGCCGGCGCGCTCGCCCAAAACGAATGCTTCTCCGCTGGTCGGCTTCACCAGTCCAAGAAGCATTTTGATGGAGGTGCTCTTGCCCGCGCCGTTGGGTCCGAGGAAGCCAAAGATCGAGCCGCGGGGCACCGTCAGCGAAAGTTTGCGGACCGCGACCTTGTTCCCGTACTCCTTGCGCAATTCCGCGGTTTGTATGGCGTGGTGATTCGACGCAGCCAGTGGCCTCTCCTCGATTTATTCGACCGAGTTCGCCAGAGCAACGGCGTCGCCGGAGTTTCCGAATCCTGTGAGCGAATAGACCGTCCCATTCTTCGCCCAGATCAACGTGTACGTCGGGCCGCGCCTGCCGGCCATATCAAGCAGCGTTCCTTCGACTCCATTGACCTTCACTGCTTCGTAGGAGCGCATAAAGCGCGGTATGGAAATTCCGAGCGTGGACTTCCAATCGACGGTATGAAGGAATTGCTGCGCCTGCGCGGGCGTCATTCCGGCAAGCTCCAAACCAATTTCGGCAAGCTGCTGAATATCCAAACCGGCGGGAACGTTGATTTCGGGACTGGGGCCTTCGGTGAGAATCACGCAGTCGTTGTATTGCATCGAGGAAGGCGAGGGAGTCGCTACGTTCGCGGTGGGGCTGGGGCGTCCAGGGCAAGTGCCGTAACGCGCGCGAACTCGGCGCGGGATTTTCACGTCGACCACCGCGCCGTCGATCGATTGCGGCAACGAAAGGTCCGAGCGTCCCGCCTCTTTCAGAATGGATTGCAAGCGCGCGCGGTCAACCGTCAGATCAAACGCATGCACGCCCGCGACGTCAAGCACCGGCGGGTCCGTTCGCTTGCTGGGCAATTGCACGCGAAACCCAGCGAGATTGCTCGCCGCCGCGGCGTCGGGAGCGGTTTGCGCTTTTTCGTTCACCGTGACAGTCACTTTGTCGGAAATCATCTGCGTGACCATCTGCTGCAGCGTCGAATTCGCATTCGGGCCGACGAAACTCGATAGGTTCACATTCACGGCTTGCACTTTCTGCATCCGCAGCGACCCGAAGAACTTCTGTGTCAGCCGCCGCGTCGGCGGCAAAGTGACCCATGCCACAATAATCACGGCCGCGATAATCGCCAGCCAGAGCGGGCCTCGGCGTTTATTGGCTCCTGCCGTCATGGAAGTGGATCCCCCCTTCGCCTCAGAATTCCATCACAAGGGAATTCGACGCGCGTGTGAATGTCAGCGTTTCACGAAACTATGCCGCGGAAGGCTACGAGTCCAATTCTGCGTGGGTTTGTCTTTATTTTCGAGGTTCGAATTTTGCTTTTCGGTCCATTCAAGCGGCATCGCCTTTGGCGCGCACCCCTCGCTCGGCGATCCATTCGTCGATTCTTCCGAGGGCCTGGCGCAATTTGCCTGTGTTTTCTCCAAATCCAATGCGCAAATACCCCGGCATGGCGAACTGCTCGCCCGGAACAAGCAGGACGCCTTT
>DASYYI010000390.1:0-1524 GCA_035933995.1 Candidatus Acidiferrales bacterium | reverse complement strand
CGTCGCGAGTGAAAATCTCTCCGGAATTTCAATGCAACAGGGGAATCACCGTCTCGACACCAAACATCCCGATTAGTGGTTGTCTGTCCCAGTGAAGATCGCTTTCGGCAGCATCATGCTGACCACCTTATTGCCGTCCACCAGCTCACTGATGTGCAAATCGCCGGCGACACTGGAAAGCATATAAGCATCGTCGCGCGAAAGATGTTTATCGTGCATCAGGAAATCAAGCATTTCGTGAACGGCCATCTTGGTGGCTTCGTTGAGATCTTCACGGATGCCCATAGTCAGGTAGTAGTCGGGCGTTTCGGCGCGCGGCCAAAGCAGATGCATATCTTTCCTGTCGATGAGCTGAAACGTGCCGATGAGTGAGGTTTCCATCGCCGTGATGTCCACTTCGCCGTCGCCCTGTCCCGCGTGGCCGTCACCGGCCCAGAAGAGCGCGCCTTCGGCATTCACGGGGATGTAAAGAGTTGTGCCGGCGACGAGATACTTATTGTCCAAATTGCCCGCGTGCATCCACGGCGGCGCGCTGCTTACGCGTCCGGCGGCGGGCGGCGGAGCGTCTCCCAAGCTCCCAAAAAATGGATGAAGCGGAATCTCAATTCCGTCGGCGAAATGCGCGACCATTCGCTGCGCGTCGAGAGGAATGATTTTCATTCGTCCGTAGGGATAATCGTTGGGGAGAAACCCGCGCCCGGGGCCGAAGGCGTTGTATGCATACGGAATTGCAAGTCGAATGGACTTGATGCGCACTTCCAGAACATCGCCCGGTTCAGCGCCTTCTACGTAGACCGGACCCGTCAAGATATGCCCGCCCGGGCCTTTGTCTTTCACTTGATCAAAAATGTCGCGCAGGGATTGTTCGACCTGATCCGCGGGAACGCCGGCTCCCTGCAAAGCCTTCGGGCTGGAAGTGATCAGCGTTTGCATTTCAACCGTGTCGCCAGAATGAATACGAAGAACCGGCGGAGCGCTGGCAGCGTAGAAGCCCCAAGAGATTGTCTTCGGCGTGGGCTTGAGTTGAAAAGTGTTGTGGCTTGGAGTTGAAGAAGGCTGCTGCTGAGCATTGACAGCGAAACAAAAAATCATGGCGCTCAATACTGCGATCGCTGATTTCTTCATTTTCCGTTTCCTCCCGCGCGGAATTCTGGCTCGTTAAGCTTGCGGTTAAGCGATTCGCAAACTGACGGCGGAGTCTAGCACAGCGAATGGAGAGTAGTACTCCCGCGTTCCAATCCGGCACAGCGGTTGCGACTGGCACATGGAAATCCGAATCGGCGACGCCAACCTCTCGCATGCACGACGCAATGTTGTGATTGCAGGAGCGTTGTATGCGACTGCTTGCGACGGTTTGGCCACCGTCCTGCTGATTTCCGTTTGTGATGCGAAGTGTGCAAACCATCTGCCGGTTTCTGTTGTTGGGAACGATTACGTGTGGGTTGGCCGGAGGTTCCCTGCCAGGAAAGGCGCAGAGCCGGGCAAATTATCGAACGGAAGCGGAGGACTTGCGCCATTTTGCGG
>DASYYI010000095.1:0-3768 GCA_035933995.1 Candidatus Acidiferrales bacterium | reverse complement strand
GTGAAGAAGGTTTTCTCGCGCCGCAAGCAGCCATAGTCGGTCCTTGAGCAATCATACCCGTTCCGAACATCCCTTTGTGAAGCAGTATTCAGAGCGAATTTTGTCCCGCCTGGGCAGCAAAATCACACGAATGCGATTGGTCAAAATTGGACATTCTTCTGCCTGCCTCTTACCTGTCCGAGGGAACAAATAACCATTAGGCATCGCGGCCAGCCTGTCTTGTTCGCCGAGGGCCGTATTCCGTTATCCTTGTGAGAGATGCTGACACTCTTCTACGTTCTGGTACTACAGCAGATCGTCCAGGGACTTGTGTCGTTATGGGACGGCTGGAAATGGCTGACGATGGTGCGCCACCGGCTGATTACCTATCAGGGATTCTATGCACCGCGCGCCGCCGTGATCTGCCCCTGCAAAGGCTCGGAACCGGGCCTCGAAGGGAATCTTGGGGCGCTATTAAATTTCGACTATCCCGACTACGAGGTTTATTTCGCACTAGCCAGTGCGCTGGATCCGGCGCGCACGGTCATTGATCGCGTGATGGCGGCAAGCAAGAGGCCAGCGCATCTGGTGGTGGCAGGGTCGCCAAAGAATCGCGGCGAAAAGGTGAATAATCTGCGCGCGGCGGTTCAGGAAGTCGCGGAAAAATTCGATGTTTTCGTCTTTGTCGATTCGGATGCGCGCGCCGGGCGAGGCTGGCTCTCGCACATGGTCGCTCCGCTGGCGAACGCGAAGCTCGGCGCGGCCACGACCTATCGCTGGTATTTTCCGAACCGAGGAGGATTTGCAAGCGCCATGCTCTCCGCCTGGGACGCGGCGATTGCCACGCAATTCGGCGAGCATAGTCACAATTTCTGCTGGGGCGGCGGCACCGCGATGCGTCGAGAAGTGTTCCAGCGCGTCGAGGTTTTGGAGGCCTGGGAGGGCGCGGTGAGCGACGATTGGGCGCTTACCGGAGCGTTGGAACGCGCAGGCCTTGCGGTTGAATTTGTGCCAGAGTGCCTGGCCCCGACAGTGGGCGACGTCAACCCGGAGCAGTTGCTGGAGTTTACGAATCGCCAGATGATTTTGACGCGCGTTTATTCGCCACGCCGGTGGATCTACGCCGCGTTGGCGCACTCTTCCTATTGCGTCACAATTCTCTACTCGATTTACGCGATTTTCGTCCGCATGTTCGCGGGATATTCCTGGACGGGAATGTTCCTTCTCGCGATGCTCGTCGTGCTGCTGGCCGCGGGTAAGGGCGCGCTGCGCGCGGTGGCTGTACAGGAAGTGCTGCGCGAATGGCGCGCGAAATGCGATCAGTGGAGCTGGGCGTGGATCGCGCTTGCGCCTGTCGTGCCGTTCCTGTTTCTTTGGAATTTTATAGTGTCGGCATTCGAGCGCCGGATTCGCTGGCGCGGTATTCGCTACGAGCTCGTCTCCGAAACTCAGACGCGCATTCTCTCGCATTGAAAATCGCAGGCAGCGGTTCGCAAGAAGATGGCATGTAACTTTGCGGTGGAGTATTTCCAGTCAGCGAAGCGTAGAGCCAAGAAACGGAAAGTGCTCGGCAGCGGCCATGAAAAACAGCATCGGAAACGACAGCCAGAATGCTGTTCGCGACGCGATGTTCGAAAAGCGGATCATCCTTTCCGCTTGCGCAGGAATCGGGAGCCCTTTTTCGGCACTCGCGCGCGTCCACTGAATCAATCGTTTCTGCACGCGCCACACAATTCCCCAGACGTTGAAGAGCATCACGAATCCCAAACCGCCGCCGACGCTGATCGCCAGATGCGCGTTCGAGGATTCCGGTCCGGCGTTCAGATCAAGGATTGCCCACGAAGCTGCAATCACGACAATCGCGATTAAAATCGCGCGCACCCAGCCGTTTCCGAGCGGGCCGCCAAACGGCATTTGCAACGCGTAAATAATTGCGTACGCCACGACCCACACCACGAACCATTCGCCAATCCACTTTCCCATCAGTGCCGGATGGCCTGCGTTTTCCGCGTCCGCCTGCAACAGAATCATGTAATAGCGCAAGCCGACGAGCACCGTCACAAGCGCGGACCAGCGGAACCATGTCATCGCGCGCGACATCAGCGCTGGGTAAACTTTTTTGCGCGTGGCGTCGTCAAGCGACTTCATCGCCGGCCCGCCAATAAAATTGAAAAAATACAGAAGGCCAATCCAGATGATGCCCGAGACGAAATGAATCCAGCGCAGCACGATTTCTTCATTTGCCACCGCGCCCTGCGGAAAGCTGAAATGCGGCTCGAGATTTGCGAAATGCGTGACGGAATGCAACCAGATAGAGCCGGCTATCATTATGAATCCTCCCAAGAAGACGGAATCGTTGTGCTCTTAAGCGCCGCCCGCAGCTACGCTAAGGAATGCGGAACGGGATGTCAATCTTTGGAAGCGCGGTCGCTACCTTCGTGCTGCAGACGCTCTAGCGCCCATTGCGCATGCTCCGCGATGGTTGCGTCGTCGCCGGTTGCTAATTGCTCCAAGCGTTGAATGATCGGGCCGTACACAGGATTGTCAGGAATAATGCGCGAATTTCCGAGGGCCACGCAGACATTGCGAATCAGTCCGCGCCATTTGGTGCGTTTGACAGGGCTGCCTCGAAAAACTTTGCGAAATTCTTCTTCATCGAGCCACAGCAGCCAATCGAGCGGCGGGGCAAAAAGAGAGCCGTTCGTCTTTTCATCGGGCGCCGAGTCTTGATTTGGGATTGTAGCGAAAGTGTTCGCGGTGATTTGTCGCGGCAAAAATTGTGCTACTTGTGTCGCCGGAGCTTTGCGGTTCCACGGGCAAACGTCCTGGCAAATGTCGCAACCGAAAACCATGTTGCCCATCGCGGGCCGAAATTCCCGCGGTATCGGACCGCGAAGCTCAATCGTCAAATAAGCGATACACCGCCGCGCGTCCAGCACGTATGGCGCGACGATTGCTTCCGTGGGACACGCGTCAATGCACCGGCGGCAACTGCCACACATATCGGCTGGCGGAGCTTCTTCGTGCGAAAGGCTAGGCGCCAATTCCAGATCCGTCAAAATCACGCCGAGAAACAGCCAAGACCCGAGGTGCTGATTAATTAAGCAGGTATTTTTCGCCAGCCACCCGAGGCCCGCATACTTCGCCGCGACGCGTTCCAGCACCGGCCCGGTGTCGACATAGGAGCGCGCCTGAAAAGCATCGCCGAATTCCGTGCGCATCCACGCGAGCAGTTCCTCGAGTTTGCGCTTCATCACGTCGTGATAATCGTCGCCCCAGGCATAGCGCGAAATCCAGCCGCGCGGCTTGCGCGCGTCAGCTTCATCGATTTCATTAATTTCATCAAGAGTCGCCGCAATCGCATTCGCGGCCATTGAATATGGCAACGCTGCGTTGTAATTCAAGGCGCAGACAATCACCGAGCGTGTTCCCGGCAGCACATTCTCCGCGCTGGCACGCCGCGCATCATGCAAGTAGCGCATTTCGCCCGCGTAGCCACGTTCGAGCCATTCTGGTAAACGCCGCAGCTCTTCGAATTCTTCAGCGGGTGCAACGCCGCACAATTCAAATCCGATTGAGCGCGCGTGTTCCGCTAATCGACGGGTCTGCAGCGGGTTGACCGTTCTCATGTCATGCGCTCCTGCAAGCACTTATCATGCCTGAAATTTGGCGGGCCGGGAGCAAACGTTACTCGCCGCGCATTTCTCCGAAGTGCGCTGGCATGGCCGCGCCAGCGTTGATACAATCCGAGACATGGCAAACTGGCGGCAAATTCAGGGACGCATTCGC
>DASYYI010000366.1:0-8162 GCA_035933995.1 Candidatus Acidiferrales bacterium | reverse complement strand
CGGCTTCATCGACCAGACGGGACAATTGAGTTTTGGCTTTATGAATGTTTACGGTCGTCATTTGGCTCTCCCAGCACAATCTGACCGAGTGAACTAAGTTCGATTAGTTTAGTTTAACTGCGGGTTGATGTCAAGTATGGCACTCGAAGGCGTGCTGTCGGCCTCGCGACTGAGCTGGCCTTACTTCTTCTCGCGGGGCTTTAGGTCGAGGGCGGCGGAATTCATGCAGTAGCGCAAGCCGGTGGGCGCGGGACCGTCTTCGAACAAGTGGCCGAGGTGCGCGCCACACTTTTTGCAGCGCACTTCCGTGCGCGCCATTCCGTGACTCGCGTCTCTGTGCTCCTCGATCTTGCTTGCGTCGGCAGGCTGATAGAAACTCGGCCAGCCCGTTCCCGAATCGAATTTCGTCGAAGAATCGAACAGCGGCTCGCCGCAACAAACGCACTGATACGTTCCCGCGTCATGGGCGTTCCAATATTTGCCCGTGAACGGCGGCTCGGTGCCCGCTTCGCGCGTCACGTAATACTGCTCGGGCGTAAGCTTCTTCTTCCATTCCGCTTCGCTTTTTGGCGTCTTCTCCGTCATGATCCCGCCCCCAATCAGGAAACGCATACGAAATGCCTTTCTCGTCCTACCGGGCTTCCGAGGCAACAATTGTAGACCATTTTTTCCGCAATCCGACAATGAGCGGCTCGCGCGTGATGTCCGCTCGAAACGGCGGTATTGCAGCAGGGAATTCGATTAGCTAGACTGGAGAGCCTGCGCCGGAGTGGCGGAACTGGCAGACGCGTTGGACTCAAAATCCAATGGTGCTTAGCATCATGAGGGTTCGACCCCCTCCTCCGGCACCGCTCACTGAATTAATGCATGAAGTGATCCACTAATGGACAAACCAAAGCAATCAGTGGCCATCGTTCTCTCCGAATCGACTGATTTGACGCTCCCATTTTCGAAAGCACTTGAAGCAGTACGGGACGATATAGACATAACGGAAAATCCGTATCTGTCGGAAGCTGTGCGTGTTCTATCGGTCGGCGGATACCGAAGTGCCATCGGTGGTGTCTGGAACGCAGTTGTCGATGACCTTCGAAACAAAATCATACACCGTAGTGTCGAGCTATTTAATAAGGCCGTACGGCCCTCTCGCGATGTGCAAACCTACGAAGATTTTCAAAATTACATAAACGACGATCAGCTTATTGAGGGAGCGCACAAAATCGGCGTTATTGGGTGGGAAGCCTCAAAGATGCTCAAGCAAGCGAAAGAAACCCGCCATGTCTTCGACGGACACCCCAAGAGCAGTCAGCCTTCTCTTGTGAAAGTTCTCGCTATGATAGACGACTGCGTGAAATACGTTCTATCGCAGCCGTTTCCACCTAAAATCATCGATATCGATGAATATCTCGCCCAGATGGCGACACCGGACTACGACCGGAATGCCATCGCGATAGAGACTGCTCTTTCGGAACTTCCCGAGGTGTACAAGATCGAACTCGCAAATCGCCTCTTCACAGCGTACATCAACCCTGGCAGCTCTTCGATTCTCCGCTCAAACATCGAATTTGCTAGCCCAATTCTCTGGAGCGTACTCCCTAAGGAGACTAAATTTCAGATAGTTCGTCGTCTAGACCAAGAGTTGACTGGTGGCAGTGTTGATAAGACGGCCCTGGCGTTCGAGTTCGTCAACACGGTAGGTGGACAGCGGTTTCTTTCTCCTCCGGCCAGAAAGTACAAGCTTGCGCCAATTGTTGAGAGGCTGAAGACGAACCTTGACAAGTGGAACATCGAAGATTCCTGCGTTCGGCAATTGGAGCCATACGCTGCATTCGTTCCGGACGGTCTACTTGAGGATTATGTGCGAGCCCTGGTCATGACTTACGTTGGTTACACTGGCGGGAGTGCAAACTACAGTCGTACCGACTTTTATGCGAATGGTGCCGCTCTGCATATTCCTAGGATGTTCCAAGCGTTCGATGACAAAGCTGGAGCCGCTTTCGTGAAGGCGTTCAAGGGAAATACGCTCTTGAGATCTCGGATTACCAACCCGGAGAAACTGAATCGTCTCAGGAGCCTCGGCAACATTGTCCTCGAGAAAGTGTCCGCCAAGTTCGCCGACCGAGCGTTCCTCGAAGCACTTGTCGATCCTGCATCAGAAAAGAAGTTCATCAGCCTCTTAAATAAACTCTCGTGACGGGACGGAAAAAGTCAGGTTGCTAAACGCCAGGACCAGACTGGTATCGGGTGTCTTGCCGATAGGACGGCCGTACCATGCAATCCGCGCCTCCGTACCATTGGCACGTTTCAGCTACGTCGATACGCTGCTCCTTCATGAATCCACCGGAACTCCAAGCCATGCGAGGCACCAGGGCGCAACGGCGGAGCAAGCGGCTCCGGCTGGTTGTTCCCGTCGAGGTGATCGCGTTTGAAGGCGAATCAGAGGCGTTTCGCGAGGCCACACGCATGCTTTCGGTAAACGCAAACGGGGGCCTTTTGGTCTTGGGTGGCTCGGTAAGCCACGGTCAGGTGCTCCAGTTGGTCAACCAGCGTACAGCCGAGCAGCAGGAGTGCCGAGTGGTCAACGTAGACGCTTGCGAGGACGGCAAGTCGGCCGTTGGCGTCGAGTTCGTTGGTCCGGCAGGCAACTTTTGGCAAATATCCTTTCCTCCCATTGCTCCCCGAGTTACGTCTAATAGCCGCAACTAAGCTATTGAAAAACCGGAACCTACCCTAACAGCCAGGGTTATGAACCTGAGCACATTCTGGCGAAGTACTATTCATCTATCGGCTAGTACATGTTCAAATTCTCTCCGGCATGGAAGAAGCGCGTTCCACGAAGGCTCACGAGAGCCTTCCCCCGGACCCGTGGCTCACGCGTGCGAATGAAATTCGCACCAGCTTGAAGAGTCTTGATCGCAAACAGTGGTGGATGTGGTCGTCCGCGGTCCTAATCATCCTATTGCTGACTATCGGCGTCGCCTCCTTTTCGTTTCCCTGGCTGCTGCGCATGGGCGAAGGTACGTATTCTTTCTATTTGTCGCAGGCCGTGCGCGGACTCGTGGGGTTGGTGCTGATTTTCAGCGTTTATTCCGTTTATCAGCAGTCGCAGATCAACAAAATCCGCGGGCAACTTGCGGATCAAATGGAATCAGTAGCGAAAGTCGAATTGCTCACGGAAGAAGTGTACAAGCTCGCTGTGCTGGATCCTTTGACCAATCTACACAACCGGCGTTCTGGCGAGCAGCGGCTTTTCGAGGAAATTGCGCGTTCACGGCGTCACGCGCGTCCGCTCACAATTCTTCTTTTGGATCTTGACGACCTCAAGCAGTGCAACGATAAGTTCGGCCACGATGCGGGCGACATTATGATCCGCGCGTTCGCCGATTGCCTGAAACGCGCCATTCGTGGCTCGGACCTTGCCGTGCGTCTCGGTGGCGACGAATTCATGGTCATATTGCCCGAATGCCGCGCCGAGGAAGTTCGTCACGTCCTGGGACGTCTCCAGGGCCTTGAGATCGAGTGCACCGGCGAGAAAGTCAGTGTAAGTTTCGCTTGCGGCTGGGCCGATTACCAGCCGGGCGAATCCGCCCAGGAACTTTTGAAACGCGCTGACGAGGCCCTTTACACCGATAAGCGATCGGCGAAGGATAGCGGCGGTCTCAGGCGATTCACCAGCCCCGTTCCTGCTCCGGTTAGGTAACGCGTCCGTTGCCGCGATAACAACCAAGATGGGCGTTCGAGTGTGGTTCTTGTAGCGATGTTGCGCACAATCTGGGGAGAATCTTCTTGCGCCTGTCAGGTGTTGATGCGTAAGATAACGCCGCTAAGGAGTTCCGCAATTGCCAAAAGAGAAACCTAAAGTCAATATCGGTGAAGTTATTCGCTCGTACCGGAATGATCGCGGCCTCTCGCAGGGTGACATTGAACGGCGGACAGGCCTTTTGCGCTGCTACCTCTCTCGCGTGGAAAACGGCCACACAGTGCCGTCACTCGAGACGCTGGCAAAGATTGCGGAAGCCATGGAAATCAGCCTCGCGGATTTTTTCCCCGGCGCCGACACGCCGCAGGACCGCGAAACCAAAAAAATGCTTGGCGAGCTCTCGGAAGAGGAAATTCGTTTCCTTGCCGACATCAAAAAGTACAGCACCACGCTGACGGACGACGACAAGAAACTCGTGCTGGCGATGATTCGCAAAATGGCTGCTGTGGTCCCACGCGCTGCCGCGGCTGCTCCTCGCGCACGTTCCGCTTCCCACCGCTCCGCGTATTAAGAGCGGAGTTTTGCAATGGGGCATTGCCAACCGGAGCTTTAACCCCGTTCTGTAACCATTTCGTGGAAGTTTCCCGCAACCACGATTGCGCGAAAGACTTTGCCGCGTCCAATAACAGCGTCACCCGCGCGGGCTTCGGTTTCGAAAACCAGAAATCTTCCGCGTGTTCCCGCCAGCCGTGCATTCGCTTCCACTTTAGCGCCCTGCAACACGGCTTTCAGGTGATCGACCTCGATCCGCGTTCCCACGCTGATGGTTCCCGCCGGCAAATGCGGACGAATTGCTTGCGCGGCGGCAAGTTCCATCAGTCCGATCATGGCCGGAGTGGAAAACACGGCGGGCAGGCTGGAATCGTATGCGGCGATCGTCCACTCGAACGGAACCACGCATTCAATTCTGGACTGCAAGCCCTTGGCTATTCCGGGAACGCCCTCTTGCCGCGGCTTCGCTTTGGATTTAGCGTCGGCCTTCCGTTTGCTGGCTTTCTTTTTTTTCACAGGGTTCCTTGTTCCGAAGATTCATGCCGATGCGGGGCATGGAAGAAATCTTTAGCGAATTCCGTTATCGTAATGCCGAACTGTTTCCAGAGCCGCTTGCGCAGGGTGCCGTAATCCTGGGCGCCGCTGAAAAGATCGCACATCAAAGCGCGAAACGTTGCACTGCGACGCGCAAACTGGACCATGCGCGTGGTGACCGCTCCACCGAGGAATCGGCCACGAAAAACAAGGCGCACAAGGCGCGTGGCGATTTCCAGATCGGCGATAAATTCGGCACGCAGTTGCGCGGGATAACTTTCCGGCTGGCCCTGCATGATGGCTTGCGCGAGCAAATCGCCGGAACGAAGCGCGTAAAACAATCCTTCACCGGTGATGGGATCGACGCACGCGGCGGCGTCTCCCGCGAGCGCCCAGTTCGGGGCGACGATTTTCCGGTGCCGCAGAGTGCCAAATTCCGGCGAAGGAAGCACGTGGCTGTAAAAACGCGCGCCTTCGGTGCCGATTTTTTCCTTGCAAACGAAATCGTCGAGAAGCTGGCGCAATTTCGACGTTGTGTACTTCGCCATGGTCGCGCAGATTCCAACCGATAAATGATCCGTGCGCGGGAAGGACCACAGATAGCCGTTCATGCGGTCGAGGAATTTGATTTTGACGGTTTCCTCTTGCGCGGGAATGAAATAACCGAGCGTCACTTCCAGGTCCTGTGGACGAAGAGGAGTGGTGTCCGGCAGCAACTGGTTTCGCGCGCCGGCCGCGAGCACCACGAAGTCCGCCGAGTGCTCTTGGCCGCCGGCGGTGAGCGTGACGCGGTCGGCGCTGTTTTGCGCTCCGGTTTCGACCTGCGTGACGCGCGCGTGTACGGTCTCACAACCGGCCGCTGTGGCGCGGTCGAGGAGCAATCCATTGAGCACGGCGCGGGAATAAATCACAATCGGGCGCGACATTTCGAAACGGGCTCGATGGCCCTTGCTGGAAATCAATTCCGCGGTGCGGATTTCTTTCTTGGCTTGCGGGCCGCTCAGCAGAAAGGGATATTTCTCGATGGCCTTGTGGGTAAGGCCGCCGCCGCACGGTTTTTCCCATGCGAGATGCTCGTCAAAGAGAGTGACGTTGAAGCCCGCCGCTGCGAGCTTTTCGCCGCACAGAGCACCGGCAGGTCCTCCGCCAACTATGGCAATTTCTTTCATTCGGTTTTCACCAGTGCAATGGAAGGGGTCGCCTCGTGCCAAGATTGGAGTATAACATCAATCGCAAGCGGCCCGTTCGTGCCTTGCCGCGTTTCCATGTGCCGGTGCCGGGCAGCATTCGACTGGCTGCAAGCACACCGGCTCTCAACATGCCGCGCGTGCTAAAATTTAGATGCTAGGAAGAAGCAGATTCCTCGTCGCGTGGCTCCTCGGGATGATACGACCTGGAGGGAGATGCAGATTCCTCGGAAGTCAAAGGGCGCGCCTTCGCGGTGACAGGCGTAAGGGAAAAGCAGATCCCCTGCCTGCGGCCAGGCAGGCTCGTCGCGTGGCTCTCCCTTCGCGGAGAGGCTCAGGGCAGGCGGAATGACGCACAATTTTTTTATGGCGCGACTCGATAAGGGAGCGGCGTAGAGCGGCACGGAATTGCAGGGCGGAGGACGAAAATTGGGGAAGGTGGTGGGGCAAGATGAATTGATGCGGCGGTTGGCGGAGGCGAAGCGCGCGGGAAAGCGCGTGGTGTTCACGAACGGATGCTACGACCTGCTGCATCCGGGGCACGTGCGGCTGCTCGAAGCGGCGCGAGGACTGGGCGACGTGCTAGTGCTGGCGCTGAATAGCGATCGCAGCGTGAGGGAAAATAAAGGCGCGAATCGGCCAATCATTCCCGAAGACGAGCGCGCGGAAATCGCGGCGGCGCTGGCGGCGGTCGATTACGTTGTGGTGTTCGACGAACCCACGCCGCGGGAGATCATTGCGCGCGTACTGCCCGATGTGCTGGTGAAGGGAAGCGACTGGGGCGCGGATGAAATTGTTGGGCGTGAGGAAGTCGAAGCGGCGGGCGGCCGCGTGGTGTCGATTCCGCTCGAGCCGCGCTATTCCACTTCTGCAATCATTGAGAGCATTTTGAAAATTCCATCATGATTCTGCCTCTGGTCGGCGAGCTGCTTTCCCGCGTGGGACGCCAGCAAGCCGTTGAAGAATGTTTTGACCGTCTGCGACGCGGCGCGCCCGAAGTGGTGCTGAGTGGCCTGACCGATCCCGCGAAGGCACTGCTTGTTGCGCTCGCGGTACAGTCGCTTTCGAAGCAGACGATTTTCCTTGTTGAATCGAATCAGAAGGCCGACGATTTCGAGGCGTTGACACTTTATTTCCTTCGCGCTCTGGGCCGAGCGAACGCGCAAGTGACGGTGCTGCCTTCGCACGAAGTTTTGCCTTACGATCATCAGTCGCCCCATCCGGAAATTTCCGAGGCGCGTGCGGCGGCGCTGTGGCGTTTGACGAGCGGCGAAGCAGATTTGATCATAGCGCCGATCTCAGCCGCGGTTCTTCGGCTTCGTGAGCCGCAATATTATCGGAGCCTGGCCCTGGCGCTGGCGCGCGGCGAAGACGTGCCTCGCGAAGAATTGCTCGCGCATCTTTCGAGCGTTGGCTACGAGCCGGTAGAAACCGTCGAGATGCCCGGGCAATTCGCCGTGCGCGGAGGAATCCTCGACGTGTTTCCGCCTGAGGCGGAACGCCCCGTGCGTCTCGAGCTTCTTGGCGATACTTTGGAATCGTTGCGCGAATTCGATACGGACACGCAGCGTTCGACAAGCCCCGTGGAGCGAATCACGCTGCTTCCGCTGACGGATTCGCCGCGCAGCGCGGAACAGCTCGAACGCCTCCGCGCGCCTGTGATTGCGGGCCACGAAGGTTCAGAACGGCGAGAATCCGACGTCCCAGCGGGATTTTTCCCCGGCTGGGAATTCCACGCGTTCCTCACGGAGCGCCGCGAATCGAATCTGCTTCGGCTGCGCGACAATGTTCTGGTCATTGAAGATGAACCCGCCGCGCTCCAAGCAGCACTCGAGAAATATCGCGCGCGATTCGCGGAAGCTGCAGCCGAGGAGGCGGACGCCGCGTCTCCGGATAGGTACATCCTCAACGATGCGGAATGGCAGAGCGCCAAGCAGGCCGTCGCGCTCTTTGGTCTCGAGCAACTCGCGGTGGAAAAAACCGCCGAGTCTCAGTTTACTCTGCCAACGCGCCCAACCACGCGATACCACGGGAATGTTCCGGCGTTCATGGCCGAACTGAAAGGGCGGTTGAACGCCGCTGAACAAATTTTCCTGAGCGCCGCGAGTACGGGCGAACTCGAACGTCTTGCGGACCTGTGCCACGAATTCGAGTTGCCCTTTCGTCTGGGAGAATTGGGCCAGGGCGCGACT
>DASYYI010000364.1:0-3555 GCA_035933995.1 Candidatus Acidiferrales bacterium | reverse complement strand
CGCAAGAAGCATCAGGAGCGGCTCGAGACGTCGAAGTTTTGCAATACGTGCCGGAAGCACACGCCGCACAAGGAAACAAAGTAGCTGACGGCTTTTCGGTGTTATGGCTGCGCAAGAACGCGATTGGTTCTGTTACATGGTGAAGTGCTGCGACGGTTCACTGTATGTTGGCGTCGCGACGGACGTTAAGGATCGGGTCCGAGAACACAATCAGGGGCGCGGCGCGATATTTACGGCGAAGCGAAGACCAGTAGAGCTGCTATGGAGCGAAGGGCATCCAAATCAGCTTTCGGCGCGGCAGCGCGAGAGAGAAATAAAGGGTTGGCGAAGAGAAAAGAAGTTGGCGCTGGCGAGCGGCGCTTCAACGGTACCGAAGCAGGCGGAGATTGAGAATGAACCCTTCGGGCCGATAAAACGGCGGCCCTCAGGGTGAATGCCGAGCCGAAGGCTCGGCATTCAGAGACTCGCCGGCAAGCCCTGAGACGCCGGTGTTTGGCGTCGAAGGGGTCGGAAAAATCGGGCGGAGATTGAAACTAACCCTTCGGGCCAATAAAGCACCGGCCCTCAGGGTGAATCGCAAGCCGAGGGCTTGCGATTCAGGGGAGTAGGTTCAACGGTAGACCGCCGGTCTCCAAAACCGGATGTGGGGGTTCAAATCCCTCCTCCCCTGCCAGTTTTTTGAGCAGCGGCGGGAGCAGGCTGGAAGCGATACGGCGGTAAGGGATTCGCGGGGCGGAACGATACTGATGACAGAGGCGCTGAAGATCAAGGAAGAGGGAAGTCGCGGCGGCGGTGGTGGCGGGAATGCTGTCGCCTCAGCGTTCGGCAAGTTCGGCGAGTATCCTCGGCGGTGGAAGGCGTTTTTCCACGATGTTCGCTCGGAGATGTCCAAGGTCGTGTGGCCGTCGCGGCAGGATGTGATTTCGATGACCGGCGTGGTGATCGTAACCGTGGCATTCTTCGGCGTGTTTTTCTTTTTGACGGACACGACGTTCTACTACCTGATAACGATGGTTCTGAATTACTTCAAACATTGAACGACACAGAACAACAAGGAAGCAGCATGGCGAAGCAGTGGTTCATCGTCCACACATACTCGGGCTTTGAGAAAAAGGTCAAGGAAAGTCTCGAAGGGCGCGTGGCCGCTTTCGGTTTGCAGGACAAAATCGGCCGGATGATCATTCCGACGGAATCGGTGGTTGAGGTGCGCGGCGGCAAGAAAATTGTTTCGCCGCGGATGTGCTATCCGGGCTACTTGCTGGTCGAGATGGATATGGACGACTACACATGGCACGTCGTGCGTTCCACGCCGCGGGTCACGGGCTTCGTCGGCTCCGGGCAGACGCCCACGCCGCTCAGCGACGAAGAAGTCGAAAACATTTTGAATCGCGCGACGACGACGGCGGAAAAGCCGCGGCCGAAGCTGACGTTTGACCGCAACGAGTCGGTGCGTATCGTCGATGGGCCGTTTGCGAATTTCACAGGGGTGGTCGAGGAAGTGAATTCCGACCGCAGCACGCTGAAAGTCAGCGTGACGATTTTCGGGCGCTCGACGCCGGTGGAGCTGGATTTCGCGCAAGTTGAGAAGGTTGCCTAGCGGGGGCGCAGCGGCTCGTTTTTTAGTCGCATAGGGAGTCAAGATGGCAAAGAAAGTCCAAGCAACGGTGAAATTGCAATTGCCGGCGGCGAAAGCTACGCCTGCGCCGCCCGTGGGCACGGCGCTGGGTCCGCAGGGCGTCAACATCATGGATTTTTGCAAGCAGTTCAACGCGAAAACCAACAAAGAACCGGAGGGAATGATCATTCCGGTTCTGGTGACGATTTACAGCGATCGCACGTTTACGTTTATCACCAAGACGCCGCCGGCGTCAGAACTACTGAAGCGCGCCGCGGGAATCGTGAAAGGTTCGCCCGAGCCGAATCGCACGAAAGTGGCGAAGGTCACACGCAAGCAAGTGGAAGACATCGCGAAGACCAAGCTGGTCGATCTGAACACGACGAATCTGGAGTCCGCGGTCCGCACAGTGATGGGCACGGCGCGCAATATGGGCATCGAAGTCGAAGGATAGTAGCGCGAGGAACAGAAGCACGCGATACAGAACGAAGGGCAGGAGAACGCAATGGGTAAGGCAGGCGGAAAGAATATCGAAAAGGCGCGCAAGTTGGTGGAAGCGCGCGCGTACAAGCTCGGCGAGGCTGCGGCGCTTTTGAAAAAGGCGCATTTCGTCAAGTTCGACGAGACAGTCGAGCTGTCGATCAATCTGGGCGTGGATCCGAAGCAGTCGGACCAAATGGTGCGTGGCACGGTGGTGCTGCCGAACGGGCTCGGCAAATCGAAGCGCGTGCTGGTGATCGCCACGGGCGAAAAAGTGAAGGAAGCGCAGGAAGCGGGCGCGGATTTCGTCGGCGGCGAAGACATGGTCGTGAAAATTCAGGGCGGCTGGACGGATTACGACGCCGTGATTGCCACTCCGGACATGATGAAGTCGGCTGGCCGGTTGGGCAAAGTGCTTGGCCCGCGCGGCTTGATGCCGAATCCGAAAACGGGCACCGTGACATTCGACATCGCGAAAGCCGTTCAAGAAATCAAGGCCGGGAAAGTGGAGTTCCGTCTGGACAAAACGGGAATCATTCACTCGCCCGTTGGGAAAATTAGTTTCACCGCGGAGAAGCTTGCGGAGAATGCGCTGGCGCTGCTCGGAGCGGTATCGAAAGCGAAACCAGCCACGGCCAAAGGCAAGTACATCCGGCGCGTCACGCTCACTTCCACTATGGGGCCGGGGATTTTGATCGACCACGCGGAAGTGGAAGCCGCAGCCGCAGCGTAGCGGAATTCGAAGGAGCCTGGCATGGGCATGAAGAAAGCGGAGAAGGTGGTGAAAGCCGATTCGCTTCGCGCGGAGCTGGCGAACGTATCGAGCGTGATTCTTTCGACGTTCCAGGGCATCACCGTCGAGCAGGACACGCAGCTTCGCCGCGCGGTCGAGAAAGCGGGCGGGCATTACGAAGTGGTGAAGAACACCATCGCAGAGCGCGCGGGCACTGGCACGCCTGCCGAGAAACTGCTCAAGAATCTTGCAGGAACGAATTCGATTGCCTACACCACCGCGGATCCGGTCGCGCTTGCAAAAGTGCTGACGAAAGTCGCGAAAGACGTTCCGGCATTCAAGTTCCGCGCGGGCTGGGTGGAGGGCCGCGTCGTTTCGATCGAGGAAATCCAGCATCTGGCGCAATTGCCGAGCAAGGAAGAGCTGATCAGCAAAGTGATGTTCCTGCTCAACGCTCCCGCGCAGCGGCTAGCTTCGGTGATGGCGGCTGTGCCACGCAACCTGGCGGTGGTGACCAGCGAGGCAGTGAAGGCCAACAAGTTCGGTTCGGGCGGCGGCGCGGAAACGCCTGCCCCCGCGGCGCAACCGGAATAGTTCGCAATAGAGTTTCTTAATTTCTTTACGGAGGATAGGAAAAAGCAATGGCGAGCAAAGTGGAATCGATACTGGACGAAATCAAAGGCCTGACGCTCCTCGAAGCGTCGGACTTGGTCAAGAAGATGGAAGA